>JBJEKY010000113.1:0-54622 GCA_051878875.1 Lachnospiraceae bacterium | reverse complement strand
ATAAACCTACAAATTTAAGCAGGGAGGATTCAAAGATGAGTTTAGGCGAAAAGATCAGAGAGCAACGAAAACAGGCAGGTCTTTCACAAGAACAGCTTGCTGAAAAGTTAAATGTATCCAGGCAGGCGATCACCAAATGGGAAACTGACAAGGGTATTCCCGATATTGCCAATCTGATCGCGATCAGTGAGGAGTTTGGTTTGAGCCTGGATGAACTGATCAAAGGAGACCGTTCTGTAAAAAAGAAGATCGTTAGCGACAGTTCCGCCAAGAAATGGCACATTCTGGTTATTGTGTACTTATTGGCTATCCTTATATACATCGCTTATTTCGCAATTTTCCATCATGTTTTGATGATCGGTTTTCTGATCGCGACACTGTTTATGCTATTCCTGGAACTAAGGATTTTTGTAAAAGAAAAGATATATCGACAGGATAATCGGCAATGCAACCTGTAGTTTACATATAGAACCCTGATGATGGTTGTCTTTCAGGCGGTACCCGGGTATCATTTTTACAAACAGATTGTTCAGAATGGAGGATTACCATGACTTTAGGTGACAAACTTTCAAAACTTCGTAAGGAGAACAACTACACACAGGAACAACTGGCAGATATTCTGGGTGTGTCCAGACAATCCATCAGTAAATGGGAAAGCAATATTTCCTATCCCGAAACCGACAAACTGATACGGATGAGTAAATTATTTAACTGCTCACTGGATTATCTGCTCAAGGATGATGACTTTCAAGAGCAAAACAGTTTTTCCGGCGCTCGCATACGGGATCGAAAAAGTAAAAAAACGTTCTGCGGTATGCCATTGTGGCATATCGGCAGAAACGCAAAAGGTATTATCGCCCTGGGTTTCAATGCCCGTGGTGTGATCGCCATAGGACTACGGGCAAAAGGATTTCTTTCCCTGGGGCTTTTTTCCATGGGGTTCTTATCCTTCGGATTATTTTCCCTGGGACTACTTTCCATCGGATTATTTGCGCTGGGCATCCTTTCGGCAGGCTCCCTCTCTATCGGAATTTTTTCTGCCGGAGCTGTCAGTTTGGGAGTGATTTCGTTGGGCGCCGTTGCAGCAGGCGATTTTTCTGTGGGGGCTCTGGCCATTGGAAAATATTTTGCCCTTGGTGATCATGCCCAGGCCATGATAGCCTTGGGTGATACTCAGGCGGCAGGCGACGTATTTGAAAAAATAGGTGAATTGACTTCGCAGGATGTGATCGCAGCCAAAAAAGCACTTGATTCGATTGTCCCTTCTTATCTTTCCTGGGCAAAAGTGATTTTGAAATTATTTCTATAGCAGTGCAAGCCACAATCTTTCCTGTAACATTTATATAGGGCGCCCCCAAAATGGGACGCCCTTTTCATTTTCCTCAACAATATTTATCCCGCTTGGACTTCATCTGTCCTGCCAAAGGAACGATGTCGTAATAATCTGCATGGTGCTCTTTGATGCAGCGTTTGGCATCTTCCACTGCCTCCGGTTCCAGTACAAGGGACACGCCACAGGACAGTTCACCCTGAATGGCTCTGGGTGCAGGTGCGATACGGTTGGGTATTTCCTCCTTATCCAGTAGCTCATGCAACGCCATGCCATGCTCGTAATTAGCAAACAGGATGTAATAGCGGACATCACTATTGTTCATTCAACATCTCCACGAAAGCACCGATCCTGGTTCTTAACTGCTCTGCATCGGTATCTGCGTAATCGGTTTCCAGGCTAAGTACCGGTACTCCGGCTTCTTTCAATGCTCTGGATACGGAATACTTCTCGGTATCATACAGACAGCAGAACTTCAGGCTGCAGTCGATGACTCCGTCTACCTGGTACTCTTTTACCATACGAAGGATGTCGTCGATACGTCCGGTATTCGGTGTGAAGCATGCACAGTTGGTCTTCATATAACGCTGTGATAAAGCCATGTACTGATCTTCCAGATTGTCTGCGGTTTCATCCACAAGGTTCTCGAAATATCTGGTTCCGGTACACATTTCTTCACATACTACTACTGCACCGCTGGTTTCGATGATGTTATGTAACTTCCAGTTTGGAACTGCCAGCGGAGTTCCTGTAACTAAGATTCTCTTGGTTCCTTCTTTTACCACGCTGACACCGTCTTTGATCCTCTGCTCCAGTTCGTCTGCCAGACGGTTGCACATCTGGGCACAACGTACCGGATCATCAAAGAAGGAGATCTGGGTCATAAGCAGGGTATCTCTTCCGGAGATCGGAAGACATTTATTCTTACGGCAATCGTAAACTCTCTGCATTGCTTTACGCTTCTCATTTACGATCTTGATAGCCTCAGCCAGTTTCTCTGTTGTGATCTTGTTTCCGGTGAATTCCTCTACCTTTGCAGCGAATTCTTTGATCTCGTCCTTCCATTTCAGGATGTCTTTTTCTCTCTTCATCTGAGGAACATCCATCACATACATAGGAACGTCCTCGCCCAAGATCTCATAAGCTTTCTTCTTGCCGTCACAGGTGGTCTCACCCACATACATATCTGCAATGCGGAAGAAGGGACAGGTTTTTCCAAGTCTTGCTCCTACGGATGCTTTTACCAGAGGGCAGGTGTTTTTCGGAAGTACTGCTTCTCCGTCCGGTACCCAGAACTGGGATCCGCCGCAAAGTCCGGTTACGATACCATTGGCTGCGATCACTACTTCATCCGGTACATACACACAGAAGGTTCCGAATACTTTTCTTCCCTTCTTCTGCTCTTCTATAAGTTCTGCCGGTCTGATACCGTGAACTTCAGAAATTACCATATCCCAGAAATCCATAGCCTTTGGTCTGTTTTCCTGGGTTAAAAATACATCCCCCACTGCAGTTGGCAATACCTGGCACAAATTGTCATGCGCATCTAAGTCCATGCCTAACTCTTCCCACATTTTTACGTAATCTGACATCTCTTCTCCTCCTATGTTTGTTTTTTATTCTTCTTCCGCCAGCTCCTTTACTGCTGCAATGGCGGCATCTGCCTCTTCTTCCGTGTTAAACCAGGAAAAACTGAAACGCACCGCCCCCTGCTCGGTAGTTCCCAATGCCTGGTGCATTCTGGGTGCACAGTGCGCTCCCGGTCTGGTGGCGATCCCGTAGTCTGTAGACAGGGCATCGGAAACCATGGATGAATCATAGTCCCTAATGTTTAAGGTCACCACTCCGGTATGCTCTTTTGCCTGCATATCACTATAAACCGTGATTCCCTCAATGGCGGAAACTCCTTCATAAAAGCGTTTCGCCAGGTAGCTTTCTTTTTCCTCTATGGCGGTCACGCCCACTTCATTCAAATAATCCAGGGCTGCACTTAAGCCCGCAATACCATGACTGTTTAACGTCCCCGCTTCCAGCCTGGTGGGATATTCTTTGGGTTGTTCTTTATCGTAAGAATGAACACCGCTTCCTCCGCATTTAAAGGGACGGATCTCAATGCCCTCCCGGATACACATACCTCCGGTTCCCTGGGGTCCCATCAGTCCCTTATGCCCGGTGAAACATAAAATATCGATATTCATCCGCTCCATGTCAATGGGCAGTGCTCCCGCTGTCTGGGAAGCGTCCACAATGAACAACAGGTTATGGGCTTTGGCAATGCGGCCCACTGCTTCAATATCCACCACGTTTCCGGTAAGGTTGGACGCATGGGTACAAACAATGGCTTTGGTATCCTCCCGGATCAGTTCTTCAAACTGCTCCGGTTTTACGTTACCTTGCTTATCTGCTCCCACAAAGGAAAGTTTTACTCCATTTTCCTTTTCCATAAGGTATAAGGGACGCAACACAGAATTATGTTCCAGATCTGTGGTGATCACGTGGCATCCCGGCTCCAGCGCTCCACGAATAGCTATGTTTAGACTCTCTGTGGCATTGGTGGTAAAGACCACATGATCAGGTCTTTTACAGTTGAAAAATTCCGCCAGCTTCACTCTGGTCTGATACACCACGCGGGACGCATCCAGAGCAGAGCTATGGGCTCCTCTGGCTGCATTTCCCATGGAAGTCATGGCTTTGGTAACGGCATCCACCACGCACTGTGGCTTTACCATGGTGGTGGCTGCATTATCTAAGTAAATCATTTTCTCTCTCCTAATCCCGCAGCGAAATATGCAGCGCCAATGGCTCCTGCATATCTTCCGTCGGGCTTACTATACACATCGGTTCCCAATTTTTTCCCGATGCTCTGACATAAATAGGTAAAATCACATAGTCCTCCGGTAAGACATACCGGCGCATTTCCCCGGCTGATGTGTCCGGCTTGCCCCACCACCTTGGTGGCGATGGAATCCACCACGGCATAGGCGATATTTTCCCGCTTCTCGCCCCGGCCGATGAGGCTAATAACCTCTGACTCCGCAAATACGGTACACAGAGAACTGATGGTGGTATTGCTTCCTTTCGAAGCCAGTTCGCATAGTTCCTCGGGACGCATGGCAAGGGTATTGGCCATAACCTCCATGAACCGGCCGGTTCCTGCGGAACACTTATCGTTCATAAGAAAATCCACCACGGCTCCGTCTTTTACCTGGATGATCTTAGTATCCTGACCACCGATATCGATGATCAGAAGGTCCTCTTGTTCAAAGAGGTGGCAGGCACCTCTTCCATGACAGGTGATCTCTGTGATGCACTTATCTGCGTAAGGCACGGAAATCCTGCCATATCCGGTGGCCACCACCTTTTCTTTTTCCACATCGATGGAATACTCCCCCAGCTTCTCTTTGATGGTCTGGGCGGTTTCCACACTACTCCATCCTGTGGGCATCAAAATGCGATGCAGGATGGTACGGTTCTCATCCAGCACAATGGTTTTAGCACAGGTGGAACCGATATCAATTCCAATAGATACACTCATTTTATTATTATCCTTTTGTAGATTTTAGATCACGATCTCATGGACACCGTCATAGGAAATGCCGTTTTGTTCAAACGCATGAAGCAGTTCCTCTTTTGCCTCCGGATCCGCTTTCCAGGCCAGTCCGCATCCCGCCGTGATCTCTTTGGGAATGGGGATCAGCCTTCCGGGCAGTCCTTTTTCCATACAAAAGGTTTCCACGGCCATAGCATGAGCTGTTGACTCAAAGGATATGACCAGTTGCAATTTCTTCTGTCTCATGATTTATGGTTTCACCACAACATCTGCTTTTACCAGATGCTCAACAATATCATACATGTTGGTTACTTCGCCTACTGCCAGCTTCTCGGAAAGGCCATAGAAGTTTAAACAGGTTCCGCAGGTTAAGATCTCCACACCCTGAGCTTCCATGGATTTTAAATCCTCCAGGGAAACGCTGCCTTCGCAGGTAATGTTTGCTCCGCCGTTATAGAATAAAATGGTGCTTGGCAGTTCATCCTGCTGGCTTAATGCGTAGATAAAGCCTTTCATCAGAGTCTTGCCCAGCTCCTCGCTTCCTTCACCCATCTGTGCAGAAGAAACAGCTACTACCACATTCTTCTTTCCTCCGTTTGGCGTTACCAGACATTCTACCGGTTCATTATCAGTTGCTGCAGCTACTGCCTGCTCCTCACCGATGGTCATGGTTACTTTGAACTCAGTATTGGAAATCTTCTCGGATTTTGCTTCATAACCTTTCTGTTTTGCCATTTTCATCAGGTTCTGCACAGAAATCTCATTATCTACAGAAGTTTCTACCACTCCTGCTCCGCCTAACTGCTTGATGGCATCCTTTGTTTTTACTACCGGGATTGGGCAGGTATCGCCCATTGCGTTTACTTTGATCATTTATTCTTCCTCCTAAGTACAGCCTTTGGCTGTGTTTCTTTATGTTCTGCAGGCCATAGATCCTGCGGTACGTCAATTAATTGGTGGCTTTTGCTTTTACCGTAATCTCCACATCGGTCTTCTCAATCACTTCACCGACAATCCGTGCAGCCGGCACTAACTTATTAAGCTGCTCCATCAGCGCGGGCGCTTCTTCCTTAGCCACGCTGAAAAGAAGGCCACCTGAAGTCTGTGGATCAAACAGGATCTCTTCCATTGCAAACTCCACATCTTCAAATTCCACTCTGCCCTGGGCAAAATTACGATTCCGCTGTCCCGCTGCGGTGAGCAGGAATTCATCTGCATATCCTAATGCCTCTTCAAACTTTGGTACCTGGTCAGCATAGATGACACAGGATGCCTGTCCATCCAGCATTTCATGAAGATGTCCCAGAAAACCGAATCCGGTCACATCGGTACAACCATGCACCGGGAAGGGACGGATGCACTCTGCCGCATATTTATTTAAGGTGGTCATGGACTTCATAGCCTTGTCCATAGCTTCTTTGGAAGCCTGTCCTACACGGTTTGCCGTGCAGATGATACCTACACCCAATGGTTTGGTCAAGATCAGTACATCTCCCGGTTTTACCCCATTGTTGGCAAGGATCTTATCCGGGTGCACCACACCGGTTACGGATAAACCATATTTCACGCCGGAATCCGCGATGGAGTGACCACCTGCCAGGGTTCCTCCGGCTTCGATCACCTTCTCGGATCCGCCCCGCATGATCTCTCCCAAAATATTCAAATCCATCTGCTCCGGGAAGCATACAATATTTAATGCTGTTTTTACTTCGCCTCCCATAGCATAAATATCGCTTAAGGCATTGGTTGCAGCAATCTGTCCAAACAGATAAGGATCTTCCACCATTGGTGGGAAGAAATCCAGGGTCTGAACAAACGCGATATCATCTGACAACCGATATACTGCCGCATCATCTTTGCTGTCAAATCCGATCAACAGATCCGGATCCGGTTCCCCCTTGGGAAGCCTCTCCAAGACTCTGCTCAAAATCCCCGCACCCAGTTTCGCGGTGCATCCTCCGGTACTGCAAAAAAGTTTTTCTTCTGCCATATTGATACCTCTTTTTCTCAGCTTTTTTCTTATCTTTAGCATACTATGTTGCGATGGAATTATCAAGCTTTTTATCGAAAATTGCAATGGATCTATCATTCCTTATAATGGAAAAAGCGCACCCTGCAAGGTACGCTTCCAATTTTTCACCTTATTCTTTCACCAGTACCCGATTTAATAATTCCGCCAGGGGTTCCATGGCATTTTTCGCTTCTTCGTAGGTATTAGTCTGTGCTCCTACCTCCACCAGCATGGTTTTTCCCTTTAGATGCATATTATAGCGATAGCCCTTGATATAAATATCCCGGGTTAAAGTCGGATAATAAACCCTTGCTGCCAACTGCATCTGCAAGGAAAACGCAAGGTTTTCAGGGAGGTTTTCATTTTCCAGATAAGATAGTTTTCCCAAAGCCTTGGAACGGCTTACGCCATTAAAAAACATAACCTGGGCGCATTTTTTCCCATTGATCTCTGTGACCAGCCGGGTCTTGTCGCCCACTCCATCCCTATGCAGATCGATCACTACCTCAATGGAGGGATGTTCTTTTATGATCTTTTCAATACCAGGCAACGCAGTAGAATAGGCGGTATCCCTGTTTTTCACATCATATTCTCCGGTATGATGCAAAACCGGGATCTGATACTCCTGTTCTAAAAGCTCTGTCAGATAGTTTCCAACATCCACCACGGTTTTTCCCTTAGACTTGGAGCTATTCTTATAGCCCTCCTGGGAATGGGTGTGATAGATGAGGATCTTGGGCTCATCGCCGTCTGTTTTGATGGAAAGATCCTTCTCAAACAGTTTCTTGAAATTCAACTGACTCTTTGGTAATTCTGTGGTGGAATCAACATGGTAAAAGTGAGATACCAGATAATCATAATCCTTTAACTTTTTCTCAGAAAAAACGCTAAGTACATCTTTACGGAAATCGCCGCTGTAAACAGCCAGGGAATCCTTGCAGTCCTGCTCCTGCTGTTCTTCGCTACTGGTCACTTCCTCTTTTGGCTTTTCTTCCACCGATCCCTGCTCTTCCTGCGCTGTGACTGCATTCTCATTTTCGGAATAAGCCTGGATCATCTCAAAGGTAATGGCAGATTCCACGGCGGTCTCTGACTGCTGTTTTTCACGGCAATAGGTATACAGGGGAATTCCACTAAGGAGATGACTTTCCATCCAGGAAAACAGGGACTCCTCCTGTTCCTCCACCTGCCAGGTCAGCACCGGGGCCTGAATCTTGATCAGTGCGTAGGCCAGTTTATCACAGGCCAGATCCTTGATGCGCCCCGCCATACTTTGCTCTGCGCCCATGGACAGCACATTTTTTACAATAAGCAGGACCGTAACACAGCCCAGAAGAAGTATCAGATTCTTTTTCCATCGTTGTCGGTTCCATTTATGCATGATCGTTACTTGTCCTAAATTCCTTTTCATTTCAGAGAAAAAATCTCCGATACTTCATTGTATTCTTCGGGTGGGGATTTTAGACATATAGGATAAAGAGTCGCTTGCGACTCTTTCGCGCCCGAGCGGTATGCGACGCATAAGTTTTTGCTCCGCGAGGTGCGCATCCATACTTCTTTTTTATTTCCGGGTTTTATCCCGGAAATAAAAAAGAACCGGATGACGGTTCCGGTTCTTGAAAGTTCTTCTACTTAAATTAAGCTAATTTGTTCACAGCCTTGGTTAAACGGCTGATCTTTCTGGCAGAAGTATTTTTATGATAAATTCCTTTTTTGGTAGCTTTGTCGATCACAGATGTTGCTTCTACTAATGCTGCCTGAGCTGCTGCCTTATCATTTGCTTCGATTGCAGCTTCCACTTTCTTTACATAAGTCTTAACTTTGGACTTTGCAGCTTTATTTCTCTCATTCTTCTTCTCAGCTACAAGGATTCTCTTCTTTGCAGATTTAATGTTTGCCAATTCGTACACCTCCATTATGAATGAATTTCACATCTGTTACATTATAGCCGGACACGGACGTGCTAATGTAAACATACTCTAGTATTCTAATCTAATTACCTGTTTCTGTCAATAGGTTTTCCTGCGGTTTTCGCATTTTTTCTTACTTATCAGCCATTCCGTACTGATCAGGGATCCCTGCCAGACAAAACGGCAGTTCCAGATCATGTGCCTCCAGCAATTCCTGATCCCGCAAAAGTTCCTGCACAGGCCCATCTGCCACTATTTTTCCATGATCCAGTAAGATCACCCGGTCACAGGTTTCTAAAATCATATCCAGATCATGGCTGGCGATGATCTTGGTTTCCGGAAGTTTCTTCAGAAGATGGATCAGCCTGCGGCGGTTCTTCGGATCTAAGGATGCCGATGGCTCGTCCATTAACATCATTTCCGGCTTCATGGCAAGAATGGTGGCTATGGCAGCCATTTTCTTTTCCCCGCCGGACAGTTTGTGATTATGCCGCATTTTCAAATGCTCAAGTCCTAACTGCTCCAGGGTTTCTTCTACCACCTGATCTGCCTCTTTGCGACTCATACCATAGTTAATAAGACCGAAGATCATATCCTCATACACCGTGGGCATGAACATCTGATTATCGGAGTCCTGCAAAACATAGCCCAGGATCTGACGGATCGCCGTCAGGTTTTCCTTTTCCAAAGGAATGTTCTTTATAAAGATCTTTCCTTCTGCAGGCAGAAGGCCTAATGCTGTCTTTAACAGGGTACTTTTTCCGGCACCATTGGCACCGATAAGCCCTACCTGCTCTCCGGATCTGATATGAAAGGACACCTCATCAAGGATCCTGTTTTTGTGCTCATATGAAACGCTTACCTGTTGAAATTGAAGCATGTTATCCTCCATTTATACTGGCATTCACCAGGCTACTGCCAAATCTTTTCCCGGCCACAGAATACTTACACCATAAAGCTTCCCAACCATGCTGACACGTTGACTGCCCGAAACAGCAACATCAGTATTGCTATGAGAAAAGCACACAGCCAGCACTTTTTCCCTGCCTGCTCTTTATCAGCATAGTGAAACTCTCCGTGAAACCCCCTCACCACCATGCTACCGTATAATGCTTCTGCCCGGTCCATGCTGCGTAAAATAAGCTGCCCCAGAAAAGAACCCCAGGATGAGATGTGGATTCCTTTTTGCCCGGGAGCGCGCAGCTGATAGGCCGTAGTCATTACCGAAACTTCCTCTAACAACACGGAAATATAGCGATAGGTCAGAAGCAACAGCGAGGTGAGTAATTTGGGCATATGTAATTTGCGCAGTGCCCCGCAGATCCTTTCCATTCCTGTGGTGGCCACCAGCAAAAAAGACGCCATCAGGGTGAGGATTCCCTTCATCATCAGGGTCAGCATGGAGATCACACCACCCGTGACTGCCACGGATCCCATGTGGAGCAATACGGTTTTATCGAAAAATGGATTAAACAACCCCACGGCACACACTAGGGGCAAAACGATCCGCAGCTTGTAAAAACAAGTGCGGACCGGTATCTGCGCCACCTGATATCCCATAAGGGGAAACAGGATCATGGGAAACAGTCCTGTCAGGTCATATTTATGAAAGGATACCACAAGAACAATGTACAAAACGGTGAGCAAAAGTTTGGGCAGCGCTGCTATCTGATGCAGGGCTGAATGGCCATTTGCCAATTCATCCATTGCCCGAAGCTCTGCTCCCGCCATCTGCGCCTTGTTCATGGTGTTCCTCCTTACTGTTGTCTCTTACGTTTCATAAATCCGCCGGCAAAGCAAACCAATGCTGCTACTGCTGCCACCATAGCTGATCCCACGATTCCGGAAGCTGAGGTGCCAAGAGCATTCTCTGAATCGGATGCAAACGCATAGTCCGGCAAAAAGGCTGTTTTTTCCTGAATCTCTGCTGCCTTATCGGATGCGGTACTGGAAGTTCCGTAATTCTCCTCATCAAGACCCATGTTGGAGGAGTATCCTGCCTCCGCATTTCCAAATAAAGACCACTCCAATCCGTCCGGATTAGAACTTGCCAGCAGGGAAAGTCCGCCTCCTACAACCACTACAACTGCTGCCAGAATGGCAATGGTGGTTTTGAAGCTACATTTCTGTTTCTGCGCATCATTTTCACCCAGTTCCCGGATCAATTCCGGTCTTGCTTCATAGACAAACAATAATACCGCAGTGGTCACCAAGCCTTCGATGAGACCGATAGCCAGATGGATAGGCTGCATCAGTCCCACAAAAGCGCCAAAGGGCAGTTCTGTGATTCCTGACAGAGAGGTTTCGATCACCACGGAAAAAGCACCCAGCTGCAGAGTTATTATACAGCCTAATACAGCTGCAATTCCCAGTTTCATGCGGGTAGCCGCTTTTTCACCGCTTCCTGCAAAAAGCTTGCTGCGAAGAATTGGTCTAAAAATAAGAAAATATCCTACAAAGCATCCGTAAAAGGCCATGTTCCAAATATTTGCCCCCAGAGCCATTAAGCCTCCGTCGGCAAAAAAAAGACACTGGATAGTAAGTATGACGATCATGGATAAAAATCCCGCATAAGGTCCCAGCAATGCGCTGAGTAACATTCCTCCGCATAAATGTCCGGAAGAACCGGTTCCCGGGATAGTGTAATTGATCATCTGTCCCGCAAACACCAATGCTGACATCACTGCCATGGTGGGGAGTTTCTTCGTCACTGGTTCCAGTGTAAATTGTTCTTCTTTTCTTAAATTTCTGATGGAAATACCTGCCGCGGCTGCCGAAGTCACATACATTGTGGTCGCAACAGCCGGAGCAAGCAAAGCGTCTGCCATATGCATAGCTTATACCTACCTTTCTTTTGATATGATAATTAGTCAAAAGCTTCGTGCTCTTGCGACTGGCTTCGTGCCACTCAATCTTATTTATTATATCGTAGCCGGATTTTATCGTCAACTGTTTTTCCACGCATAGTTTTTGCGGAAAGCGGCACACTAGATAGCGACAACTGCTCAGAGAGAAAGGATGAACTTCTATGAATCAGAATCATATCCGAACCGACCTTGCCATGGAGGCAAAAGAAGCCCTGACCCACACCCCCTATGAAAGCGAAGGGATCCAGGTAGAAGAATTCAGTGACAAAGATACCCATATCAAAAAAACCATTGTCCGCATCCTTACGGAAAATGCTGCCGCATCCATCGGTAAGCCCAGAGGAACCTACGTCACCCTGGAGTCTCCCCAAATGAATGAAGAAGACGAGGGACACCACGCCGAGATTTCAAAAAGTCTGGCCAGGTGCCTGGGGGATTTTTGCAAGATCCCCACAAGCCACCAGCATCCGGTCTCTATTCTGGTGGTGGGACTGGGAAACCGCAATATTACACCGGACAGCTTAGGCCCCAATGTGGTGGACCAGCTTTGTATTTCCCGACATCTGTTCCGGGAATTCGGACAATCCGCCTTCGAAGAGCCTTCCGCTTATCTGTTAAGCGGCATCGTTCCCGGTGTCATGGGGCAGACCGGTATGGAAAGCTTAGAGATCGTAAAAGGCATTGTCAACACCTGTGAACCTTCCCTGTGCATCATCATTGATGCACTGGCTGCCCGAAGTATCAAACGATTGAACCGTACCATCCAGATCTCCGATACCGGCATCCATCCGGGAAGCGGCGTAGGAAACCATCGCAACTGTCTGTCTGAAGAAACCCTGGGCATCCCGGTTCTATCCCTGGGCATCCCTACGGTAGTAGACGCTGCCACCATTGTTTCCGACAGCCTTTCCGAAATTTCCGATGAGGATCTGGACATCAGTCCTCTGCTGCTGCCCAGCCTGCATTCCATGTTTGTAACTCCCAAAGATATCGATGCCTCCATCCGGCGACTGTCTTACACCCTGTCGGAAGGCATAAACAAAGCCTTTGGACCTCATCTTGCGTAAAATCCGGCCCTGCCGTTTTTCAGGCAGGGCCTTGGTCCAAAGGCTTATTCTGTTTCATGTAAATATCCCGGCCGTTCCCGTTACACCGTTTCTGAGATCCTGTTCTTTTCCGTTACGCTGTTTCGGTTAACTGCACTAACAAAAGTTCCACCGCCAACCGGTCATTGATCCGGCCCTCTTTAAAGGACTGATCCGTTTCCACGCCCAGGCGAAGGCAGTTTTCCAACTGCTCCTTTGTATATTTTCCCAAAATAGGCATCCGCTTGGTCACTACAAATTCTTTGATTCCCATGCGTTCTGCCATCTGGGTCCGGTTATAATTTTTCCCCTGAAGATCCTTCATGGTAAGAAGCCTTGCAAATTCTCCGTTGATCAAGGCCAGGATCTTGGCAGGTGCCTCTTTTAATGTCAGAAGATCCCGGTACAGCATCAGGGTCTTTTTCTGATCTTTCATGCTCACCGACTCGATCATGTCAAAAATATGATCCTCAATGGTGGTGGTACACACAGCGTTAACATCGTGCACCGTGATCTCTTCTTTTTCCAATGTATAGGAGATCAGTTTTTCCAGTTCCTGCTCGATGAGCTGCATATTGTCCCCGGTTTTATTTAGGAAATGGGTAATGACACTGGCCGGAACCTGCTTGTGCTCCTGACGGAGCCGCCCTTTTACCCAGGTTTCCAGGGTCTGCTGGGTCTGGCGCACATAGTTGACTGCCACGCCTGTATCTTTTACCGCTTTCATGAGCTTGCAACGTCCGTCCACCGTCTGCTCCACAAACACGAATACGGTGCTTTCCGGTGCGGTAGGCAGATACTCCGCCAGTTCCTCTCCGGCACCGCTAAACAGTCCCGTATCCTCCAGTAATATGATCCTGCGGTCAGCAAAAAAAGGAAGCGTCTCCGCCACGTCAATAACCTCCGGTACATTGATGCCACTTCCGGTGTACACGTTGACGTTCATGGTATCCCCCTGGGGATTCAAAAACTTCATCAGATTGTCCTTATTCTGTTTTACCAGATAGTGCTCTTCTCCGTAAAGAAGATACGCTCTCTTTACTTCCCCGTTGGCGATCAGGTCATGGATGACTCTGGTGCACTCGATAGGGTTATCTTTTTTGAGGTATGCCATGGTGTTACTCCTTGATTATTTCCAATCACTTTTTTCACCGAAAAATCCCGTATCTGCTATTTCCAGCCATTTCATATACATTTCCTTGTAGTGCTCTTTTATAAAAGCACGGATTTTTCTGATTTCCCGATCAGATAAATTCCCCTTCTTTTCTACCGTGGTGTCTCCATTACTCAACACAAAAAACTTTGCTGATCCAGATTCCGTAAGTTTTCTATCACTTGCATGAACATGCATCGCCTCAATGACGCAACTTGCCGTATAATACAGGTAATATCCACACACTTTATATTCGTAGTACTTAGGCATCCTATTCCTCCATAAACTGCTTATTGTGTTTGTAGTAATCCAGCACAATCTCATTTTCAATATCATCCATATTTGTCTCGACAATCCTTCCCTCAAGAATCATCGCTGCATGATTTGGACAGTTCAAATTAAGTACACGAACCCGATCATTATCCTTTGTAAAAGCGTATCCATTAATGATCATGTCTGCCTTATCCGCAATTTCTTTGATGTTAAGCTGCATTTTCAATTCTTACCCCCTTAATAGGCTCTAAAAACTCATCCACATCGTAATACAGATTTTGAAGAATTGGAATCAAATCAATATATTCCTCAACCTCATCCATATTTTGATATTTCGCCATAACCACAAGGTAACCGTGATCCCATGTAAGAACCTTAGTGTATCTTTCTAACCTAGAAGATGTTTCAAATCTAATTACCTGATTATCAAATTCAAATATCGTATACTCAGCGCAATTTTTCAATGTTGCATAGCTGTCCTTCACAGTATCACATCCTTTCATATTATATCCGGCTCTTCCCTTTAAAAAAGGCATTGACCAGCTCCCGGATTATTTTCTCCAAAAAGCTTTTCTACCTGTTCCTCATCAATGAAATATTCCTCATTCAAAAAAAGTCCCTTTATTTATGTTTTTATTTTATCGCTAAATGAAATATATTTCAAACATAAACTTTCGTATCTTTTAGAGTTTCCGCCCGAGTGCTATCAAATCCTTATCTCTATTCGCTCACGTATAATCCGTTCTTGAAGATGAATCTAGTTTTGTCCTTCGCTTTAATGATTACTTCCTGTACAAAGCTTCTCCCCCCGAAATTCTATTTCAATCGTTACCTGACCGCTTTTCATGGTATAAAAAATCTCTGCCCCCACCTGCTCAATCCGATTTACTGCATCTTGATGGGGATGTCCGTACAAATTGGTGCTGCCACAGGAAATAACTGCTACTTTGGGCTGCGCCACTTGTAAAAGCGCCTCTCCGTTGGATTTTTTGGAGCCGTGGTGATCTGCTTTCATAAGGAAAAGCGGCCTGCCTGCCAACTGCGCTTGCAAAAATGGTAAAAACTCCTCTTCTACCTTAATGGAACTGTCCCCTGCAAATAGAAAAGTCTGTCCGCCGGAAACAAACTCAGTGAGCAATACCAGGCAGTGATCATTGGGATCCGCGGTAACTCCTGCAACATTGACGGAATCTTTATAAATACCCGGCATATCGTCTGCTCCTTTTTCAGAACCATTAGAATTCTCCTCCTCACTCCTTCCCCCCCGCAGAGAGGTAAAACAAATCTGCTCTGTTTGATAATAATCTCCCTCTCCCATGTAAGAAACCGGTATCTTCAACTGTTTGGAAAGTTCTAAAATGCTGTTATAATTTTCCTCCGGTACAATATCGCTGGCAAACACAATCCGTCCAATGGGATAGCCGCTTTCCATTAATTCCAGTAACCCGGATATATGATCCGTATCGCAGTGGGAAACAAACCACACATCAATGCTTCCTCTGGCGTGATATTCCAAAAATGGCTGTATCGTATATTCTCCCACTAGATTTTCGCTACTGCTTCCTCCGTCAATAAAATAGCTTCTGCCGTCGGCGCTTTCCAGATAGATCCCATCTCCCTGTCCTACATCCAGGAATACCACTTTATTCCCATAGATTCGATTTCCCGACACCACAATCAGGATAAATGGAACAATTCCAACAAAATACAGGAAAACTTTCCTATTCTTTGTAGTTTTATAGATAACAAATAGAGCAAAATAAAAACACACGCAAATCCCCCAGTGGGGTTTCCCAACCAGCAAACTACCTCCCGGAAGCTTCCCATATCCTTCTGCAAGGTTGCGCAGTAGTTGAATACAAAGCTCTGCCAGTTTCAGCAGACGTTCTCCTGTAAAAGAACTAATACCGACCAAAGCCCTGAGCAGGACATTCAACGTTCCGCCCTGTATCCCGGCTAGTACACCCGCCAACACCTTTATTCCACCCCCAAACAGGCCTCCCACCAGAATAGGCGAAGCCAGCGGAAGTACAAAAAGATTCAGTAACACGGAATAGGTAGTGATGCGATACTGATACCAGGCGGTCAGCGGCAACGTAGTAAGCCAGGCTGCTAAACTGACCAGTAGAGAACTGAAGACAGGATGCAGTCTTTCGTACTTGCTGCGGATTAATTCCTGCACCCCAAAAATCCCTGCCACAGCGGCAAAAGAATATTGGAAGGATGCTCCCACGATACAATTAGGCTCTGCCAGCAAAAGAAGCATTCCTGCGAAAGAAAGAGAACTAAGGCCATCATAGCTTTTCCCCCAGAAAATACTTCCCAGAAAAACTCCGAACATCACCACAGCACGCAGTGCAGAGGTGCCGGAACCGGTGCTGACAGCAAATAACAAAGAAAGAAGTACTGCCAGTACGCAGGCTGCGCCCACGGAAATCCGAAATTTCCGTATCCGACGGAACAGAAACATTCCCAGAATGGATATGTGAACTCCCGAAATTGCCAGAATGTGGGAGATCCCCGCATTTTGAAATAAGTCTTTCATATCCCGGGATAAATGCTCTTTTCTTCCCAGACACATAGCTTCCAGGATACCCAGATCATCCGGGGAAAGCACTGACCGGAATACTGTTTGATAGTGCTGTACCATATGGTCCAAAGCTGATAACACCTTTCCCCACCCTGTAAGATACCAAGGTGCTTTAACAAGCTTCATCTTAGGAGACAGAAATTTGCCCACAATGCCTTTTTCATAGTAAGATCGCTTCTCATCGTAGCCGCCATCATTGGTGGTTTCTGATAACTCTGCCGGAATTGCACGCAACATGATATAATCCCCTACATCGTAGGCCAACAAATTCGATTGTTCATTTTCGGATTCCGTTTCACCTTTTGCCGCAACGGATGCAATATCCTGCCCGCTATCGGATTTGTTTTGATATTTGGTTTTTGTAACTTGATAAATCGTTAGATCCGGAACGGATCCTGACGCGCCCTCTGTTTGCAGGGTGCAATGACTTAATTGATAATAAATAGATGTTTCTGTTTGTTTGATCTGTGTGATAAGACCTGCTGCATAGACCTGCTGTTCCTCTAAACGAGCCCTCTCCAGTGCCTGTACGGTATTTTGATAGTGCCATTCCTGCAGGCTGCCGCGAAGCAGCCCCAGAAAAGCTCCCAGTATCAATAGCCTTCGTACAAAAGCACTGCCCGGATCATGTGGATCACCGGCCAAATAAAGATGCCTTAGACTTCGCTTTCCCAAGTCAGCCGTGATCTCCGATGCCACCTCGACCACAACCAACAACACCAGGCCGCACAAAACCGCGATTCCAATGATGAAAAGGACACCTGCAAATGGTTCCCACTGCTCCAACAGTATAATCCTCACAGATGTCTTTCCCAGTAAAATCCCGGCGATCATTGTTAGAAACATCCCCAACAAGGGACGTTTGATCATAGATTCTCCTTTTATTCTTCCTCTTCTTCTGTTTTAAGAAGATCTAAGTTCCGTTCATATAGTTCTTCCAGAGAATATTTCTCCCTTAATACCAAGTTCGTTTTTCCATTGACAGAAATCTGAACCCTGTTTACATTGGATAGTTCACACAATGAATCTACAATGGAATAAATAATGATCGGTTCTTCAATAGAATAATTCTGCTGTAGAAAGCCTTCATCAAAGTTTACAAAACACACACCGTCTACTGTGGAGACGCTGATGAGCTTTGTGCTTTCCGGAATGGAGGACAGATAGCTCCCCTGGGAGTCTCCCTCCATAAGATGCTCGATCACCATTTTCTCACTTGATACATTGCTACTGGTGTGTACCTTCTTTTTGGTCGGGATCAGGCATTGTCCATCAGAAGAAGGGTAATACAGGATCAGCTTCTGCTCTACAATGGCATTGATCTGCTGACCCACATTTTCCACAAAGGAATCCTCGGTCATAAGGCCCACATATTCACCCTTGGCATCTCTCAGAGGCTTATCGTTTACGTAAAAAGAAATACAGTCAATACCTTTTACCTGGATCATGGTCCGCACCAGCGCAGCCCTTGCCAGAACCTCCCGGGTGGTATCCATGGTCTCATAACTTTCATCAAAATACAGGATCAACTGATTTCCATCAATCTTATGGGAAACCAGGATCACATTTTCCGGCAGTGCCAGCTGATACTCACTGTCCTTGGGCAATGTCCGAAAGCAGGTAAGAAACTCCTTCACAATATCCTCCATTGAAGTGCTTTTTACCTTATAGTCGATGGATTCAATTTTATTCCCATCATTATTCAGATAATATATTTTGGTTGCTGAAACAGTCTCCTTCTTCTTATTGGCCCCGCAACCCACAAGAAGAATGCAGATCAGTAACAGACAAAGTAATCTGATCTTCTTCATTAATGTTTACTCCTAGGCAATGTAATTTAATGGGACTCTCACGCTAAAGGTGGTACCCACTCCCAGTTCACTGTGCACCTTAATAGCACCGCGATGCAACAGAATGGAGTTCCTGGTAATGGCCAGTCCCAGTCCCGTTCCGCCGATTTCTCTGGAATGGGATTTATCCACCCGGTAGAATCGTTCAAATACGTGTTCTAAAGATTCTTCCGGGATTCCGATACCGGAATCCTCCACCGTAATATAGAAATACTGGTGGTCCGCGTTCAGGGTAACCCGCACCCATCCGCCTTCTTTGTTATATTTCACCGCATTTTCCACAAGATTGGAAATGGCTAAGGACATCTTTACTTCATCGATTTCTGCCGTCACCGGCCGGAAACTCTCCAGGATCAGTTCCACATTGGCTTTTTGGGCGATCGGTTCAATCCTCTTTAGGATCACCTCCAGGAATTCGTTGATATTAACCAACGAAATATCCGGTTTATTTGCCGATTTATCCATTTTTACAAGGGACAAAAGATCGCTGATGATCTTGCTCTCCCGTTCCACTTCCGCAGCTATATCTTCCATAAATTCCCGATACAGTTCAGCCGGTGCATCTTCCTGCGCAAGCAAAGAATCTGCCAGAACCTTCATGGACGTGATCGGGGTTTTTAACTCGTGGGACACGTTGGATACGAATTCCTGACGGGATTCGTCCAACACCTTCATGTTGTTGATCACGCCATTGATCTCATTGGAGATTTCTTCCGTTTCCCTGCATCCCTTAATATGGATCTCTTCATCCACCAGACCATTTTTACGCTGTTCCAATGCCGTACGCAGTCTGGAAAACGGAACCACCAGGATCTCCGAAAAGAACACCGCGGCGAAAAAGGTCAGAATGGCTAAGATCAGTGCAAGAATATCTGCCTGTGTTTTGTAGCTGTCCCGATTCGTCATGATGGTATCCGAAGACATACTCACCACAAACACTCCGATGATCTCCTGATTGGTGGGATCTGTGATGGGAAGCGTCATTTCCAGATAGCCATACTCTTTGTCATAGCGGCTATTCGTATCTCCCCGGAAAGAAGTTACCACTTCCTGAGAGGTAATGACTTTTCCCTCATCCATGTCATAGGTATCTTTTACAATGGTAAAAGTGCGGTCCACCAGCATGATCCGTCCGTCATAGATACCTGATAGCTGGATCAGCTGTGCATCGATCACATCCGATGCCACTCCGTCCAGATACTGTGCCGACGCGATCTGGGTTGCCAGAAGTTTTGACTGGCTGGTAATCTCCATGGTTTTGGATGCCACTTCTTTTTTCTCAAAATTTCGTAACACACCATAACGCATCACCAGCATGGGCGCCAATCCGAAAAAAAGGATGATCAGAAAAATCCGAAACTGTATGCTGTTAAATCTTAATCTTTTTCTAATGGTCTTCGACATGATAATTCCTTCACTATCCCTGGTAGTAGTACCCTACGCCCCACTTCGTCTGAACGTATTTCGGTTCACTGGCGTTAGGCTCAATCTTTTCTCTCAAACGGCGGACATGAACATCCACGGTCCGTTCATCTCCCGGATAATCCTGCCCCCACACGAGCTTCAATAATTGTTCCCTGCTATATACCTTGCCCGGGTGCTTCACCAGGATCTCCAAAAGATCAAATTCCTTGGCAGTAACATTCACAGCTGTTCCCTGAACATATAACTGCCTGCTGTCGCAATCTAACTTCAGATCGCCGGCTTCGATAATCATCCGTTCTTCTGCCGGGCTTTCCTTTCGCACAGTACGTCGCATGATAGCCTTGATCCTTGCCTTTACCTCCAGAATATTAAACGGCTTTGTAATATAATCATCTGCTCCGTATTCCAGTCCCAGGATCTTATCCATGTCATCTCCCTTAGCAGTCAGCATGATAATGGGCACATCGGAAAATTCCCGGACTGCCTGGCAGACTTCAAATCCGTTCATTTTGGGAAGCATGATGTCTAACAGCATCATGTCATACGTATTTTCTTTTGCCTTATTCAAAGCCTCTTCTCCATCGTATGCACAATCCACTTCCATTCCGTCCTGTTCCAGACTGAACCGGATTCCTTTCACGATCAATTTTTCATCGTCTACCACAAGAACTTTTTTTGCCATGTTACCACCTTTTCCCAGACCACAAACTACACCGTGATCTGCTCTTTGATTTTGTTATAAACGCCCTCTTTTATTCCGTCAACCTTCATAACATCTTCTATTGAGGAAAATTTTCCCACACTCTCCCGATATTCAACTATTCTTTCTGCCTTAGACTCCCCTATTCCCGGCAGAGTCATAAGCTGCTCTTTTCCTGCTGTGTTGATATTTATCCTGCCGTCTTCCGACATCGTTCCGCTACCCGTTGCATCCCCCGCTTCTCCTGATGCCTTCCGTTTCTCCATCTCGCGGACGGTGTAGACATAAATCTGCTGTTCATCTGCTACTACAGCAGCCTGATTCACGCTCTCCGGGCTGGCTTCATCGGTAAATCCTCCTGCCAGTTCCAGCACCTGAAATAAGCGACTTCCCTGTGAAACCTCATATACACCCGGATTCTTAACGGCCCCCAGGATCTGAACGAAAATAGTGTCCTCTGCCTCTTGGTCATCTGTCATCTCATCGGCATTTGGTCCCTCTGTCCGGTCCAAAGTGTCATCCTGACCGGCTTGCTTTTCTTCTTCCCAGGATGCTGATAAGGAACTCTCTTTTCCGCATCCTGTTACCAAGCAGCATACTGCCAACAACACTGCAAGTTTTCCTATAATGTTTTGCATGATTTCTCCTTTCAGGTTTTATCCATGCAGAATTTTGCCCCGTCGGAGAAATGTTACATCTTTTCATTTAAACGCTATCTATATTTTACTCAAAAATTACAATTCTTACAAGAGTATTATGTCTTCTTGTCAAAAAAATGCCACCGGAAGTTTCTTTTCAAAGCCCCCGGTGACACTATATTCTATATTTTATTCTGCTTCAAAAATGGCTTGTCCGATATCATTTCGTTTATACTTGTTTTCAAACTGAACCCAATCTGTGGCTTCATAGGCCTTTTTGCGTGCTTCCTTTAAATCTTTGCCCTTTGCAGTGATTCCCAAAACACGTCCTCCGTTTGTTACGAACTTGCCGTCTTTTAAGGCTGTTCCTGCATGGAAACAGAAGTAATCCTCTTTTCCCTCAAACTGCTCAAGGCCCGCTATTTCGAAACCTTTTTCATAAGAAACCGGATATCCTTCCGAAGCCAGGATCACACATACCGCTGCATTCTCTTCAAATTCCAGTTCCACCTCGCTAAGGCGGCCTTCGATGCAGGCCTCCATCACCTCTATGATATCATTTTTCATACGTGGTAAAACTACCTGAGCTTCCGGGTCCCCAAACCGGGCATTGTACTCCAATACCTTAGGACCGTCTGCCGTCAGCATCAGACCAAAGAAAATAATTCCGGCAAATGGCCTTCCTTCCTTTGCCATAGCATCCACCGTAGCCTGATAGATCTTTTCCTTACAAACAGCATCCACTTGCGGGGTATAGAAGGGGCTAGGTGAAAAAGTGCCCATTCCTCCGGTATTTAATCCCTCATCATGGTCTTTGGCACGCTTATGATCCTGGGCAGAAGTCATGATACGGATGGTTTTTCCATCACAGAAGGACAATACAGAAACCTCCCGTCCTGTCATGAATTCTTCGACCACCAGAGTATTTCCCGCGGTTCCGAACTTTTTGTCCAGCATGATCTCCTGAACTCCCTCCAGGGCTTCCTCCCTGCTTTGGCAAATGAGAACGCCCTTTCCAAGTGCCAGTCCATCTGCTTTTAACACCACCGGATACTTGCAGGTCTGCAAATACTCCTCTGCTTTTGCTGCCTCAGTAAAGGTCTCATAAGCAGCTGTAGGAATGTTGTATTTCTTCATCAGATCCTTGGAAAACGCCTTACTGCCTTCCAGGATCGCCGCATTCTTTCTGGGGCCGAATACCTTTAACCCTCTCTCTTCAAACACATCTACGATGCCTCCCACCAAAGGATCATCCATTCCGATAATGGTAAGGTCAATGTGTTTCTCTTCTGCAAAATCAGCCAGCTTTTCAAACTCCATGGCTTTAATTGGAACCAGGGTCGCGATCTGACCGATTCCCGCATTTCCCGGTGCACAGAAAATTTCTGTCACCTTTGGGGATTTCTTAACGCTTGCAGCAATAGCATGCTCTCGTCCGCCACTGCCTACGATCAAAACTTTCATTGTATTCCTCCGTTTGCGATAAGTTCAATAGCCTTTGGCAAAATGATCCATTCTGCCTGTTCCATCACCCTTCGCTGTAAAATCTCCGGCGTGTCCCCCATTTGAACTTCCACTGCTTTCTGTAAAATGATAGGACCGGTATCCGTTCCCTCATCTACAAAATGTACCGTTGCACCGGTTACTTTCACGCCACGTTCAAGGGCTGCCTCATGCACATGTAATCCGTAAAATCCCTTTCCGCAAAAAGAGGGGATCAGGGACGGATGGATATTGATGATCCTTCTTGGAAAAGCCTGAACCATCTTTGGTGAAATGTTCACCAGATATCCCGCCAACACCACCAGTTCAATCTCATGCTCCTGCAAGGTGCGGATCAGTTCTTCATGAAACTGCTCCCGATCTTCGAACTGTTTCGGACTGATGCAACAATGGGGGATTCCTGCATTTTCCGCTCTGGTCAGGGCATAGGCACCCGGATTATTACTTACCACCAGTTCCAGGGACACATTGGGGATCTTTGCATCGATAATAGCCTGAAGGTTGGTTCCTCCACCGGATACCAGAACAGCTACTTTTAGCATAATTCCACACCCTTTTCGCCTGCTTCCACATGACCGACTACATAAGCCTTTTCTCCGGCCCTCTCTACAGCCTGCATAACTTTATCTACATCCTCTTTATCCACGGCCAGAACCATGCCCAGGCCCATGTTAAAGGTATTATACATCATCTGCTCTTCAATATTTCCTGTTTTCTGCAGTAAATTAAAGATTGGCAGCATTGGGTAACTGTCTTTCTTTATCACTGCCTTGACTCCATCCGGAAGCATACGCGGGATATTCTCGTAGAATCCTCCTCCGGTAATATGGCTGCAGCCTCTCACTCTGACGCCTGCATCGCGGATCTCTTTCAATGCTTTTACATAAATCCTGGTAGGAACCAAAAGCGCCTCTCCAAGGGTTGTTCCCAGTTCCTCATAATAAGTCTCCAGACTCTCTTTTGTCATTTCAAATACGCTTCTGACCAGAGAAAATCCATTGGAATGTACTCCGGAAGAAGCAATTCCGATGAGGGTATCTCCGGGTTTGATCTCTGCACCGGTAATGAGATCCTTTTCATCTACCACACCTACTGCAAAACCGGCAATATCATACTCATCTTCCGGCATCAACCCCGGATGCTCTGCTGTCTCTCCGCCGATCAGTGCCGCACCGGCCATTTTACAACCTTCTGCCACACCACTTACAATGGTAGCGATCTTCTCCGGGTAATTCTTGCCGCATGCAATATAATCTAAGAAAAATAACGACTCTCCGCCTGCACAGGCTACGTCATTCACACACATTGCCACGCAATCGATACCGATGGTATCATGTTTATCCAGCAAAAAGGCCAGTTTGATCTTGGTTCCTACGCCGTCGGTACCGGACAAAAGAATCGGATTCTCCATATCCTTCATGGCCTTCATGGAAAAGGCACCGGAAAATCCTCCCAGTCCTCCCATGACTTCCGGTCTCATGGTTCCCTTTACATATTTTTTCATCAATTCTACTGATTTGTATCCGGCCTCAATATCGACGCCTGCCTTCTTGTAATCCATTTCTTATCCTCCGTTTTTTCACAACCGTACTTTTTATGGGATCTGTACTATTTTTCCAGATACGCTTTGTATCCGATTTCCTTTAATTTTGCATCTTTTGCTTCAACCTGCTCCTTTAACTTCGCAGAATAAGCCTTCAATCTTGCAAGAAGTTCCGGATCTGACGTAGCCAGGATCTTGGCCGCCAGAAGTCCCGCATTGGCTCCTCCGTTGATGGCTACTGTTGCCACCGGGATACCGGAAGGCATCTGCACGATGGAGTAAAGAGAATCTCTTCCTCCTAAGGATGTGGTGTGCATTGGGATACCGATCACCGGCATTGGGAAAATCGCCGCACACATACCCGGCAGATGAGCTGCCATGCCCGCTCCTGCAATGATCACTTTGAAACCTTTTTCTTCTGCTGACTTTGCATACTCAAAGAACACATCCGGCTCCCGATGTGCGGAAATAATGGTCATTTCGTAAGAAACACCCAGTTCCTCCAGAATATCAGCTGCTTTACTCATAATTGGCAGATCGGAATCACTGCCCATAACAATACCAACTAATGCCATTGTTACTCCTTTCTTTGCCCATTGGGTGGCAAAACAAGATCAGCCGCAAAGCCTACTTGTCATAAATTTATAAAGTGGGAGCATGATGCCCCCACTTTGTTTTTTATTTCATGGAATCTAACGGAATATTCAGTTCCTCAGTTCCTTCCACAACAAATCTTCCTCCACGGATAATATCAATGGTGGATCCGTCTTTTCTCACTGCGGTAATGGCATCCAGTTCGTTATATGGAATTGTAATGTCGGTATGGCAGTTAAAGTATGCTTTGGATTTATCGGTATGTCTCAGAAGCGATACCTCGTTATCCTTTGCTACGATTTCTTTTCCATCCGGGTTATACACCTTCACATCCTCACTTCTGGAGTAGCAGGTGTCACCCATAGCAAAATGCGGTCCTGTCTTTTCTGCGATCAGGATCGGCAGCTGCGCCTGGATATCATACTCAATACCCATTTTGTAAGCAACGGTATTGGTTCCGATAGCAAACTCACCGATTGGCACACTCTCGTGCTGGAAAAGCACATTATCCATCATGTATTTCTTATTATCTTCGTCTTTTTCAAAATTCTTACAATCGTAACGAACGATCATTCCATCCTTTAATTCCACTTCCAGATTCTTGAACTTCAAGCCGTTTAAGTATACCTGGGTTACATGAAGAAGACCGTTGGTACCTTTCAAAGTCGGGGAAGTAAACACTTCACCTACCGGAATATTTACATCTGCCACGCAGTTTTCAAAAGCGCTCTCATGCTCCGGATCTTTTAGATCATGGATCTTGATGGTGAGATCTGTTTTGTTCTCTCCGCGTCCGGTTATTTTTACCACATCAGCCTGATCCAGCACATCAATGATCTTCTGCTGCATGGTCTGGTATTTATGATAATCCAGTGTATTTACCTTTACCGTCTCTGCGAAGATCTCTTTGAACTTCGGGCCGATTTCCGGAATTGGGTAGGAAATGATGGTAAAGCTTCTCTCCTCCGGGAAAATATATTCGCTGGAAAGCTCCTGATACATACCCATTAACTGAACATCCAGTTTACGCTGTTTCTCATCATAGCTTGCTGCTTCCTTCTTGCGGATTGGATTAAACTCTTTCTCACCAAAAGTTTCTACCACTGCAGGTCCGGCATAACCGTTTGCATTCTCTTTTTCCTGTTCAAATGCAGCCCTTCTGGTTTCGATAAACCGCTCGAGATAAGCTTTATCCAGAAACAGCGCCATATCTTCTTTGTGGTCATAGTTAAACTGACGGTTTGCTTCCGTGGTTGCAAGAGAGGATTTACCGATGGTACATACAACTCCGCCATCTTTTGCAAATTCTTCCATTGCATAACGCATCATACGTTCAAATCCCAATGCGTAGATCAGACGGACACTCTTCTTCTCATGGATATCCTTCTCTAATTTGGAATAACCGATGAGGAATCCCTGGGTAAACGTATGTGCCATGGCACGAACATCTTCCTCAGGAAGTTCATTGATAAACTGTGCTGTTCTGATCTCATTATCTGTTACATGCTGTCCCATAAAGTACAGATAACGCACATCACTAAGGTCATAATTCTGAACCAGTCCGGTATAGTAATCCCACTTCGGATCCACCATTTCTCTGGTTACAACCTCACTGAATACCTCTGTATAATCATGATAAAAATCAGATACGATCTGTTTCACTTCTGCGGGCTCCACGTCCTTATCCTCAAAGCGGTTGTAGATCTGAACGAACAGCTCCTCATAAATAGTCATGGTCTGCTTCTTGCCGGTCACGGCATCTTCGAATAAAGAAGCAATCTTAAAATAAAGATGGCTTAATACACAGCCCATGTCTCCTAACTTCTTCACGGCATACTCCGGATTTCCGTAGCTGTGCTCGTAATTTTCTTCATAAAACTCTTCGTATACCCTGCGATTGTAATCCTGCAAAGCCTCCAGAGAAAGATTGCGATACTCACCGGACTGATTTTTTTCATAAATCTCCTCCATGAGCAACAGCTTCTCTGCTCCCAATTTGAAATACTCCCGGTAGGTTTCTTCTACCGCATTCTCTGTTACGATCTCTTTTATGCGGCCTACTACCAGTGCATTTCTTTCCATTACAGTTTCATTTTCCTGTTTCAGCATTTCCTGATATCCCATTTTTCCTAACCCCTTTCCAGGTATTTGCCTTCCTGTAATTTATTTTATTAAAAAAAGATACCGATCACAAGGATTCCGATCCAGGACAATGTCGTCAGCACGCCCAAAAACGTTCCGATTCCCGGTATCATTTTATAAACATCTTCTTCCTTTAACGACAAAATTTCAAGTACGAGTCCTGCCATAGCCACGATCATGTCCAGAATCCCAAAGCTTCCAAGAAGCTCCCCTGCATTTCCTTTTTGCACAAACGCCAGATTCAGCAACACCAGAAGCCCTGCCAACGCAAGCGCCTCTACAGCAAATCCGATACATCCCCGCACCGACTGCTTTCTGCCGGAAAATTTCGCCCTATTTTTTGGTTTCTTTCTTTGTATCACGTTTTTTTCTCCTTAAATATCCAATCAATGCCCAGGCCGCATAACCAAGACAGCCTCCCAGGGTATTCATGAATATGTCATCCACGTCAAAACAACCCACTTGGGTAATAAGCTGGGTTAGTTCAATCATCAGGCTCAATCCGAAACATCTGCCTGCCACACTAAGGAATCGTCGGAATCCGGGTTCCATGATCGGTAGCAAAATACCAAACGGAACAAACCCCAGAATATTTCCTCCCAGATTCAGCAGCACCAGTTTTCTCCCCAGCACATTTCGGTATTTAAGGTATCTTCGGATTTCCGCAAACGGAACGACGTTGTAGCCTCCCAGGGACATCCCCCGTTCTGCGATCAACAGAAAATATAGCAGTACTGCCAGATAAAGAATAAAGCAAACCGTTGCGGCCTTCCTCACTTTTCCCTTCGGAGCCTGCTTCATCTCATCCCTTAAAATGTTATATTCTCTCTCTTCTTTAATAATCGTCCGCCGAATATCACAGAAATGATCCCGCAGGTCAAACCAATCACAGAAATCAGTATTCCAACAACAATTGCAGCGATTCCTGAGCCTGTCATGGTTTTATAGATTTTTTCGTTCATGGCTACCTCCCTAGTTTGCTCCATACTGTTCATAATAACGATCGATCGCAGCTTTCTGAACATCATCAATGATGATTTTTCCCTTATAAGGACGGTTATACAGATGTTCTACGACTTCTGCCATGGTTACGATGGCTGTAGTCTCAAAGCCGTAGGTTTCTTTGATCTCGGTCAGGGCACTCTTTTCTCCTTTACCGCGTTCCATACGGTCTACGGAGACCACAAGTCCCCTGATATCCACATTACCCTGTGCCTTCAAAATGGGCACGGTCTCACTGATGGAGGTTCCTGCAGTTGTTACATCCTCGATGATCACAATGCGGTCACCGTCTTCAATGGGTGAACCCAGCAGGATTCCCTTATCTCCGTGATCTTTCACTTCTTTCCGGTTGGAGCAGTAACGGATCTCGGCATCATATTCAGCACTCAATTCCATCGTTGCTGCCACCGTCAAAGGAATTCCTTTGTATGCCGGTCCAAACAGCACATCAAAATCGGTTCCATACTTATCATAAATTGCTTTTGCGTAATACTGTCCTAGTTTTCTCATCTGTGCTCCGGTACGATAGAATCCGGTGTTTACGAAAAACGGAGTTTTGCGTCCGCTCTTAGTTACAAAATCACCGAATTTCAGCACTCCGCAGTCCACCATGAACTCGATAAATTCCTGTTTGTACTGTTCCATCCTCTTAAACCTCCTATATATGCGACTTTATGCCTCTTAACTTTTCAATCAACACGTAAAACGACGCTCCACGCGTCATTCTAATATTACCATAACACCTTGGTATTTTCAATTGGTTTCCAAGCCTGTTTTTTACGTATTTTCCAAGCCTGTTTTTTACGTATTTCCAAGTCTGTTTTTTTACGTATTCAGCGTGTCGTTTGGTAGATATCGCAAATACATTAACGACACGTTTTTTTACCTATATCGCTTTTATTTTTTGAAATAATGACTATATCGTTATCCTCCACGATAAAAACACACTCTATATCCCAAAGGGTAATGTATCCTGTTTCTTTCATATCTTCTCCGTACTAATCCTTCTTTATCGAATACTTCTCTCTAAACGCTTCATAATCTGCTTTGGCAATTCTATATTTTTCTCCTGCCTGATCTGCATCCATGGAATATTCTGATTCCTGCACCTCAACCTGTAATGCATCTGATATAATCCGTCTTAAGTACTCTTTCTGGTCGTAATTTGCCATAACCAATGATTCTCTCACATACATCGGATTATTCCGCAGCAATGCCACTTGAAAATCTACACCTTTTCCCTTTAAATAATGCCACAGAAATGTAATGCAAGTTCTGGTGTTTCCTTCTCTGAAGGGATGGATACTCCATAATTCCAATAAGAAATCAGAAACCACCTCTCCCTTTTTCGCAACCTTCATCCAGTCAACATCTGCATATTCTTGCAACAATCTCTCTAAGCGTTTCTCAATCTCGTGATAGTCTGCGTACTCTGCGGAACCGCCGGACAAAACTCGTTCACTCTTATATAGATTCTCTTTTCGGAATGTACCTGCCCATTCATAAATATCCCCGAATAAATATTTATGAATGTTTACCAAATGCTCTGCGTCATAGGTACAACTAATCCTTTCAGGCTTTACATCTAATCCCAACAGCTTTGCAAATACTTTCTGTATTTCAAACTTTTCCAAAAGTTCCTTATCACGAATGTTATATTTATTGATAAGAACATCACTTTCCGGATAACAATTCTTTCCACCACTCATATATTACGCCCTCAAATACTCAAATCTATCAATTCTGACTTCCATCTCTTCCAACGTTATTTTTCCAAAGATATAGGAATCCAAAACCTCCATAAACAATTCATCCGGACCATTGGTAGCACTTAACATAATAGCCATAGCATTTTCCACACTCTTTCTTCTCGCATCACATGCTTCCACATAACTTTGGCTGATAAGCATCCCTTTATATTGTAAAATGGTTCTCATCATATTGATAACGTATGCCGGGGGATTTCTTCTTTCCTGTTCCCAATCTTTCAAAGTAGAAACCGGCACATCAAACATTTTGGCAAATTTGCTCTGGCTTAATCCTGTTTGTAAACGTAATTCTCTCACTTCCATGATAATTACCTCCACTTATCCCTTTCTATATATAGTATACGGCATTGCCTACCATTATGCAAGTTTTATTCCAAAACTATCTTTTCTAAAAACACTTTTATACTTTAGAAAACCCATGCACCCGCCACCCAGCAAGCACATGGGTCTCTATGCCATTTCGGTGTGAAATTACACCAATTTGAGATAAATTACGATACATCTGTCTTTTCTTCAAAAGTCCGCAAACCATCTCCGCTTCCTGCCTAAGCAAAATAAAGAATCCCAAAGAACTGCCTTTGTAAAACCCGGAAGTATATGTATTTGTTTTTCCTATAAAACCCTTGTATTTATCATCATTCTCAATTTGACACCCTCTTTGTAATGAACCTATAATAAGAAACGATAGCATTTCAACAAAGGAGGATATTTTCAATATGAAGAAACAAATCTTATCCCTTCTTCTGGCCGGTGTTCTGGCAGTTTCCAGCGTCTTTGCAGGCGTAGGCGCTTACACCACTCCGGTAAATGCAGAAGAAACTACGCAGGAGTACAATTTTGTATCCGGTGCCGACGCTGTTGCAGCCATTGACAGCACCGATACCGTGATCATCGACGTTCGTTCCGCTGTAAATTATGCAAAAGGCCATCTGAAAGGATCTCTGTCTGCTCCGTTATTTGACAGTGAAACCGGTAGTGTTACCACCGGAAGCGATGCCCTTGCAGATGCATTTAACGCTACTATCGCAGCAAAGGCTGATACCTTAAAAGGCAAAAACATCTACATCCTGTGCAACAGCGGTGCCCGTGGTGCCCAGAATGCCACTGCTCTACTGATCGCTGCAGGATATTCCAATGACGTTCTGTTCACCATCACCAATGGTGCAAAAGACGAAACCGTGAAAGCAGCCAGCTACTATGTAACCGCTGACTATGCCGTAAGCAAGATCGGTGCAGAAGACACTGTGATCCTGGACGTTCGTTCCGCAGTAAACTATGAAAAAGGACATCTTCCGGGTGCTTTATCTGCTCCTGTCTTCGACAAAGACAACAACGTTACAACCGAAAGCGATGAACTGGCCGAAGCATTTAACAAGACCATTGCTGACAATGCAACGCTTTTAGCAGATAAGAATATCCTTATTCTTTGCAACAGCGGTGCCCGTGGTGCCGTAGCCGGAACATCTTTATTGAAGAAAGCCGGATACTCTGCAGACAAACTGTTCACCATCGAAGGCGGCGCAAAGAACCATGAGATCCAGTGGAACTACGAGCTGACTTACAACTTTGTATCCGGTACGGATGCATTAAGCGATAAAACTGCTGTGATCCTGGACGTTCGTTCCGATGTAACCTATGCTGCAGGATTCGTAAAAGGATCTCTTCACCAAGCTGTATTTGACAAAGATAATAACGTTACCAATGGTGCAGACGATCTGTCTGATGCTTTTACCAAATTTGTAACCGGTAACAAGGATCTGGCAGGCAAGAAGATCTACATCCTTTGCAACAGCGGAAAACGTGGTGCACAGGCTGCAACCAGATTATTACTGTCCGCAGGTTATGAAGCAGCAAACATCTACACCATCACCGACGGTGCAACTGACGCTTCCATCAAAGCAGTACTTACTGTTAATGTTGCAAAAGTAAGTTCACTTTCTGTAAAGAAATCCGGAACCAAAGTAAAGCTTTCCTGGAAAAAGGTAAGCGGAGCAGTTGGATATCAGATTTCCAAATCCACTTCTAAGAAAGGCACCAAAATCGTTGCGACCGTAAGCGGAACTTCCAAAACGCTTACCGCAACCAAGGGCAAAACTTACTACTACAAAGTAAGAGCTTACAAAGTAGTAAACGGTAAGAAAGTATACGGTTCCTGGTCAACAGTAAAGAGCTATAAACGCAAATAATGCAAACTCGTATGTGTCTGTAAGAAGTCTCACACGACATGAGTTTAAATGCCTACCATGATATCAAATGCATGGTAGGCATTTTTTAATTTATATGCGATTGGCATTTTCCTACCAACTTGACAGATGCAAAAACAAATTTTATAATTACAATACTCTTTTTTATTTATCATACAAAATATTTCTAAAGTATTCATCCTTTTTATTTCCAGAAACAATGTAAAATATTGGAGATTCTATGTGCAAACAACAAAACAAGTGGGGAGCGCCTGTAATATATGGACTGTTTCTCATAACAATCAAAATCACTCTGTAGTAGTTATTTCAACTATTCAATTTTCCGGACGTCAGAATATTAAATAGGAAGATGTAGAGCTGTATTTAAAAAGATTTGTTGGAAAAGAATATAGCATAGCCGAAACATCAGATACGATCTATATTTGGAAGCGACTTTCCAAACGAATTAAAAGGTTCTGACGACACTAAACGCCTGGTCGGTGCTAATGCTAAAGCCAAAGCAAATGCCACGCAGGTTATTCCCGCATTGATCGCTACTGCCAGTAATAAACGTTGGCAGAAAAACTATAAGAGTAAACATAAAATTGATGCAAAACATGGGTGGTACCGATTTACATCACGTTTTGCACTGCCGGTTTATCTCAAAAACGGAGAGATTGATCGATATAACATCTTTCGTATTGAACTGCTTATTAGACATGCGTCTGATAACAATTTATATCTATACGATATGGTAAACGTAAAAAAGGAAACGAGTACCCCGCTTGGGCAATAGCCGTACGGTAACAAACTCATTTCCTTTTCGACATTCTACAATACTCCTGTATATAAGTCAAGAAATATTTCATAAAAAAATATCATTCTATTGTTTTGCAAGCTCCACCAGTTGCCTTGTGCGCGCCTCAAAGGAATACTTCTGCTGCAAAAGAGGCCAGGCAGCCTGAACTTTTTCCATTTGTTGAGTATAGAAATCGCTCTGCTCAAGCAGTTTCAGCTTTTCTAAAAAGTCCTGCTCATCCCGATAAAAGACTACACTGTCTCCCAGCAGTTCTTCGTATTCTTCGCAATAATCACTTAATACCGGTCTGCCACAGCAAAGTCCCTCCAGCACACGGTTATTTAGAAAGCCTTTCTGTCGCATATCTTCGAAATGGTCATTAAGGATGATCTCGGACTTCCGATATAATTCCGGAAGATCTTCATTTCTCACACCACCCATGAGTTCCACGCAGGACTCCGGTTTGATAAACACCTTCCAACCTGCTTTGCCCTCGGTACGTCCCCATAATTTCAATGGGATATCATGCTTTTCACACCAGTCTACACAGGTCCGTTTCACATAGCGGGTGTTACCTACAAACACTTTATCATACTCTTTTTCTGTTTCCTGTGGAAAAAAGCGCTCTGTGTCCACACATAAAAGTAACGGCTCTACCGGAACAGAAAGCTGCTGTTTTAACTCCTTGGCATAGGGTCTGGATGCCACCAACACAAGGTCATAGGACTCAAATTCCTCCTTCGTTACCTTCTCAGTAAAACAACTGAGCCACAGGATATACTTGCAGCTTGCATTACGCCGGTCGGGACGATACCTGTAGCCACCACGAAGTACCACCACTACATCCGCCGGGAATTCGCTGTACCAGTCCTCATACCACTGCACTACGGCATAAATGCCAAGCTTCGTCAATTCTTTTTGTAATGCCAGCGCAAAATTGTACTCGCCCCACAGGATCTTATCTTTATTATCCGGAGCTGGGCACTTGATCACCCAGATTGGCCTTCCTGCCGCCAGCCTTCTTGCTTCGGCAGCCTTAATAGGCCATAAATCCCTTCGTTTTAACTCTCTTCGCAAATACTCTCTGGTTTCTTCCGTTGCCTTGCTCTGGTCCTTTAACAGTCTCTGTTGGGCAGTTAATAGTTTCTGTTGCTGCTCCAACAGTTTTTGCTGCATTTCAAGCTGAGCCTGCATACTATCCAGCCGCTTATTCTGTTGCCGGAACAAGCTTGTTACAAATTTCTTCCATAACTTTTTGAACATCTGTTGATCTCCATACTCTTTTTCCTTGCAGGCTGTGCCCACAATCCAACCTATACTTGATTATACAACAAAAGCAGACGGTTTGTCTGCTTTTGTCGTAAATCTTATGGATCAAGGTTCTACTGAACCGGTACTACAGAATTGGTAGTCTTGTCATAATGAACGGTGTTTCCGTCTTTATCAAGATATGGATTTCCTTCATTACTCCAGCCGATCCATCCGTCACTGTAAAGAGAAACATTGGTATAACCCAGTGCCATAGCATCCCAGGTTTCTTCTGCAGCTCTCCAACCGCTTCCGCAGAAGAAGGACAAATGCTTACTTGTGTCAATACCCTGTGCTTTCCACATACTCTCCAGTGCAGCCTGGCTTCTCATGGACATATCAGGGTTTCTGTAATAATACATAGAACTTGAATAGCCGACACCGGATGGAGAATTAACGGTACCATCAATCCTTCCTGCTAAATCGTGGTAAGAATAACCTGATTTTAATCCATTCCACTCTTCAACTGTACGAGTATCTACAACCTGATACTGGTTGGATGCCAGCATTTCTTTTACTTCTGCAATGGTATCAATAAGATCCGGATTCTGTGGCGTATCTACGCCAAAGCTTGCAACCTTACTTGCTTTAACATTATCCTTCTGAAGTGCATATCCCTGAGCACCCCAGCCTACTAACGCTTCACTCATAACATGAACGTTGTCACAACCAAGGTATTTTAAGATGATGGCCATACGGGTAGTTGCCAATGGCTCTGCACCGGTAAGGATCACACAGCTATCTTTGGTAATGCCATAATCAGCTGCCAGTTTCAGAAGCTGTTCGTCAGAATTTAATCTCCACTCTTCAACCCCTTTTTCTGCAACATAAACCGTCGGTGTTTCATATTCATCAGTATTCAGATGTACTGCTCCAGGAACATGACCATCCAGATATCCGGATTCTTTCTCATTTCCCCAGTTCACATCCAATAATATAATATCTTTTCCATCTACGACCTTTGCTGCCTGCTCAGAGAGAGCCGTTAATTTTACCAGATGATCAGAAATGCTCTTTACAACCTCTGCCGGAACCCACAGATCATAATTCGCATAGCTGCTAAGTTCCACTTTACCGCTTTCGATCAGTGTTTTTGCATTATAGGTGCGAACATTACTATATCCTTTTCCGGTTAAGTATTCTGCAACTTTGGCAGCATCTTTTCCATTGGTATCGTATACAATATATTTCTTATCTGTTGTAAGGCTCTGTGCATCTAATTCCAGTTGGATAGCCTCTTCACGGCTCTTATTCTCTCTTGGATCGGAAGAATAAGAACAGGTCAGCCACTGTGCAGATACATTGGCTGCATCCTTAATATGTCCGCCAACTTTGTTTCCGTCTACTGCCCATCCGGAGTATACGTCAGCAAGTCTTGCGTCGATGACAACGGTGTTGTCATTGTTATCATTTACATAGGTTAACAGATCCCATTTGGTTGCTGTTTCTGTGGTAAAATAATCTGCTGATCCCGCAGATGCCGTATTGCACCATCTGTATGCAGATTCCGCATAGTTGAAGCTATTGGTAAATCCGCACATTTCCAGTACCAGCTGCATGTAAGCAGAGCGGATACCACCGGTACAGTAGGTAACGATCTTGTCGGTCTTGGAAAGACCTGCTTCTTCAAACATTGCAGTCAGTTCCGCAACAGGCTTCAGGGTTCCGTCTGCCTTAAACAGATCGGTAAAACGGATATGTAAAGCATCTTTTAAATGTCCGCCGGAGATTTCTCCGTAAAGTACGGCACCATTGTATTCTGCATTGGCACGTACATCCACCACTTTCATGGCTTCGCCGTTCTTATACCACTCTAATAATTTTTCGGTGGAAACGGAATGTGTATCCTGATCTACCGTTTTTACGGTTACAGTCTTTTCAACCGGTGTGCTTGCGCCTGTCTGTAAATAAGCGTCGCCGCACTCAGCTTTCATGGCAGAAACTCCGCCATTTAACATTTTTACATTGGTATAACCACACTGTAATAACTGCCATAATACACGGCCGTCATCTCCCCATCCTCCGGTGGTGTGTCCATCACTGACCAGGATGATCTCATCGCTGAATCCTAATCCTAACTTGGACAGAGCTGCGCTCATTTCGGTCGCTTCCAGACTTCTGGCAAATCCGGCTTCTCCCGGATTGGTTCCATCTGTAAGCGGAGTTCTGGAAATCTGCTGCCATACCATGGTGATGGCACCTTTTACGGTTGTTGTTTTTGCATCAACACCTCTGGTATCGACAATCTTAACTGCCTCGTTAGCATCCATCTTTGCCTTTAAGTCTTTGGCAGAGATCACATACTTTCCTTCAAAGGATGACGTACCTTTTTCCAGCTTATCACTATAATTTGCAAGAAGTTCTGTGCCGCCTCCTGTCAGAATATATAATCTGGACAGTGCGATTCCACCCAGATCATGCAACACGGAAATCGCACGTTTTGCTCCGCCTGCTCCGGAACGACAAACTACTACGATAGGAGCATTGCTTGATGATAAAGCTTCGCTTACCTGATAGGTCAATAACGCATTCTGTTTATCCTGACTATCTACCGGCCAGGACGGTACCCATAAGGAACCTTTGATGTGGCCTGCGGCATATCCTAAATTTCCTTCGATTTCTTCCGGACGGATATCCAGTACGATCACATCTTTTCCTGCATCCTGCATTGCAAATACCTGGGCAGCTGTCATGGACTGCCAGTCAATGGATGCATTGGCACGATCTTCTACCACTACCTTTACGGTTTTGGTAACATATTTTCCTTTGCTGTTCTTCTGTGCTGCCTTTACGGTAATGGTAGCTTCACCCAGGGATACTAAGGAAATATTTCCTTTAGAGTCCACGGTTGCCACATCTTTATCGCTGGATGTGTAGGAAACCTTCTGATTGGAATTTGCCGGTTTTACGGTTGCTTTGATGGTTGCGGTCGCACCCATATAACCGGTTACGGTACTCTTGTTTACGGTTACGGATGTCGGTTTGATATCCTTAACTGTAAGCTTAATGGTACCTTTTACCTTGGATGTGGCCTTGGAAGTTGCCGTAATGGTAACGGTACCTGCTTTTTTACCGGTTACAACACCTTTGGACGTAACCGTTGCAACTTTTTTGTTGCTGGATTTGAATGTCACGCTCTTAGATGCGCCTGCCGGTGATACCTTTTTCACAGAAACGGTTACGGTTCCGCCGACATCAACGGTCTTATACGTTGTTTTCAATGTAATCTTGGTTGGCTTCTTGGTAGCTGCCTGTGCCTGCGGTGCCGGGATATTGACAATGGTCAACACCATGGCCAAGGACAGGAAAACTGCCAACGCTCTTCTCATAACGTTCTTCATTTTTTCCTCCTTCGCTTAAAACATATGACAATTACATACGTAATTTATTATAGTCCGTTTCCTATCGGCCCTTCCAATAGAAAAAGCGGATAACACTTCCTGCATTATTAGGAAATTAAATAAGGGACCTGTATTTCACAGATCCCTCATAGAATGTTGCTCTTTTCTTCACCAAAATGGTTCCGCGCGGATTACTCCTCCACGTCGTTTACTACACACCATCTCCAGTAAGACTGGTCATAGTTCCAGGTATGTTCATAACCGCACATCTCCAGTACCAGCTGAACATATGCGGAACGGATTCCTCCGGTACAATAGCTTACGATGTTATCCTCCTTTGATACACCGACCTCTGTCAGCATGGCTTCGATATCAGCCTTGGATTTTAATGTACCATCATTTTTGAACAGTTCCTCATATGGGAAAAAGATTGCTCCCGGCAGATGTCCGCCCTGAGCTTCGCCATACTTGGTTGCTCCATTGTATTCTTTTTCCGTACGCACATCAAGCACCACATACTGATCATAGTTTGCAGTCAATTCATCGGTTTCCATCACATGGGTCTTATCGATGCTGCCAATGGTCACCTCACCCGGAACCGGATCACTGGCACCTTTTTGCATCGGTACCTCTGCGTTCTCTAAAGCCTCGAACCCTCCGTCAACCATTTTCACATTCTCATATCCTGCTGCCACCAGTTCCCAAAGAACTCTGGCATCGTCTCCCCAGCCGGTACTGGTCTCACCCACAAGGATGATCTCTTTGTCCATGGTCATGCCCAATGCACCCAGACGTCCTGCAAGATCTGATGCTTCCGGGATCTTACCCCAGTTCTCATCGCCTGCTTCACCATAGCTTTCATCACAGGTACAAAGCTCCTGCCAGGTGGTAACAATGGCACCTTCCGGCGTAGACTTTTTCGCTGATTTCTCTCCCCGGCAGTCTACGATCAGAACCGTTTCGTCTCCCATATGTTCTTTGACATAGTCTGCGGTTACCAGATAAGTTCCGGTAAATGCCTCATCCGAGATCGTTTCTTCTTCCTGCTTCTGTCCGCATCCGGTCAAAAGCATGGTGGTCATCATAGTCAGCAGTAAGAGCAGGCTCACCAGCCGTTTTCCAACTTTGTTTTTCATGTTGTTTTCCTCCGTGTTTTGATATTTATTGCAGGAATCTCCCCATTTTTTTACTTAGGCAGTTCCACATTCAACCAGGTATCATATATGTTTTTACAAAAAGCTTCTTTCTCACCGATCGCGGCAAGGTTCAACCGGCAGTTTTCTTCACCGTTCTGCCCACAACCCCTTAAAAACCCGGTAGCAAGATCCTGTTCACTGAGCCGGTAGCTGCCCACATGATCTTCAAATAATTCCGGATGCATGAGATAGGCTGCTGCCACCACATCCCAGTTATAATATCCCTGGATTCCGTAATCCCGGTCATTATCAACAAACCAGTAATCGGTTTCTCTCCTGATATAGTCCGCGATCCGGCTATCCGGTTCCGACAGTCTGCGCTCATATTCTTCTCTGGTAAAAAGCACTTTCAGGCAGTTATTTCCGGTTAAGATCGTAGTCTTGGTGCCGCCGGTCAGTGCAGTAAAGGTTGCCGCAGGATCGCAGGAAAAATTCAATTCCTTCATTTCTTTCTTTTCAAATAGCAAGGGCTCTGTAATGCCACCCATAAACACCATCTGTTTGATCTGCTTCCAAAAATCGGGATTAAGTTTCGAAGCTCCCAACAAATTGGTCACGGATCCCGTCACCAGAAGTTCCAGTTCTCCGGCATATTTTTCTGCCATATCCGCCAAATACCGGGCGGCTTCGCTGTCGGTTCCTCCCGGTTGTCCGCAGCCCTTATATACCGGGACCCTTTCCTGTCCGATTTCCTTTAAGAACCGCCTGGTATTAGGATACACCTTATCAATGGTGCTGTTTCCATAAGTTGTAGTCACGCCCAGAAGTTCCGCCTCCGGATCCCCCAGAAGATACAGGATCGCCAATCCGTCATCCACGTCACACCCATGGATTCCAAAGGTGCAATCACAGTCATGTATGATCTTTCGCATATTACACTTCCTTTCTGAAAAAGGTTTGATTCGGTTCCTTAATTTCAACGCCGATGCTTTCTCCCACTTTTACTGCCACCATTTCCCATTGGTTATGTAAAAGCCAGGCCACCAGATTTACTTCGCCTGTTTTAAGATGTACTTCCACGGTTTCTCCCTCGAACAAAATCTCCGTCACCGTATAAGTGCTTCCTTCTTCCCGGTGCAGCCGGATAGATGATGGTCTTACCAAAAGGTCATATTCTCCATCTGCTATCTGCGTCGTACATTCCATTCCGGTCTCACAAAGACCGGCTGCATAGAACCGTCCGCTTCGGACCTGTCCGGGCAGGTAATTGGTCTGTCCAAGATAATCCGCCACTTCCCGGGATGCCGGATGATAGAACATGGTTCGTGGATCGGTATACTGAAGGATCTCTCCCTCCATCATCAGGGCGATCTTATCAGAAAAACGCATGGCCTCTGCCTTATCATGGGTCACCATGATGGTAGTGCATCCTATTTTTTCATGCAGCCGTTTCACAAGGATTCCCATCTCTTCCCTTAAATTTTCATCCAGACTGGAAAAAGGTTCATCCAAAAGCAAAACCTTGGGATCCGCTGCCAGAGCTCTTGCCAGAGCCACACGCTGTTTTTGTCCTCCGGACATTTCCCGGATCTTGCGTTTTTCAAATCCGGGTAACTGCACGGCAGCCAGTAGCTCCCGGACCCGCTCCTTTTGTCGTTTTTTCGGCATCTTGCTTATCTGCATGGAAAAAGCAATATTCTGTTCCACTGTCATATGGGGAAACAGTCTGAGATCCTGGAATACGATCACCGTTCCTCTCTTTTCCGGTGGCAGTTTTCCAATGTTTTCCCCATTAATGCAAATCTCTCCCGACCGGACATTAAGAAGACCGGCAATACTTTTTAGCAGGGTACTTTTTCCACAGCCGGAAGGTCCCAGCAAGGATACGAAGGCTCCGCTCTCTATATTTAGATTGATATTTTTGAGGATGCTGCTTTTCTGCAGATCCACGCATAAGTTCTCAATAGTTAATCCCATAATGGTCTCCGATTTAATAGTACTCTACTTCCTGATCTCTGGATAATCGTTTTACCAGCCATTCGAATAATCCGAAGATCAGAATGGTCAATACCAGAAAGATCAGACTGTATATGCTGGCAAAATTCCGCTCACCGCTCTGAATATAAGGCACCATCACGATGGTGAACGTCTTCACGCTTCCCCCACCGATCATCAGGGTCAGAAAATACTGACTAAAGGAAATGATGTAAGCCATGGAAAAAGCTGACAACATCACAGGAAGCAGGTTTGGCAGTGTCACCTTAAAAAACGCCTGTCTGGCACTCGCTCCCAATACCCGGGCCTGTTCCTCAAGCCTGTTTCCTAAAGCTTTGGTTCCGTCCTGCAACAGGATCACCGCATAGGGCAGGGAACAAATAAGATGGGCAATGACCACTCCGGGCACCGTTCCGCTTAACCCCAGTTTGATAAAAGTAACCTGCACCCCCATGGCAAATACCGTTCCCGGCACCAGAAAGGGGAGTAACGCCAGAAACGAAAACGCTTTTTTCCCAATAAAATCATAAAGTTCCAACGCTCTGGATGTTAAAAGACCAATGATCACAGACAAGGCTGCTACAACAAAAGAAATGCCTACGCTGGAAGCAAATAATCCTGTCAATTCTTTTCCATCCCGCAACACGGCTTTGACCGAACGCAGTGAAAAGGTCTGAGGGATCAAAGACGGCCAGGTCCACCGCTCTGTGACCACCCAGACAAGGATCGTCAGTAGCGGCAGCAAAATGCACAACACCAGCAGGGTCAGGATGATGGTTCCGATGAATTTTTTCGCAGATTTCATGGTTCCCTCCTATCCTGCCAGTTTTCTTGTGCTTCGCCGGATCAACATATAATAGGCCGCCGCTGCCACCACAGAAATCGCAATGATGATCCCATTAATGGCCATAGCATAGGGCCTTGCCAGCAAGTCCGGCTTGGAATATTCAATATATGCTAAGATCGGTAATGCCTTGGGTTTGGTAGCGCCCAGTAAAAAAGGCAGCTCATAGGCTCCTAAGGCAAACACAAACACAATGAGAAAACCGCTTAAGATGGTATTGGCACATAATGGCAGTGTAACCTTAAAAAAGGCCTGATAACCGGTGGCACCCAAATTCACCGCCGCTTCTCCTAAGCTTCCGTTGATATTGGCCATTAAGGCTAATACAAAATATATGATAAACGGGATCTCCTTCCACAGGTATCCTAAGATCACACCGATGCCATTGGCATCATATAACAACATAGGAAAGTCCTGCTGCTGCCCAATCATTCCCAAAGCAGCACAGATCCTCGCCAGTATTCCGTTTTGAGAAAAAAGATTCATGATAAACAACGCCACCACCACATGGGGAACCACGATGGGAATCTGGATCATACGCAGGATCCCTCCGGAGGTTTTCTTTTTCCACACCAGAACGGCGCACAAAAGCGTTCCTATGACGGTAGCCAAAAATGCCGAAACCAGTGCAATGTAAACGCTGTACTTAAGCGATTGCACAAGGTCCGGCCTTGCCAGTATTTCTTTATAATATTGTAAGGTCGGTGTCGTCAACCCAAAAGCTGGAATCACCCCTAAACTCTGGGTGATTCCAGTTACAAGTCCAAAAATAAATAGAATTCCTAGCAAAAGTTGCGGCACCAGTAACACATAAGGTGTCCATTTTTTCTTCATGGTATCATTCCTGTTTTACTTGTTCCTTTGGTTTCTTACAAAATAAGAGCTATTCGTTGTACTGTCCCACCACTTCTTCTAACCAGATCTCTTCGATGATCGGCACTAAAGCGGACGGCATCTCCGGAAGTCTCTTGGATAACAGCTCATCCTGACTGATGGATCCTTCTCCCAGATCTACACTGTCAAACGCTGCTTTCTGCTCATCGCTTAAGGTATCATATTCTACCACCGGAACGGTACGAAGCTTTGCAAACCGGTCAGCCTGCACTTCCGGATCCATCATTTCGTTGATAGCCACCATAGCTCCTGCGGTATTTGCAGAATTTCCTGCGATGGCAATGTAGTTGGTGTTTCCGATGGTTCCCTTGTCAAACTGGAAAGGAACGGTGGTTGTGGTGTAAGTTCCTTTTTCAATACCGGTAGCCACTGCATAGGCATCATAGGATACATTAAATACCACTTCTCCGTCTGCAAACATATTATCTAACACGGTAGAATCTGCCGGGAAGGTTGTTCCTTCGTTCCAAAGGTACGGATTTAAATCACGCAGATAGGTAAGTGCCGGTTCAATGGCTTCTTTTACCGTTTCCTTGTCTGCTTCCATATCCATGAACTGTTCATAACCACAAAGGTCATAAATAATATTCCTTACAAAAGCACTTCCGGTAAAATCCGGTAATGCAGGATAGGTAACCTTTCCCTTATTGGCTTTACAAAACTCCATAAAGGAAGCCGCATCGGTAGGAATCTCGTCGGTTACTGCAGAATCTGTCATAAAGATCATCTGGGCCTTTCCATAAGGAGCTTCATACCCCTCAATGGGATAACAGAAGTCTGCCTGATTCTCTTCATCCGTCGCATCAATGTAAGTCTGATAATTCGGTAGTTTTTCTACAAAAGGTCCGTAAAGCATATTATTTTCTTTACATGTCCTAAAATTTTCCCCGTTAATCCAGATCATATCGATGTCACCATCTGCTTTTCCTGCAACGATCTCTCCGGAAAGCTGACTTAAAATGTCATCAATGTTCATGGGAACACGCTCTAAAGTAATGTCATATTTCTCTTTCAGGCGCGGTGCAAAATAATCATCCAGCCACTGGTTTAAATCATCATCTCCACCCCATCCGTAGAAAGTCACGGTAGTTCCTTTTGCCTGTTCTACCAGTTCGTCAAAAGAAGCATCTTCGGTGGTAACGGACGCATCCTTTGAAGAACCTTCCTCTGACTGTTTTTCTCCTCCGCCACAGGCAGTAAGGCTAAATACCATAACCGCACTGAGTAAGAGTGCTAACATACGTTTTTTCATGTTGATTTCTCCTTTCGTCTTTCGTCTTCTATTATAGCAAATACGACTCCGGTACGAAGGCACGCTTTTGTTGTATCCCCTAAACACTTCGTTTAGTCCAGACGATTCTCCATAAAATGACAGAACTTTTCTACAGCAGGTTCTACCATTCTGTCTCTGGGTGTCAAGAGGCCGATTTCCCACACCAGTTCCTTTTCTTCAAAGGGGATCATCCTCAATCCCTCATTCTTCATATCCTCGTGGATAAAGTCCACCGTAACAGAAATCCCCTTGTGCATACGGCACATTTTATAACACAGATCAAATCCGTTGGTTTCAAACACAATCTGAGGCTCAAATCCCTTGCTCCAGCACGCACTCTGAATCAATTCGCTGATCTTAAACTGACTGTTTTCCAAATACAGTGACTCACCGTTTATATCTTTCGCCGTTACACTCTCACGATCAAATAATGGATGTCCTTCATATACCAACAGACCCAGGCTGCATTTCTTCAGGCTTCGAACTTCAAAACAGTCTCCCGGGAACGGTCCCACAGACAATGCCACGTTTCCTTTGTGTTCAAGGAGTCTTCGTTCTACCACCCGGTCCGGATATTCCTCGTAGGACAGGGTCACATTGGGGTACATCCTTTGAAAATCCAAAATGCACTCCGGTGTAATATAACGAAGAATATCATAAGCCGTCAAAAGCTCCACCACACCGTCTGCGCTCTCCCGGATCTGCTCGATCTGATTTTTAAGTTTTTCATACTCCTTTAGGGCAATTTGCGCATAGTCCCGCAAAAATTCCCCGCACTCTGTCAGTTCCAATCCTGATGCGGTCCGGTTCACCAGTGTACAATCCAGTTCCGTTTCCAGATTCTTGAGCACACGGCTTAGTCCCTGCGGTGACATATAAATCTCTTTTGCTGCTTTCGCCAGGCTTCCCTTTTCACAGATCACCCGAAATTCTTCCAGTTCTTTGATGGTCATCGTCCATCACTCCATTTACATCATTTCTATAACAATTTGCATTTTGCCCGATTTAAAATGGGCGTCTTTCCCAAGGGTACTTTTTCATCTATCCCCATTAATAGTGGCAGGATGTGATATGCTTTTTCATACCCTCTTCTGCGAAAACTACAGATACAGGAAGCACAATAGGTATATAACTCGGTCTCCGGAGAACTTTTCACAAGATCCGTCATCTTCTGGGCAAGATCACTTTCCTTTCCCGCTGCGCAGCCTCCCAATCCGCAACATTGCACCTCAGGGAACGCATCCGCAACCTCTCCCAAAAGAAAGTCTCCCATATCCTTGGCAATACCTTTGCTCGTCCGGTCGGGGCATGGATAATACAACGGAACTCTGGACTTTTCAAGAGGCTTTCCTATACCCAGCTCCTTCATTTTTGCATAAACACTGATCACCTCAGCATCCAGTCTGTCTTTCAGGAAATAATAGCAATTGGGGCAGGCCATGACTACCTGCTGTACTCCGTTGCTTTTCAATTTCTCATTGATCCGTTCCACGATCCCGGCGGCTTCCTGCTTAAGTCCCAGTTCTTCTATGGGTTTACCGCAGCAATCATAGATCACTCCTACGTCGTGTTTCGAAAATTCCTCCACCAGTTTCCGGGTGGTTTCCGGATAAAAGGATGGAAAATTGCACCCGGTGAAAAAAACTGCTCTTTTCTTACCATGCCGGTAATTTGCAAATTTATACGGACTTTTCTCTAATAACAGTCCATCGTAGGAACTATCCGGGAGTTTCCCATTCCGGCTTTCTACCACCTCTTCCCGGTTCCTAAGAGCTATGGCCCTGCCATCAATCTCTTTGGGACATACGGTTTTACATTTTCCGCACAAAAAGCAATGATAGGCCAGTTCTTTTTTTTCACTAAGCCCCTGTAAGTCGATCTTATATTTCTGTAAAAACAGACAGTTCTTCGTACATTGTCCGCAATGCACACAATCCTGTGCCGTTATCTTACTCATCACATTCCTCCAGTTTTGCCGCCAGTTCCTGATTAAGATAATCCTGTGTCAGGGGGCAGTTACACACCGCTCCCTTTTTCATATCCCGGTAAAGCCTGCAAAGGTCCTCTTTGTCGTCCACATCGTAATACATCTGACCTACGGCCGTACTTAAACGTTCATTTTTCATATGCTGCAACGTATCATAGATCACCGTGTTGGTCCCGTAGCGTTCAATCTGCCAGATGGATTCATACTCCCTCTTCATTCCGATGAGATAATATCCACCGTCAAAGGTCGGATGGATCACAATATCCTTCTGATCAAGGCTGTCAAACGCGTTATTCAGGGTCTCCGGATGGATATGAGGCACATCGGATCCCATTAAGATCACCTTCTCAAATCCCAGCCGAAGCACACTTCCGATGGCATTTTTCATTTTCTGCCCCAGGTCCGCTCCATACTGTGGAAGGCCGATGATCTCGTTTCCTACCACTTTCTGCAGAAGACCCTTTTCATCTCTTGGTGTATAAAATAAAAACAACGTTGCATCCACCTGTTGTGCTTTCTGCAAAATATCTTTCAAAAAACAGGTATGCAGTCCGGCGCATTGCTCCCCATCTAAAAATGGCATCAGCCGCGTCTTGGTCTGTCCCGGTATGGGGACTCTGGTAAATATGATCAATGCTTTTTCATTCATAATCCAATCCTTCTATTACGCATAAAATGGCCGGCATCATGATGATGTGCCGACCATATCACACTCAGACAAACTGTTTCTTTTTACTGCTGTTTCTTCTGTCGCTCCACATACAACTGACGGAACAATATGATCAATCCCGACAATGCAAATAAGATCAGCAGACCATTTACCATTAATTTGGCACCTCCGGTAAGCATGCCGCCCACATAGGAATATACAATCGTGGCCGGAAGCTGTCCGATTCCCGTCGCGATAAAGAAGCTTCCGAAAGACATGGAAGTCAATCCTGCCGCATAACTCACAATGTCAAAGGAGATAAACGGCAACAGACGGGCGATCAGAATACTCATCTTACCATGCTTTTCAAAAAAGCGGTCAATCTGCTGTAAACTGGTTTTGCTGTTTAATTTCTCCACTGCATCTCTTCCTAAGATCCGTGCGATGAAGAAACATACAGCAGCACCTGCCATGGCGCTGGACCAGGATAAAATAGCTCCCTGCCACCAACCAAACAGATTGGCATTGGCAAAGGTTAAGAGAAATGCCGGCAGCGGCGCTGCGATAGACTGTAAGATCATCAGCAGGAAGGACACCACTGCAGCATATACACCGTAAGATGCAACAAATTCTTTCACCACGGTGAAATCACCGGTGGCAAACATATCGAAAATGGTCTTAAAAAGACTGTTTACAGAGGGGATAAATTCATAGCAAAGAACCGTCCCCACGATCAGCACAAGGATAACTGCCTTTCCGGCCCAATTATGTTTTATTTTTTCCATGATATAGGTACCTCTTTTTTCTTTTGCTTATGATATTATATCAAGCCTTAATTCTTTTGTATAATCATAATTATCAATAAGCGCGCCTATATCATTGGGATTCCCAATAATCCTTCATCGTTCTCTGTCGCCGGACTTCTTCCACTTTTTCTCCCAACGATACTTTATCCTCCTGAGAAAAGAGTATGGTTTGATCACCAGTTTTCCACTATCATTTATCAGAATCATCCGATCACCCCGACGGAGAAAATCAGAGGCAATGTTTTTCATATTTCCAAGATAGCTTGGTTTCAATTCGATAGAATGTCCTTCTACGTCCAGGCGGAAGGTTATCCGGGATACCTCTTCACAAAATGGGACCACCGCCTCAAACGTTCTTCCCTTACATATGATCTCCCCAAATACGGAATTCAAACTATACTCTTGTGTCTCCTTTATATCACAGGAAACCTCTTTTTTATTGTTCAGCACATGAAGGAAAAAAGGTTCTTCCAACACGTAGCGGATCTGTCCATAAATACAGCATCCTGCATTTTCTATGCGGACATCTTCGATCAGCAATGTCTTCCTGGCCAGATTTGCCAGACGTTTTTTCTCAAAATACAGTGTTTCCTTTTTTATTCGCAGCTTCTCCTTCAACTCATTCCCATACTTCAGCTTTAAAAGGTACAGCTTCAATGGGTAGGACATATAGGGTGCGGCAACGATCACCGCATCTTCTATTCCGGATATCAGTTCCCGGATGTCCTTAAGATATTCCTCTGCCTCAGCCCCCGGACTTAAAAGTTCATGCGTTACCCTGTATTTCAAGGTCTTCATGATCACGTGCTGGATATAGCACTTGTACTCCGGATACTCATAACAAGACAGGTCATATAAATATTTATGGCAATACTTCAACGTTGTGGTCTGCCAGGTCAGTTTATGATTCTGGGTAGAAGAAGAACCGTCTGATCTTCTGCGCACCAGATACTCCACCGATTGCAACACACCGTATTTTCCTTTTCTCAGAATTGCCTGAGTCATGAATTTGGCATTTTCACCATAATCCAGTCTTTCATCAAACCTCAGATCTTCTATATTTTTTAAACAAAAAAAAGCAGATCCCACGCTTAATTCCACTGCCGTGGGCTCCGTTTGGATATTGATCACCCGGTCACCTTTTCTGAACTTGTAATAGGTTTCACGGTATCCTTCCTTTGCTTCGAACAGCTTCTGGGCGCAGGTCACTACATCAATCTCCTCTTCCCGTTCTTCCATGAATTCCCAGACTTTTTCAAATGCATCCTGCTGCCAGATATCATCTCCGTCAAAAAAATTCACATACTTTCCTTCGGCATACGACAGACCTGCATTTCTCGCCGAGGATACTCCACGGTTCTCCTGGCTGACATAAACCACATTTTCCGGATATCTGTTCCGATATGTCCTGCAGATTTCCTCTGTTCGATCCGTGCTTCCGTCATTTACCAGGATCAACTGGATCGCTTGTTCAAACCCGATACTCTGGGAAAGCAATGAGCCTATACTTTCATCCAGATAGTTTTCCAGATTAAAGACAGGCATCACCACAGAAAATTTATAAGTCATGTGTCTGCACCCTCACTTGACGCTATCTTTGCATCATCGTTACTTTGTTCCTTTCATCAGTTCCTGCTGACGGTTTCTGGAAATCTCCATGATCTTTTCGAACAGTTCCTGGGCATAATCTGCCATATCACCGGATTGTGCTCTTACCTTGGCGATCACTTCCTGTTCTCGCCCGGTGTTTAAGATCTCCAAATGATGTTCTGTTTTGTATTCTGCCACGGCTTCACTCACTTTCATCCGTTTCAAAAACGTATCCAGAAGTACTGTGTCCAGCCGGTCAATTTCCTCTCTTAATTCCTGCAACTCCATCCGTTTCACTTCCTTTGTCGTTTTAGATGCACTCGTGCACCGCCTGAAGGCTTCTACACAGGCTATCAAACCCCTCCGGTGTCATAGACTGTTCACCGTCACATAGAGCGCTTTGAGGATCATTGTGTACTTCGATCATCACGCCATCGGCACCTGCTGCCACGGCTGCTTTGGCCATGGCCGGAACCAGAACCGCCCTTCCTGTCGCATGGCTGGGATCCACCACCAGAGGGAGATGGGTCAGCTGCTTCATTACAGGAACCGCCGTGAGATCTAACGTATTGCGGGTTTCGTTTTCAAAAGTACGGATCCCCCGCTCACACAGGATCACCTTTTCATTTCCCTCTGACATAATATACTCCGCGCTCATCAACCACTCTTCATAGGTGGCACTCATGCCACGCTTGAGAAGAATCGGTTTTTCCTGCCGTCCCAGTTCCTTCAAAAGACTGTAATTCTGCATATTCCGGGCTCCCACCTGGATCACATCCACCTCTTCAAACCAGGAAAGCTGAGCACTGTCTGTGATCTCCGACACCACAGGCATCCCTATCATACGTCCTACTCTTGTCAGGATAGACAGACCCGCAGGTCCCATTCCCTGAAACGAATATGGGCTGGTCCTTGCCTTAAAAGCGCCTCCCCGAAGTAACGTAGCTCCGGATCTCCTGACCGCTTTTGCTATTGCCAATACCTGTTCCTCGCTTTCCACTGTACAGGGTCCCGCAATGATGGTAAGGTTTCCGCCACCAATCCATGTATCACCAACCCGGATCACTGTGTCTTTTGGATGCTCCTTCCGGCCGGTCCTTCTGAAATTGTCAAATCCTTCCGGTTGCATATTTACCGTGCAGTTCATAACCTATAGTCCTTCCGACTCGTCAAAGCCGGCTTTATTTCACCGCTCCGATGAGTTCCTTGATCTCATTTATTCCGTACCGCTCCATGTATTCTTCCATTCCCTTCAGAATCTCCATGGTCACACGGGGATTATTAAAGTTTGCCGTACCCACACTGATTGCTGTGGCACCGGCCAACATCATTTCAATGGCATCTTCTGCCGTTGCGATTCCACCCATTCCGATCACCGGAATACCGACTGCATTTGCTGCCTGATATACCATACGCACCGCAATAGGATGGATCGCTGGTCCTGAAAGACCGCCTGTTTTGTTTGCAATGGCAAAGGTCCGCTTGTGTACATCGATCTTCATACCGGTCAATGTATTGATCAACGAGATTGCATCTGCTCCTCCGGCCTCTGCCGCCTTTGCCATCACTGTAATATCCGTAACATTGGGGCTTAATTTCATGATCACCGGTTGTTTTGCAACCTTTTTGATCTCCCGGGTGATCTCTTCCACCGCTTTGGGATCCTGTCCAAAAGCAATACCGCCTTCTTTTACATTGGGACATGAAATATTGATCTCCAGAAGGTCTGCCCGGCTGTCAGCCAGCCGCTGTACGGTCTCACAGTATTCGGGAATACTCTTTCCCACAACATTTACAATAACCTTGGTATCAAATTTCTCCAAAAAAGGCAGATCCCTCTTCATAAACAGGTCGATACCCGGATTCTGCAGTCCGATGGCATTCATCATACCGCTGGGGGTTTCTGCGATACGGGGCGTAGGGTTACCCGGCCAGGGCACATTGGCTACCCCTTTCGTCACCACAGCTCCCAATTTATTTAAATCTACAAATTCCGAAAATTCTTCCCCGGAGCCAAAGGTTCCGGATGCTACCATCACAGGATTTTTCAGGGTTACTCCTGCAATTTTTACGGACATATCCATTAGAACTCCACCTCCCTTACATCAAACACCGGACCTTCTTTGCAGATCCGTTTGTTGTGTACGTTGGTGTGCGCATCCACCTCTTTGCTCTTGCACACGCAGGCAAGACAGGCACCGATCCCGCATCCCATTCTTTCTTCTAAGGATACATAGCAGGGAATGTTATGCTGCAGGGCATATTCCTTTACCCCGCGAAGCATAGGAGTCGGGCCGCAGGCATAAAGTACATCTGCGGTCAGAGCGTTTTCTTCTATGGCATTGATGACATTTCCTTTCGTTCCGTCACTGCCGTCTTCTGTAGATACATAGACATTGGCAATCTTTTCAAAATCCTGGCGTAGAAACTGCTCATCCCGATAGCCCAATACTGCCGTTACATCCTGCCCAATGCTTTTAGCAAGTTCCAGCATAGGGGGAATACCGATTCCTCCTCCTATGACCATGGCACGTCCGCCCTTATGATCATACCCATTACCCAGAGGTCCCATAATGCGTATGCTATCCCCTGCTACCGCCCGGGAAAGTTCTTTGGTTCCCTCTCCGGCCACACGGTACACCATGCGGATGGCCCTCCGGTTTGTATCTATTTCACAGATGCTGATGGGTCTTGGCAGCATACGGCTTTTATCTTTCCCGTAAACCGCCAGAAACTGTCCCGCCCTGGCTGCGGCTGCCACTTCCGGGCAGTTCAACCAGATACTGTATATTCCTGCGATCAACTCTTCTTGTTGCAAAATCTCCACTGATCCGGTAAATTTTTCTTCCATAGTCCTCTCCCTGCCTATTTCGTCTTTAGTGCATTGGAAATATCTTCGATCATATCTTCCACTGCAGCTCTGGATGCATCTGCAAAATGCTCCGGTCCGAACTGCGCATATTTTTCCTGTTTATACGCTGCAATGATGCCTCTGGAAGAGTTCACAATGGCTCCCAGACCATCTTCATTGAAGAAATGCACCAGATCCGCACCTCTTCCTCCCTGAGCTCCGTATCCCGGAACTAAAATGTAGTTCTTGGGCATTACTTTGCGCAGTGCCTTTCCGATCTCCGGATAGGTTGCACCCACTACGGCACCCACATTACTATAATCACCATCCATGGTTTCCTCTCCCCAGGCAGCCACTTTTTCTGCCACCTGTTCATACAGCGGCTTGCCATCGATAAGGCGGTCCTGGAACTCGCCACTGGATGGGTTGGAGGTCTTCACCAGAATGAAAATTCCTTTATTTTCTTCTTTGCATACTTCTAAGAAAGGATTGATCCCGTCGCTTCCCAGATAAGGGTTCACCGTTGCAAAATCCGCATCAAATCCCGCATAGGAGTTGTTTCCTACCTGAACTTTGCCCAGATGTCCTGCCGCATAGGCCTTAGAGGTCGATCCGATATCTCCTCTCTTCACATCTGCGATCACCACAAGATCCTTTTCGTGGCAGTAATCTACGGTTTTCTTATAGGCCACAAGACCAGGCACGCCAAACTGTTCATACATGGCAATCTGGGGTTTCACCGCAGGGATCAACTCCCAGGTAGCATCCACAATAGCTTTGTTAAACTGCCAGATGGCCTCTCCTGCACCTTCCAGGGTCTCTCCATATTCCTTAAAAGCTGCCCTGGTGATATGCTCCGGTATATAGCTTAACATGGGATCCAATCCCACCACGATAGGTGCGTTGGTCTTCTGTATTTTCTGGGTTAATTTCTTGATCATAGGTTTTGTCGCGAATGATTCGCTTCTCCTTTCCTTTATTCTTTGATGATCCTTCCTTCACTAATGGTATACATTACTTTACCATATACTTTCCGGCCTGCAAAGGGTGTATTGCGTCCTTTACTCAAAAACTGCTCCGGATCAATCTCATAAGAAGCCTCCGGATCAATCACCGTCACATCCGCCACACTGCCTTCTTTGAGGCTTCCCCCAGGGATTCCTGCGATCCTTGCGGGATTGGTGCTCATTTTGGCTGCCATCTGCATAGGTGAAAGGATTCCCGTTCTCACCAGTTCTGTAATGGTCAACGCAACGGAAGTTTCCAATCCAACAATACCAAATGCTGTCTTACTCATGGAACCGTTTTTCTCCTCCGCACTATGAGGTGCATGATCGGTAGAGATCACATCCATAATATCCATCTGGAGTCCCTTCTTCAGTGCCTCTACATCCTCCCTGGTACGAAGTGGCGGATTCATTTTATAGTTTCCGTCATCTGCCGGAATATCTTCACTACTCAGGGTAAAATGGTGCGGGCACACCTCACCGGAAACCGGAAGGCCTTCTGCTTTGGCCTGTCTTACCATCTCTACACTATCCTTCGTAGAGCAGTGACAAAGATGAAGACGTGCACCGGTTTCTTTTGCAAGAAGAATATCTCTGGCTACGATCACATCCTCCACTGCATTGCTGATTCCTTTTAACCCCAGCGCTCTGCTGCGGTCATCCAGGTTCATTACTCCACCTCTTACCAGATTGATATCCTCACAGTGGGCAAACACCGGAATGTTGTGGGCCGCAGCAATCTCCATAGCCTCCCGGTAAATCCCGGAATCCATGACGCTTTTTCCATCTTCACTGATGGCTTTGCAGCCTGCTTCAAACATCCCGCCAAGGTCAGAGAGTTCTTTTCCCTGCATGCCCTTGGTGACAGACCCCACCTGATATACGTGAACTCCTGTAGGTTTCGCTTTTTCCTGTACATAGCGGATCACAGAAGGTTCATCCGCCACAGGCTTGGTATTCGGCATGGCAAACACGCTGGTAAATCCTCCGTTTGCAGCGGCTGCACATCCGCTCTCAATGTCTTCCTTATAGGTCAGCCCCGGATCCCTGAAATGCACATGCAGATCAACAAGCCCCGGCATCACATAACAACCGGTTGCGTCAATGCACCGGATATCACCATCTTCCTTCGGCCTTTCCTGCTTGCCCACCTTCCTGATCACGCCTTCTTCGATCAGGACGTCCGTAACCTCATCCCGGTTACAGGATGGATCTAATACTCTTCCGTTTTGAATCAGAATCTTCATCCTACTCTCCTTACCTGCTTATATTCTCGAAAAAGGGCTACGCACTTGCGTAGCCCCTTATACCTTATTGAGTGACTAAATTTTCTGCTTTTGCCTGTGCTTTTTCTTCCACATACTGGAGAATGCTGGAAATATTAACATATTTCTCAACCTTCTGGTCTTTTACCACCACCAGTGTGGGCGCCTGCATCACCTTGTATTTACGGGCCAACTCCATGTTTTCACCGGCGTCGATAAGAATGTAATCCTCATTTTTTAATGCTTCTTTTGCCAGCGCACAATTCGGGCAGGTCTTTGTGGTGAACAGATACTTGATGCTGTCTTCCTCGGAAATGGTAACATCCTGCTCTGTAATAGTCACTTTCTTCGGTGCGATGGGACGGGTTTTAAAATCGATCACATCGTACAGCTTTCTGTTCTTATATTCCTGTGACTTTCCATCATTCCAGTTCTGAACCGGTCTGTAATATCCGGTAATACGGCTGTAAACCTCAGCATTGGCTCCGCAATGAGGACATTTGAAATGTTCTCCTGCCAGATAGCCGTGCTCTTTACAGATGGAATAAGTCGGTGACATGGTATAGTAAGGCAGTTTGTAATTCTCTGCGATCTTACGTACCAATCCGGCAGCTGCCTGCCAATCAGGAAGCTTCTCTCCAAGAAATGCATGGAATACGGTTCCTGATGTATAAAGTGTCTGCAATTCATCCTGGATATCCAAAGCATCAAAAATATCTTCCGTATAATCCACCGGCAGATGGGAACTGTTGGTATAAT
>JBJEKY010000112.1:0-2023 GCA_051878875.1 Lachnospiraceae bacterium | reverse complement strand
GCACCAGTTTCATGATGCATTGGTGTCTTTCGCAGAAAGACGGGTAATATGAATGGTAGAAACGATCAGCGGAAGTATCAGTGCCGCCAGTACCTTTCAGTATATGGAAGAAATCGGCGAGTTCGATAAGTACAGTAAGAAGCTGCTCTGTTACAAAGAAGTCCTTGCAGTGATCCTGCAGGGTACTGTGGAGGAATACAAGGGCTATTCCAGAAACGAGATTATGGACTTCATTGAAGAAAACAGCATCTCAGAGGAAACGGAAGTATCTCCGGGACGGACTAACACCCGCATTGATGGAGAGCACACGGAATTTGCGGAATTGGGAGAGAAGACATCTTTCTTTGATGTGCTGTTTAAAGCGAAAAATCCTAGACTGTCCAAGGGGAAAGTGACGGTAAACCTGCATATAGATGTGGAGCCGCAGAAGGACTACAGGCCGGGATACCCCATTGAAAAACGGGGGATATACTATCTGGCAAGGGGCATCAGTTCCCAGTTGGATGTGGTAACGGGAGAGACGGATTATGGGCAATTGGAGAAATGCTACAGTATCTGGATCTGCCGGGACAGGATTCCGGAAAAAGATCGTATGAGCGTTTCTTTTTACGTTTTTTAAATGACGAAAACATAGGGAACTGTCAGCCAAAAGAAGAAGATTATGATTTGATGACTATGGTAATCCTGCGTTTGGGTAACAGCGAAAATGATGAAGAAGAACCGGATGTACTGCATTTTTTGAATCTGATCCTGTATCCCCATGAGGAGGGTTTCAGGGAGAAGTTATCAAAGTATATTGATTTTGAGGAGTGTTTTAGTGAGAAGGAGGAGTCGCAGATGTTTAGTTTGGGAACCTGTATTTTTGAAGATGGATTTGCCGAGGGTGAGGAACGTGGTATGAAGCGTGGTATCGCCGAGGGTGAGGAACGTGGCATGGAGCGTGGAATGAAAGCTCTGGTGTTGGATAACCTGGAAGAGAGCATGTCCCAGGAATGCATCATCGGGAAGTTACAGAGGCATTTTCAGCTTACGCAAGAAAAGGCGGAGGAGTACTATGAGAAGTTTGCCGCATGCGAAAGGAATAAGTAAGAGAGGGCTGCATTTATCGGCTAATGTTTGAATTTATCGCTAATCCATGGTAAAATAGATAAGATAAGTTTTGAATTGGAGGAAAGACCATGGACCAGAGTAAGATCAGAAATTTTTGTATCATTGCCCATATCGATCACGGTAAGTCTACCCTGGCTGACAGAATCATAGAGAAAACCGGTCTGCTCACCAGTCGTGAGATGCAGGCACAGGTATTGGATAACATGGACCTGGAGCGAGAGAGAGGAATCACCATCAAATCCCAGGCGGTCCGTACCGTATATAAAGCACAGGATGGACAGGAGTATATTTTTAATCTCATTGATACCCCGGGGCATGTGGATTTTAACTACGAAGTATCCAGAAGTCTGGCAGCCTGTGACGGTGCCATTCTGGTAGTAGATGCGGCTCAGGGTGTGGAAGCACAGACTCTGGCCAATGTTTATCTGGCCCTGGATCATAACCTGGATGTGATGCCGGTGATCAACAAGATCGACCTGCCCAGTGCAGATCCGGATCGGGTTGTGGAAGAAATTGAAGATATCATTGGAATCGAAGCCCAGGATGCTCCCCGGATTTCAGCGAAAACAGGATTGAATGTGGACGAGGTGTTGGAGCAGATTGTCACCAAGATCCCGGCGCCGGGAGGAGATCCCAAGGCTCCGTTAAAAGCGCTGATCTTCGATTCTTTATATGATTCCTATAAAGGTGTGATCGTGTTCTGCCGTGTCATGGAAGGGTCCATGCGGGTGGGAACCAAAATGCGCATGATGGCAACAGGAGCCACTGCCGATATCGTGGAGGTGGGCTATTTTGGTGCCGGACAATTCATCCCCTGTGAAGAGTTATCAGCAGGAATGGTAGGCTATGTTACCGCGTCTTTGAAAAATGTAAAGGATACCCGGGTAGGTGATACCATTACCGATGCTGCAAG
>JBJEKY010000111.1:0-11466 GCA_051878875.1 Lachnospiraceae bacterium | reverse complement strand
TCTTCTTCTGGCTGGTCATCTGGTCATTATAGGTATCCACCAGTCCCTTGGTGGTATTGATGTTATTCTGGCTATGCAGAGTGATCATGCTATTGGTAATTCTCATTTTCTTCCCTCCTCGGACTATACACCGGTCTCTAAGATCAACCGGTCGTACATTTCCTGCAGAACCTGGACCATTTTGGATGCCAGGTTGTATGCGTTCTGGAATTTTACCAGGTTCAGAGCCTCTTCGTCTTTATCTACACTGGAGACGCTCATTCTCTGGTTGGTAATGGCGGAATTCAAGTTTTCGTAGTTCTTGGTAAAAATCTCCGCCTTCTGGGTATCTACCGAAATATCTGAAAGCAGGCACTGCAGGAAGTCTGCAGACTTGCCGCCCCGGAACATATCGGTTTTATTCTTTAATTCTGCCAACTGTTCAATGATATCATAAGAATCCACACCATTGGTCCAAGATTCTAAGGTTGATGTTGCGATGGAATCCGGATTTTTCAGCGCTTCTTCTGCCACACTGAAATTCTTGGCATTTAAGTAACTATAGTAATAACCGCTCTTATAGGAAACCACATCGTTGCCATCGGCATCCTGTGTGATGGCTCCCGCCTGGTGAAGGTCGTAATCATATTCTCCCCCGTTCACCAGATCCTTTGCCACAAAGAAAGCTTCGCTTTCTTCTCCGTTAATGGTTACTCCCTGTAAAGAGATATCATTGTACGCCTGGGCGAAATTTCTTACGAATTCATTTAACTGCTGCTGATAATACGGGATTCCCATGAAATCCACATCGCATCCGATGGTAGCATCCCTTCCCATGGCACGTTTCAGATTTCCCAGATCCGCCGGGCTGCCGTCTGCCTGGGAACCCAGTACAAATTCGTAGCTGTAGCTGATCTCGCCGGTGGTTTTATCCGTGGTTTGATTCAGCGTATAACCGGTGTAATAGTAGTCCTTATTTCCTATGGTAATGATCCCGCTTTCCGGCATCGTGATCTGCCGCGGATCGGTAATACTGGGATCGCTGATGGTCACTTTGTAAGGACGGTCCAGTTCATTAGACGGCACTTTCGTGACGGTTCCGCTAAAGGACTGGTTATTATTACCGTCGCGGATATCGTAAAGTGCTTTCAGGCTGCCGGACATGGAATCGGAATTCAACTCCAGCTTCATGCTGCTGGCTTCCTGGGTAGATGCGTTCACGGTCCAGTATATATCGTACAATCCGTCCACATCCATCTGGTTGATCTGATTGCTGGTCTGCCTCGGTACACATACCAGCTGGTTATATTCATAGGTATCCACCAGTTTCTGTCCATTGATCTTCACTACATAATTGGTGGCACCGGTATACATATCCGGATAATTACTGTTTACCACATCGTTTTCTGTCACCTCAACCGGAACGATGGCTGACAATTCATCGATCAGAAGGCTTCTGGAGTCTCTTAGTTCACTGGCGTAAGCTCCCTGCTGTTCAATGATGTTGATCTGTTTAGTGAGACTTGCGATCTTCTGCGAGATTCCATTGATCTGATCCACCTTGGTAGCGATCAGTTCATTTACCTCAGACTGCAGATCGGACAGCTGTGTGCTGACACTGTTAAAATAGTCTGCCAGGCTCTGTGCCTGACTGATGTATGCATTTCGTGTGGTCAGGCTGGCCGCATCTGTCTTTAATGTATCCAGGGCATTGAACATGTCTCCGAAAATAGAGGTGAATCCAACGGTGGTAGTGTTTCCGTCCACCGTAGTCTCTTCATCCTTAAGATAAGTCTCTATCTGTCTTAAATATTCGGCTCTGGTGGACTGCTCGCCCAGTTTTGCCTGGTTACTCCAATATTTCAGATCGTAATATTCATTTCTAAGCTGCTGGATCTTGGTCACTTCCACACCGCTTCCCATACTTCCGTATTTGGCATTGATGCGAATAGCAGAGGATGCTTCCAACAGTGCTTCCTGACGTGAGTAGCCCTTGGTGTTCTCGTTGGCAATATTATTTGCTGTTGTATTGACTGCGGTCTGGTAGGAAGATAATCCTGATCCCGCGATAGTTAATCCAAAAAATGTAGATGGCATCTACTCACCTCCCTTTAGGAGCCTAACTGTGTAATGATATGCTCGATCATGGCATCAATGGTATTGATAAACCGGCTTGCTGCATTGTAAGCACTTTGATACTTGATCATACTGGATAATTCCTCATCAGAGGATACACCGATAACCTGCTCTCTCTGGTTTCCGATGGACGTCACCGATGAGGTCAGGGTATTGGATACACCCAGAAAAACGTTTCCGTTGGAAGCCTGTGCCCCTACCATGTTATCGTAATAATCGTTAAAAGAAATCATGGTAGATCCCGGAGTCAGAGAAATATTTGCATCGCTCCAGGCAGTTTTTAATTTATCCGCCAGATCGTATCCCACTTCTCCATCCAGGTTAAACGTAGGAAGCTTGGTCTCATCTGCGATCAGAACCGGATTCACCTCTAAGTTCAACAGATTATAGAAGGTAGCGGTATCTTTGGCGATGGCATTTCCTGCAGCATCGTACTGGGTCTCTCCCAGATCTTCCTCGTTATACACATACCATGTTTTTCCATCATCATCCACCATCTCGGTGTAACGGGATACGCTTTTTCTGGAGAAAAGCTCCTGTCCGGGGCCTTTTCCGTCCGCACCCACAGTTCCGTTTTCATCATCCCAAACGGTGTATTCCTGTGTCACTCCGTTTACGGTAATGGATTTGGTGGTGGTAGGCGATAAAATATCGTTAATGGTTTTTACCACGGTTCTCACCAGGTGATCCACCTGCGCCTCCACTGTCTGGATGCTGGACAATCCTGTGGTATCATTAAATTCCTGCGCCGTTACGCCCACAATATCCGTGAAATCAGCCACATCCGTTCCACGGCTCATTACCAGCGCTTTTAATTTTCCTATATCAGTGTTCAATTCCGTGGAAATATCGGAGTTAAAATCAAATACATCCACGTACTGTTCTTTTGCAAAATTGGATAACTCTTTCCATACCGGAGTTTCGAATCCGGTGATCATATCTTTTCGTGTGGTCATTTCGTGGCAGGTTACTTCATCCACGAAGTCTACACCTTCCAGCTTCACTTTTACCACACCGTCAGCAACTTCCGAATAAGAGATGTTTGCCAGGGTTCCCAGCTCATCTAACAGAAGATCCCGCTCATCACGCAGGGTCATGGCGGTTTCTACGCCACCGGCTTCTACTCTGCGGATCTTTTCATTCAGTTCCGAAATCTGTTTTCCCAGATCATTTATCTGATCCACCGTATCCGTGATCTGCTTGTTCATATTTAACTGATATTCCTGCAGTCCCGAATACAGGGCCTGGGAACGTTCCACGAAGAGGGATGCTTTCTGTACCACCAGATTCTGGTTTACACTGGATCCCGGGTCTTTTGCCAGCTCCTGGATCGCCTCATTCAGATCTGCCAGCACATCCTGGAAGGCTTCGCCTTCTGTTTCCTGCAAGAATTCGTAGATCTCATTTGTGGTACTGTAGCAGGTTTCGTAAAACATCTGCCGTCCCGATTCTGTTCTGTAATATTTATCTAAAAACAGGTCTCTGGAATGAACCACATCTCCGATGCTGACACCCAAACCGGATTGTTTGATGTTCACGGACTGTCCTGTGGTCACATCTTTTTTTGCCACAGACAGGGTGTTGTAGTTCATATCGGTGAACAGAACCTGCTGTCTTACGTATCCTTTGGTATTTACATTGGTTAAGTTATTACCTGTAGTATTGATGGCATTCTGGGCACTTGTCAGTCCCGATTTACCTACATACAAACTTCCCATTCCATTTGCCATACCCAGTTCACCATCCTTTCAAATCGAATGACCGTCATTGACTGACGGCAATTATTTTTCCCCTTTTACCTACGAAGGTTCGCGCCAATACTGACGCGAACCATTCCTTTGGTCGTTACTGTGTTACATTGAAACCGCCACCAGGCAAAATCGTCTCGGTGCTGTAAGCATTCTTATCATAATTTGCCGTGGTTGGAGCAACTTTCGTGCTTCGTATAAGGTTCATATCATACTCCAACATCTCCATCGACTGTTTCAGTAAGGTTTCGTTTTCTTTGTTTACCTGTGCAACTTCAATGAGCGTCAACCGAAGCCTTTCTCTTAAATCCAACAGTTTCTGTTTATCCTCCGGACGTTTCTCAAACATATTGGCCATGCTGAGAAGTGTCAGGCTCTCTGCCGGTACTTTCAGGATATTGGACATCTCTTCACGGACCTTTACTCGTTTTCTGTCCAGCTTCATCAACTGTTCCATCACTGCCTGTTCCGCTTCCGTGATCTTGGATAACTCTTCGATCTTCGCGTATACGATACAGTCTGTTTTCTTCCTTGACAGCTCTGCAAGGTTATGATAGACCTCGTTTTCCTGTTCCAAAATCGAGATAAACTCGTCCATGATACTAGCCAATTACAGTTCCTCTTTCCTAGATAATCGCATTATACTTTGATAGTAACTTACTTGCAAAATCTTCGGTGTCCACATTGTAGCTTCCCTGCGTAACTTTTTCTTTCATCTGGGCCACTATATCTTCCCTGATATCCGAAGCTCCTGCGACTGCCTGTTTTGCAATTTGATAATCCTTACCGGTCTGGGAAATCTGCAATTGATCAGCGCCTGCCAAACTTCCTGTTGCTTTGTAGGCTTTCTGTGCTTTTGCAGCTTTCTGTGTCTGATAAATCTGACTAACCTGGTTATAAGCATCAATACGCATATAGGCATCTCCTTTCTTTTTCCCGCGGACTTGCTGTTACATCCGTAGCTTTCTACTCTATTTATCGTAGCAAGGTGGGCAAAACTTAACCCTGAGTGATGTTTTTCCGGGAAAAATTTTGCTCTTCTTTTTCCATAACAAGATGAGCCTGCCAGCATGTCCGCTTTGTATAAATAAAAAGAAGACTGCCGCCCACGATTCTTCATCGAATGGGCTACAGCCTCCTTCGTTATAGAGGAACTATATGAATAGCTACTTTCTTATACCTTCTGTGACTTCTTTAGGAATTTCAAATTCCACACAGCCCATATACATGGGTGCTACTTCTCCTTCATCAAAGCAGATCACGATATTCTCATCTTTATTCAAATAGAAATTCACATCCTCTGTGATCTCTTCAAAATTCCACTCCGGAATTTCTTCCTCGTCAACCCAGTAGGACACATCCGGATCTTCTTCCATCTGCTGACGCATCTGCTCTTTGATGTTATCACTGATCAATTGCAGATACTCGCTGTCTTCTACAAACAGATCAGAAAGCTTCATCTGCTCACCGGTGCTTAAGTCGATGGTATAGTAATAATCCCACTCTGCACCACTGCCGGCTCCCTGGTAACAGATCAGCTTCAAGGTAAAATAATCCTCGGTAGACTCGATCACTTCGGATTTTACCATCACATTCTGATATCCCACGTCATCCTTGGTATTTGCTTTGAACTCTGCCACGATCCGGTCTGTAATAAGAGCGATCTGCTCATTGATATCTTTGGTTGTGGCTTCCAACTGTTCAGACAGTTCTGCATCGTTTTCTGCTTCTTCTCCATCTTCCGTGGAAGCGGTAACGGAAATCTCCGGCACTTCTACGTCGGCCTCGCTTTTTCCATCATCATACTTATATTCCCGGATGGTAGCTACTTCGACCACCTTACCAATTACCGGAACCTTACTCATGGCATAGGCAATACTCTGGGATGTATTTGGCAAGACAAACAAAACGATCGCCACGGCTGCTGCCAAAGATAGCCCAACCTTGGCAACCTTCCTTCTGCTTTCGGCACGGTTGACCAGTTTCGCTTCCATGATCCTTGTCTGCATCCGCTTTACTTCGTCTTCCGGCATGGTCTGTTGATTGTAGGATTGCTTCATATTAGCAAACATTTTTCTGTTGTTTTCCAGTTGAATGTTCTCTTCTGTTCTCTTTTGGCTGTCATTCATGTACATTTCCTCCTCTCTACGAAAATGCCACATCGTCTTCTAACTGCACCCTCAGTTTCTTCATGCTGCGGTACAGCTTGCTTTTCACCGTGCTGACGTTTAAATTCATCAGTTCTGATATTTCTTCCAGCTTCAATCCCTCAAAATACTTTAATTCCACAATCATGCGTTCCTGTTCTGACAAAGTCTGCATGGCCACCTTCAGATCAAAATTCTCATAGGTGTCTTCCACACCCTGTTCCCATTCCAGTTCATCTATGGATTCAAATTTGCGTTTTCTGCAAAAATCAAAGATCTCATTTAACATGATCCGGTAAACCCAGGTTCCGGCGTATTCTATATTTTTCAGGTTTTTGCTGGCACGGATCGCTTTGTAGGCACCGTTCTGAACAATGTCGCACGCATCGGCTTCGTTATGTACGTAGCTGAAAGCAAGACGATAATATCGGTTGTATTCTGACAAGAGAACATTTTCTACTTGCTTTTCCTTGGTTCTTGCCGGTGTGAAATTCACCCTCGTTTCCTCCTAACTGTGTGTTTATAGTTTTAGATGGATAGTTTGCCCAAAAAGTTTCAGGTATATTTTATATCGACTATTTTTTATTTTCAGATAGTCTTTTCCTAATCTTCACATTCCCTTCGTTTGCACTTCAGACTCAGGTTTATAATTAATATCATACAACAAAAAGCAAACACCTTAGATTTGCAAAGGGGTAAAAATATGAAATCAATTAGAAAACCAATTGTTACAGGAGTGATGATCACATCTCTTTTGCTCACCAGTTTGACTGGCTGTGGAACCTCTTCCGCTTCCGGTAATGCAGAAGGATCCTCCCAAGATAATTCTTCAGATACTTCCACTTCTTCTGAAAATACTTTTGCATTCACCGAAGCCAGTGACATGGAACTGACTTCCACAACCATTGTAGGCCGGGTAACCGGCATTTCAGATAATACCATTTCTTTAGATATAGCCGACCTTTCAGATATCGAGTTCCCAGGTCCCGGACAGCGTCCGGAAAGTGAGGGAAATTCAACGACGGATGGACAATCCGAAAGCGAGCAAACTCCCCCGGAAAAACCGGAAGACGGAGCTGCTCCTGAGAAACCCGAAGAAGGTCAGGCGCCCGAAGAGCCGGGCAGCGACGACCAAAAACGTCCGGATGGTCGAAAGGATTTTTCTTTAGATCTTGATAGTTTAACGTATGTTGCAGGAACTCTGACTATAGAAGATGAATCCATGCTGCTTACCGCAACCCAGCGTACACTGATGTCACTCTTTAGGGGTGGCGATCGGCAAAAAGGTAACATAGGTGAAGCCAGCAACATGCCGGATCTTGGCTCTGCCAGCGGTTCTTCTGACAGTTCGGATTCTGAATCTTCCGATCAGGAATCCACCGATAATTTTGCCCAGGATCCCAGCGATTCTTCCGCAGAAAAAGGCGACGAATTCCACGACGGACAGATGCCGGAAGAAGAAACCGAGGAGCCTGTTTCCTTGTCAGATATTACGGAAGGGTCTCTGATTTTGATCACATTTGATGAAAACGGAACTATTACCGCCATCCACGTGATCACGGATACTGATTTCCTGACTCAGGATCAGACTTCGGCTCAGGACCAATCGGATCCGCAATGACATTTTACATAGATCATTTCTAAATTAATTCGCAATACAGTTTTTTCATTTGTTTCTTCGCGCAAAGATGCCGGTGGAGTTTTCCACCGGCATCTTGCATACAGGGGGAGATATTTATACCGACACACTTGTACCATACAGACAACTTGTATGTAAATACACTTGACAGCACAAAGAAAAACGCGCAGACTTAATATATACCAAAAAGCAAATAAGAAAAAACGAAAAGGAGAGTCAGACATGAAGTACGTAGCATCAGATGTAATTACCGCTCCTAACGGAGTGGCTTATTACGAGTTTTCGATTTTTCACAACCACCCGATCAAGGCGGTCTTCACCACCCGGAACGGCGGCGTCAGCACCGATTATTACACTTCCCTGAATTTCGGCTTTTCCTCCGGAGATGAAGAAGAAGCTGTTCGGGAAAACTATCGACGACTGGCGGAATGCCTGAATACCGATCTTAACCATCTGGTCACCGCTGCCCAGACCCACACGACGAATGTCAGGGTCGTGACCGCAGAGGACGCCGGTATGGGTGTAACCTGCCCCAGGGATTTCCAGGATATTGATGGGCTTGTCACAAACGTTCCCGGCATTGGTCTTATTACCGCCCACGCGGATTGCACTCCGATCCAGTTTTACGATCCCATCAAAAAGGTTATTGGTGTAGCGCATTCCGGTTGGATGGGTACCTTAAAAAACATAAGCCGCAGTTTGATCAGTACAATGAAATCAAACTACGGCTGTGATCCGGAAGATATTTTGGTAGCTATCGGTCCTTCCCTCTGTCAGGATTGTTTTGAGGTAGATGAGGACGTAGCGCAGATGTTTTTACAGGAAGATTCCTCTTATGAGGAATTTATGTACCGTAAAGGTATCAAGTCTTATATCGACTTAAGACGCATTATTGAGCAGGAATTATTAGCAGAGGGCATTCGTCCAGACCATATGGAGTGTCACCCTGTCTGTACCAAATGCAACCCCAAGCTTTTCTTTTCCCATCGAAACACGGGCGCAAAGCGGGGAGTTATGGCTTCCGCAATGATCCTCCAACCATAGTGCATTTTATTCCGGGGATTCTCCCCCGAAGTAAAAACTCTCGGACAGTTGAAGCCAGTTAGCCAAAAACCATTGCATTACTGTCCAATAGCCGCAACCCATAAGGCCGTATTTTTCCACCAGTTGGAATTTCTGTTGGAGGCTTCTTACATCCTCAAACCAGACCTCATGCTGCACAGGCGGCTCATTTTTCCAATATTCAAAAAAGGGGCTCTGGGCAATCTCGTCAAACTGGATCCAGGCCCCATTTTCTATGGCAATTGTCACAGCCTGCACATTTCCGATGGTGGTGGCTTTTGTTTCGCCCTGCATAAAGGGCAAGGGCCAGTCGTACCCATAATTGGGAATCCCCATTACAATCTTATCTTTTTCAATCTGGGTCAGAGCGTACTGCACCACCTGCTCCACCTTGTTTAGCGGCGCTACTGCCATGGGCGGTCCATAGGTATATCCCCACTCGTAGGTCATGAGAAAGACATGATTCGCCGCCTGCCCCAACCCCGCATAGTCTTTTCCCTCATAGAGAAGGCCGGTCTGTTCACTGGAGGTCTTGGGTGCCAGTGCCACGGAAACACTGAGATTATTATCATTCAGCTGTCGGGTCAATTCGGCCACAAACTGCGTGAAATAATCCCGATCCTCCGCCAGAATGAACTCAAAATCCACATCTACTCCTGCATAACCTTTTTCCATACAGACAGCGATCAGGTTATCGGTCAGGGTCCGGGAACTTACGGGATTGCGGATCACTTCGTGGATTATTAAATTGTTAAAACGCCCCTCTTCATCCAGCGGTGTCAGAGTCAGGATCGGCCTGGTTCCATGGTTCCAGGCACGACGGATCAACGGTTCATCCGCCAGCACAGGATACACCAGGTCTCCCTGAGGCGTGAAGCCATAAGAAAAAATATTTAGTTCCGTAAGATAATCCAACGTCTGTTCCAACACCCAAGTACTGATGAAGGGATAGGCGTAGCCGCAAACGAACTTTTGCCCCCGCTTCGGAAGCTCATCTGTATACTCCCCTGCAATAAAAAGAGCCTGCCCTACTGCCAGTTCATAAGGATACAGCAACTGGTTATCCCGGATGATCCGCTGTACTGCAACACCGGTCTGTGCGGCTATGCCGTCTACTGTATCACCCATTTTTACAACATAGATCATGGAGTGTTCATTCTTTCACTAAGAGATTTCTATAATCTATGTTGTGGGCAGCTCGCCCTATTCAAAGAATCACAATTTGACTGCGAGGAACAATCATGCGATGCAGCACGCCAATCTTCGGGCGTACTCCGGCGCGTCTTCTATTTCACTGCATGTGCGGACACGGCCTTTGTATGGAACAGCCCTATGATCACGGTGCCGATCAAACAAATCACCACCGACATTTGTAGCATCGTCCCAACTCCAAAGTTCTGTACTACCACTCCTCCGGTCAGATTTCCCAACACTGCTCCTAATGTAATAGAGCTACTGACAAAGGTCTGTCCCCTCAGTTTATTCTCTTCATCCATGACTTCCTGGGCAAAATAAACGCATACCGTAGCAAACAGCGCATAAGAAAATGGTTGCAATATCTGCGCCGCATAGATCATATATACATTCGTGGCAAAAACATAAATCACCATTTTCAGTGTAAAAAAGATTCCGGATGCCAGTAGCAGCTTGTTCACCGGCCACCGTTTTACAATAGAGGAAACCAGAAACATCACGGGAATTTCCAATACTGCCGCAAGAGATAACGTTAATCCCATTTCCTCGCTGCCCCCTCCCACGCGCTGCACCATCTGAAGTAAATAAGTATTGGCTATGTTGTGAGCTGCCAGCAGACATAGGAAACCCACCAGCATCAGCATGAAATATGGGTATCGTTTGACAAATTCTATCTGAGACATGGAGGAGTGCCCATCTGAGGTTATGTTTGCGGCAACGTCTCCTCGCTCCTCTTGTACCGGATCTGCTGTCTGCGCTTTTTCACCGGCTTTCTTATTGTCGAATCCCACACCATCCTCACCGGGAAGTGGCACCTCATGGAACAGAAAGATCACCAGTAACAAAAGCACACCGATCACCAATCCTGTCAGACAAACCGCTTTTTCCCCCATAGATGCCATCAATTTTCCCAGTATCATGGAAACGAAAGCATAGCTTAAGGAACCGATTCCTCTGGCCACTCCGAAATTCATTTTATACCCACGATTTTCGTAGTAAAAGCTGGCTCCGTTTACAAAGGGCATGGAGCAGTTTAAACACAAAAGGATTATTCCAAATAAAATGGCAGAAACCGTTCTTTCCTCCTGCACCAACAGGATCAGGTTGCAGACAATGGTGATCAGCGCCATGATCTTTAGCTGATTGATCCAGTGAAAATGTCGCCCTTTATCTGCCAGCTTTCCCAGCACCGGCTGCATCAGGGCCGACAGGGCACAAAATGTTGCCGTCACCACACCTACTGTGGATGCCTCGACTCCTATCCCCACCAGATAGGCTGTTACAAAGCCTCCTCCGGCACAGAATAGCATCCAATATAGTCCCTGCAAGAAACAGTATTTTATCTTCATCAGTATCTTATTTACATCCTTTCTTGTATACAAACTCTATCTGATACCATATTAGCACAGACGCCGGCATGCTCATAGCGAAAAATCTTTTCTATGCTGGATTTTTCGCTAAAATGGTCTCTAAAAATAGCTGAAATCACTTGAAATAGCTAAATCCCTGCGATTCTTGCAAAAAATCGCGCAGATTTTGAAAATCTGCGCGAGAAAAATTG
>JBJEKY010000110.1:0-11510 GCA_051878875.1 Lachnospiraceae bacterium | reverse complement strand
TTTTTCTTCCTGTTTGAGATTTTAGCTATTCTGGCTTTTTGAATAGGTAAAAATAGTCAAAATGAGCGAAAAACATGGATAAGATGAAATTTTTAGCTCATGAACAGGTTGTATGTCGACCTGGGTAAAAACGGTAGTTTGCTGCCGGAGTATACCGACACCTCTAGACGATAGGTAAAAAAGAAACAGGGCGGCAGAATTTCTGCCGCTCTTTTAACTTAGTTGCCGATTGTTTGTGCAATTTTTTATATCCAAAGTTCTTCAGGCATCCATCTTTTTATTTAAATTCTTCACTGCCGTAGACAGCATCAGTTTAATACGGTTTAACTGATTAACCTCGGAAGCGCCGGGGTCGTAGTCGATTGCCACGATGTTTGCTTCCGGATGCAATGCACGCAGATGCTTGATGACACCTTTTCCAACCACATGGTTTGGAAGACAACCGAAAGGCTGGGCACAAATGATATTTGGTGTGCCGGTCTTGATTAGCTCTAACATTTCGCCGGTTAAGAACCAGCCTTCACCGGTCTGGTTACCGGGAGATACGATATCGCTGGCATAACGGGCCAGATCTTCAATGTGTGCAGGCGGGTCAAAATGCTTGCTCTTTTCAAATTCATCCCGTGCGGTAGAACGAAGCCACTCCAGGAATTTAATACCGAGACGGCCGTTTCTTGCAGATTGAGGTTTTGTTCCCAAGTGCTCTACCTTAAACTCATTGTTATAGAAGCAATACAATAAGAAATCGGTAAGATCCGGCATTACAGCTTCCGCACCTTCTGCTTCCAGAAGATCTACCACATAGTTATTGGCAAGTGGAGAGAATTTAACAAGGATTTCGCCTACCACACCAACACGTGGTTTCTTGATATCCTTCATCGGAAGATTGTCAAAGTCCCGGATGATCTCCCGGCACATCTGTTTATACTTCCGGTGGGAAGGAATCTTAGGTCCCGCAACGAAATTAAGAACACGTTTTTTCCATTTCTCATGCAGGGCATTGGCAGAACCCGGCACTGCTTCGTAAGGTCTTACACGATACAGGCAGCGCATGAAAATATCTCCGAAGATCAGGGCATACAATCCACGTTTGATCAATGGCAAAGTGATCTTAAAGCCCGGGTTTTTCTCCAAGCCGCTTAAGTTAATGGAGATTACAGGTATTTCCGGATGTCCTGCTTTTTCCAGGGCACGGCGGATGAAACCGATATAGTTACTTGCCCGGCAGCCGCCTCCGGTCTGGGAAATGATCACAGCAGTTTTGCTCAGATCGTATTTGCCGGAGTTAATGGCATCCATGATCTGACCCACTACGATGAGAGAAGGGAAGCAGGCATCATTGTTTACATATTTTAATCCTGTATCAATAGCTGTACGGTTATCGTTATTAAGTACCACAAAATTATATCCGGCCGTGTCAAATGCAGGACCGATCAGGTCAAAATGGATGGGGGACATCTGTGGACAAAGAATGGTATATTTGTCCTTCATCTCCTTGGTGAACACTACCCGGTTATAGTTGGCGGGCTGAATATTTCTTGTGGTATGGTGTTTTTCTTTCACACGCAGCGCTGCCAGAAGGGAGCGCACACGGATCCTGGCAGCACCCAGGTTGTTTACTTCGTCGATCTTTAAACAGGTATAGATTTTTCCTGATTTGGTCAGGATATCGCTGACCTGATCGGTGGTTACCGCATCCAGTCCACAGCCAAAGGAGTTTAACTGGATGAGATCCAGATCATCTCTGGTTTTGGCGTAGTTTGCGGCTGCATACAGACGGGAGTGATACATCCACTGATCCATGACGATCAACGGGCGTTCTACGGGATGTAAGTGGGAAACGGAGTCTTCGGTGAGAACTGCAATGCCGTAGGAATTGATCAGTTCCGGGATTCCGTGGTTGATCTCCGGATCCACATGATAAGGTCTTCCCGCAAGAATGATTCCGCGGTGACCGGTTTCTTCCATATATTTCAGGGTTTCTTCTCCCTTGCGGCGCATATCTTCCCGGACATTGCCAAGTTCCAGCCAGGCTGCGTGGGCAGCTGCCTTGACTTCTTCTGCAGGAATGGAGAATTCTTTGTCAAATTCCACCACCAAACGGTCAGTCAGAACTTCTTCCGAAGTAAACGCGAAGAACGGATTTAAGAACCGCACCTGTCCTGAGGTGATCTCATCAATGTTGTTTTTGATATTCTCCGCATAGGAAGTGACGATAGGGCAGTTGTAATGGTTGTTGGCATCTTCGAATTCATTTCTTTCGTACGGAATACAAGGATAAAAAATGAAGTCCGGGTGCTGGTTGATAAGCCATGTCACATGTCCGTGGGCAAGTTTTGCCGGATAGCATTCAGACTCGCTGGGAATGGATTCAATACCCAGTTCGTAGATGCCTCGGGTAGATTGTGGTGACAGTAACACGCGAAAGCCCAGTTTGGTGAAAAAGGTATGCCAGAACGGATAGTTCTCATACATATTTAACACTCTGGGAATTCCCACGGTTCCGCGTTTTGCTTCTTCCGGTTTTAAGGATTCGTAAGCAAACAGGCGGTTATATTTGTATTCAAAAAGATTCGGGATATGGTCTTTGTTCTTTTCTTTTCCAAGTCCGCGTTCACAACGGTTTCCGGTGATGTAGTGGCGGCCTTCTCCGAAGTTGTTGACGGTGAGAAGACAGTGGTTGGTACAACCCTGGCACCGGGTCAGTTTGGTGTCATAGGTTAGTGCATTGATACCTGCAAGATCAAGGGTTGTGGTTTCATAGCCTTGCGTATGGCGTTCTTTTGCAATGAGGGCAGCACCAAAAGCTCCCATGATACCTGCAATATCCGGTCGGATCGCTTCGCGCCCGCTGATGGATTCAAAACTGCGTAAAACAGCATCGTTGTAAAAAGTTCCACCCTGAACCACAATGCTTTCTCCAAGATCAGCGGCATCCGTCAGTTTGATAACCTTGAACAGGGCATTTTTAATAACGGAATAAGCAAGACCAGCAGAAATATCTGCGACGGTTGCACCTTCCTTTTGAGCCTGTTTTACTTTGGAGTTCATAAATACGGTACAGCGGGTACCCAGGTCAATGGGGTGGGGGGCAAACAGTGCTTCTTTTGCAAAATCTTTCACTTCATAGTTCAAACTCTTGGCAAAGGTTTCAATGAAAGAACCGCAACCGGAAGAACATGCTTCATTTAACTGGACACTGTCTACGGTCTGATTCTTGATCTTAATGCATTTCATATCCTGACCGCCGATGTCCAGGATGCAGTCAACCTTGGGATTGAAGAAGGAAGCGGCGTAGTAATGGGATACGGTTTCCACTTCGCCTTCATCTAACATGAGTCCTGCTTTCATCAGGGCTTCTCCGTATCCGGTGGAGCAGGAGTGTACAATATGGGCATCCTCCGGCATCAGGGAATATAATTCTTTCATGGAACGGATAGCGGTTGCCAGAGGGCTTCCTTCATTACTGCTATAAAAAGAGTACAACAAAGAACCGTCTTCACCGATCAGTGCGATCTTAGTGGTGGTGGAGCCGGAATCAATACCCAGATAGCAGTTGCCATGATAGTTAGATAAGTCGCCTTTTTTTACCGTTGCTTTGGCGTGACGAGCAGAAAAGGCATCATAATCAGCCTGATCTTTAAACAGCGGATCCAATCTGGCAACTTCGAATTCCATGTGGATATCAGAATCTAATTTATGTACGATGCTGCTAAGCATCATAGTAGCATCTTTTTTATAATTTAATGCAGAACCGATAGCCGCGAACAGATGAGAGTTCTTAGGAGCGATGATGTGCTCATCGTCCAATTTCAAAGTCCGAATAAAAGCATCTTTCAGCTGTGGGAGAAAGTGCAGCGGACCACCTAAGAAAGCTACATGTCCCCGGATTGGTTTTCCGCAGGCAAGACCGCTGATGGTTTGGTTCACCACGGCCTGGAAAATAGAGGCCGCCAGGTCTGCCTTGGAAGCGCCCTCATTGATCAGAGGCTGAATATCGGTTTTGGCAAACACGCCGCAGCGTGCTGCGATAGGATAGATTTCTTTATAGTCTTTGGCGTATTCGTTTAGACCGGAGGCATCAGTCTGCAATAAAGATGCCATCTGGTCGATAAAAGAACCTGTACCTCCGGCACAGATACCATTCATTCGTTGTTCTACATTTCCTCCCTCGAAGTAGATGATCTTGGCATCTTCACCGCCAAGTTCAATGGCCACATCCGTCTGGGGAGCGTAGTCTGTTAAAGCTGTGGAGACAGCGATCACTTCCTGAACAAAAGGAATACCAAGGTGTTTGGCCAGGGTAAGTCCGCCGGATCCGGTTATAATGGGAGCAACTTCTACCTCTCCCGTAATCTGATAGGCTTTTTTTACCAGGGATTGAAGGGTTTCACGGATATTTGCAAAATGACGCTCATAATCCGAGAAGAGAAGGTTTCCTTCCGGGTCAAGAAGCGCGATCTTCACCGTTGTGGAACCTATATCAATACCCAGTTTATACAATGTTTCTTCACTCATATCTTTCACCATATCTTCTTATTTATTATGTAGTAATCTAAGCACAAGCTACATTATACGACAGCCCAAAGCAAAAAACAAACACTTTATAAAAGTTTCATGATTAGAGTACAAGGATTGTTTGACAAAAAATACATGGGATTCTATAATTGTAACTATTAGGAGGATTTGTCATGAATTTTTTGTACAAACTGGAGCGGAAACTGGGAAAGTACAGTATTCCACATTTGATGACTTATATTATCGGGGCTTACGGAGTGGGATTGGTGCTTTACTTTATTGCTCCGGGAATCCTTAGTTATCTCAGTCTGGAACCTTATTATATATTAAGAGGTCAGGTCTGGCGGTTGGTAAGCTGGATTTTTATTCCCAGTGATGTCAGCATATTTGCATTGATCATGCTGTTGTTTTATTATCAGATCGGAACCCAGCTGGAGTATTACTGGGGAACGTTTAAGTTTAATCTGTATATGTTTGGAGGATTGCTTTTTACCGATGTGGCGGCACTCATTCTCTACGGAATTATGTATGCGATCTATCATACAGCTATTCCCATGAGTGGTCTTTTTAGTACCAGCTACATTAATCTGTCCCTGTTTCTGGCATTTGCAGTGTGTTTTCCGGAAATGGAAGTGCGACTTTATTTCCTGATCCCCATCAAGATGAAATGGTTGGCTTTGGTGTACGTGCTGATCTCGCTGTATGAGATTGTTTCATCCGGTTGGGTTACCAGGACAGCGATCATTGCCTCGTTGCTGAACTTCATTATTTTCTATCTGACTACACGGAATCTGAAACAGTATTCTCCACATGAGATCCATAGAAAGAAAAAGTTCAAAAGACAGGTAGACCAGAGTACCGGTGCCACCAAGCACAAATGTGCTATTTGCGGAAGAACCGAAAAAGATGACCCGACATTGCAGTTCCGTTATTGTTCCAAGTGTGAAGGAAATTATGAGTATTGCCAGGATCATTTGTTTACACATCAACATATCAAGCTGAAGTAAGAGGGAGAAGAACTTATGAATTTACTGTCAGGGCTGGAAAAATTTGGTCTGTCGGCGGACCAGAATATGAACATCTTTGATGAAGAAAAGAAACAAAAGGTACAGGCAGACAATACTGCCGGACAGGAAGAAAACATTCCGCAGGAAGAAGATTTTCTCCTGAATAAGACGGTGCGTTGTAAAATCTGTGAGAAAACCTATCAGGTGAAGCAGGTAAAGAGCGGAAGGGTAAAACGATTGGAATCAGATCAGGATCTAAGACCGAGACATCAGTATATAGATACGCTAAAATATTCTGTCTGGTCCTGCCCTTATTGCGGATATACGGCGTTAAGCAGAAGTATCGAGGATCTGACCAGTGTACAGCGAAAACTCATTGAGGAGAATATCTGCTCAAAGTTTAAGGGAAATCCTCAGGAGGAAGAGTGTGCTACTTACACCTATGATCAGGCACTGGATCGCTATAAGCTGGCATTGTTTAACTGCATTGCCAAAAAAGGACGGATCAGCGAGCGGGCTTACCTTTGCCTGAACATGTCATGGCTGTTACGTGGCAAGGCAGAGCAGCTTCCGAATGAAACACCGTTAGATGCCAAGGTTATTGAAGAAGTCAAAAAGGAAGAGCAGGAGTATTACGTGCAGGCCTATGAAGGATTCATGAAGGCGGTTGCTACAGAGAGTTTTCCAATGTGCGGTATGGAACAGTCTACCGTAGACTATCTCATGGCAGTGATGTCATATAAAATGGGTAAATTGGAAACCGCATCCAAGTTCCTGCAGTCTATTCTGACTTCCCAGTCTGTGAACCGGAGAACCAAGGATAAGGCATTGGATCTTAAAAATGAGATCATTGCATCCATTAAAGCAGGTAAGGCGGAGCATTAAAGTGAACTTTATTTTACAATTGGACAGTCATGGAAAACTGTCCATGTATGAACAGTTATACGGATATGTGAAAAAGAAGATCATAGACGGTGATTTTTCCCCGGGGGAGAGATTACCGTCTACCCGTTTATTGGCGCAAAATCTGGGAGTCAGCAGAAATACGGTGGAGCGTGCCTACGATCAGCTGGCTTCGGAAGGATACATTGAAGCCCGGGTGGGAAGCGGCTTTCGTGTCAGTACCATTGAAGGCCTGTTTTTATTACCTAAAAATGTTGAAGTAAAGAAAGTCAAAGAAGTAGCCAGAAAGCAGGATCATTTAGTGTGCGATTTTACTGCCGGAGGAATTGACGAGGAAAGCTTCCCGACAGATACATGGCGGCGGATCGGCAGAAGTGTATTAAGCGAGCAGGAGCAATATCTTTCCGGGGGAGATCCGCTGGGAGAGTACGGGTTGAGGGAAGAAATCGCCCGGTATCTCAGGGGAGCAAGAGGAGTGGAATGCGATCCGGAACAGATCATCATCGGAGCCGGAAACGACTATCTTCTTATGTTATTACTCCGGATTCTGAACCGAAGGAATATCGTTGCCATGGAGTACCCTACGTATAGTCAGGCACATCATGTGCTTTGTAGTGCAGATTGCAGTATTATGCAGGTGGCAATGGATGAGTACGGAATGGATGTAAAGAAGCTGAAGGATACGGAAGCAAATCTGGTGTATGTCATGCCATCCCATCAGTTTCCCACCGGCATCGTGATGCCGTTAAACAGGAGGCTCGCGCTTTTGCAATGGGCTTATGAGAAACCGGATCGCTACATTATAGAAGATGATTACGATAGTGAACTGCGATACCGGGGGCGTCCAATTCCTGCCTTGCAGGGAAATGATGAAGGAGGCCGGGTAATCTACCTGGGAACGTTTTCCCAGAGCATTGCACCTTCCGTGCGTGTAAGCTACATGGTACTTCCCAGAGAACTGATGGAGCGGTATATCGAAAACTGCGGCGTTTTTTCCAATACGGTGGCCAGAGTGCAGCAACATACCATTAAGGAGTTTATGCAGCAGGGTTATTTTGAGCGGCATTTGAACCGGATGAGGAAAAGATATAAAGAAAAGAGAGATCTTTTGTTAGCAGAGCTGGGGCTGACGGAGAAAAGTCTTCAGGTGTCCGGTACGGATGCAGGGACCCACTTCCTTCTTATTTTACAGAACAAAAAGCAAGGCCGGGAAGTGGCAGCAGAGGCGTTCAAGCATGGGGTGAAGGTGAATCCGGTGCCGGGAAAAGAGAACGCATTGATCCTTTCCTACGGCGGACTTCACAAGGAAGAAATATGTAACGGAGCCGGAATTCTTAAAGAAATATTAACAAAATAAAAAATATAAAAAAATATCGAAAGAGTGTTGACAAAGAATAGATGAGGTGGTATCGTTTATTCATAGATGTTAGCACTCTTTTTTACTGAGTGCTAACAAACGAAGAAAGGTGAAAGGAACAAATGAGTATGCAGGTTGAAATGCCGCCACTTGACGACAGAAAAAAGAAAATTCTGACGCTGATTATTCGTAATTATTTAGAGACCGGTGAACCGGTGGGAAGCAGGACGATCTCCAAACTTTTGGATGCCTCCTTAAGTTCAGCGACGATCCGTAATGAGATGTCGGATCTGGAAGATATGGGGTACATTTTACAGCCACATACTTCCGCAGGAAGAATTCCCTCCGATCTTGGATATCGGTTCTATGTGAATGAACTTTTGGGAGAAAATGACCAGAAAGTAAAAGAAATGGAGAACTTCGTCATTGAGAAGACGGAGAAAATGGAAAAGGTGCTGCAGCAGGTTGTGAAGCTCCTTGCAGTGAACACCAATTATGCCACCATGATCACAGCACCGGATCCAAGAGGCAGTAAAGTGAAATTTATTCAGTTGTCCCTGTTGGAAGAAAAGCAGCTGGTGGCACTGATCGTTATGCAGGGCAATATTGTAAAGAATAAGATCATTGACCTGGCAGAAACTATAGATAATGAAACGCTTCTGAAGTTAAACATTTTATTGAATACTACATTAAACGGTTTGTCCAGAGAGGAGATCAACTTAGGGGTGATCTCCAAAATGAAAGAACAATCCGGTGGTTATTCGGGAATTGTGAATGATGTTCTGGATGCTGTTGCAGAGGCTTTTTCGGAAGATGAGGAACTGCAGGTGTATACCAGCGGAGCCAATAATCTGATCAAATATCCGGAACTGGCGGATTCCGAGAAAGCAGGAGCTTTGCTATCCGCTTTTGAAGATAAGGCAGAGTTAAAAGAACTTCTGGAAGAGGTGGAAGGTGATCCGAAAGGAACCGGAATTCAGGTATATATCGGAAGTGAGTCCAAAGTACAGACTATGCAGGACTGTAGCGTGGTAACAGCTACGTATGATCTGGGCAACGGAATGTCCGGCCATATTGGTATTGTGGGGCCAAAACGTATGGATTATGAGCATGTCATGGACAGCTTGAAAAATATTAAAGAGCAACTGGATGTTGCGTTTAAGAAAGAACCACAGGATGGATAGAAGGGAGAAATATAAGTGGCAGACGTAGAAAGAAAGTGTGACGTGAACCCTGAAGAAGCGGACAACATAGAAGAAACCGTAAACAAAGCATCTGAGGATGTGAAAGAAGATCCAGGACAAAACGTCAAAGAAGAAACCAAAGAGGGTACTTCTGATACAAAAGAAGAGACTCAAGAGGATCCTAAAGAAGAAACCCAAGAAGATTCCGAAGAAGGCGAGAAAGAAAAAGGTTCCAAATTCAGACGGAAAGACAAAAAAGAAAAACAGGATAAGAAAGACGAGAAAATCGCCGAGCTTACAGACCGGGTGACCAGACAGATGGCGGAATTCGATAATTTCCGTAAAAGAACGGAAAAAGAAAAAAGCCAGATGTTTGATCTGGGAGCCAAGAACGTTATCGAGAAGATCCTTCCGGTAGTCGATAACTTCGAGCGTGGCCTGGCGGCTGTTCCGGAAGAAAACAGAACGGATTCTTTTGTAGACGGAATGGATAAGATCTACAAGCAGATGATGGCTGTTCTGGAAGAAGCCGGAGTGAAACCCATTGAAGCGGTGGGAAAAGAGTTTGATCCAAATCTTCATAATGCAGTGATGCATGTGGAGGATGAAAACTTCGGTGAGAATGAGATCGTGGAGGAGTTTCAGAAGGGCTACCTGTATCACGAAAGTGTAGTTAGACATAGTATGGTGAAGGTAGCAAATTAAAAGTGTTAACAAAGAGTTTAAGATATGAAGTAGTCAAGTATGACAGGAGGAAAAAATCATGGGAAAAATCATAGGTATTGATTTAGGAACAACAAATAGCTGTGTAGCAGTTATGGAAGGTGGTAAACCGGTGGTTATCGCCAATACAGAGGGAGCAAGAACAACACCTTCAATCGTCGCTTTTACCAAAACAGGTGAGCGTCTGGTTGGTGAACCGGCAAAGCGTCAGGCAGTGACCAATGCAGAGAAGACCATTTCTTCCATCAAACGTGAAATGGGTACCGATTACAAAGCTGTGATCGATGATAAGAAGTATTCTCCACAGGAGATTTCCGCTATGATCCTTCAGAAACTGAAAGCAGATGCAGAAGGATATCTGGGAGAAAAAGTAACAGAAGCAGTCATTACCGTACCGGCATATTTTAACGATGCACAGCGTCAGGCAACCAAGGATGCAGGTAAGATCGCAGGACTGGATGTAAAACGTATCATCAACGAGCCGACAGCAGCAGCATTGGCTTACGGTCTTGATAATGAGCATGAGCAGAAGATCATGGTATACGATTTAGGTGGTGGTACCTTCGATGTTTCCATCATTGAGATCGGTGATGGTGTCATTGAAGTTTTATCAACTTCCGGAGATAACCGTTTGGGTGGAGATGACTTCGATAAGAAGATCGTTGACTGGATGTTAGCAGAGTTCAAGAAAGCAGAGGGCGTTGACCTTTCCGGCGATAAGATGGCACTTCAGAGATTAAAAGAAGCTGCAGAAAAAGCAAAGAAAGAGCTTTCTTCCGCAACTACAACAAACATCAACCTGCCATTCATTACAGCAACCAGCGAAGGTCCAAAGCATTTCGATATGAACTTAACCCGTGCTAAATTTGATGAATTAACACATGACCTGGTAGAAAGAACCGCTACACCGGTTACCAATGCTCTTCGTGATGCAGGACTTTCCGCATCCGATCTGGGTCAGGTATTACTGGTTGGAGGATCTACAAGAATCCCGGCTGTACAGGATAAAGTAAAAGCATTAACAGGAAAAGAACCAAGTAAGTCCTTAAATCCGGATGAATGTGTTGCCATCGGTGCATCCATTCAGGGTGGTAAACTTGCAGGAGATGCAGGTGCCGGCGAAATCCTTCTTCTGGATGTTACTCCGCTGTCCTTATCTATCGAGACCATGGGCGGCGTGGCAACCAGACTGATCGAGAGAAATACCACCATTCCTACCAAGAAGAGCCAGATCTTCTCTACTGCAGCAGATAACCAGACAGCAGTAGATATCAACGTAGTACAGGGTGAGAGACAGTTTGCAAGAGATAACAAGTCCTTAGGACAGTTCCGTCTGGATGGAATCCCACCAGCACGTCGTGGCGTTCCACAGATCGAAGTAACATTCGACATCGATGCCAACGGTATCGTAAACGTATCTGCTAAGGATCTTGGAACAGGAAAAGAGCAGCACATCACTATTACTGCAGGATCTAACATGTCTGATGACGAGATCGACAGAGCAGTGAAAGAAGCTGCTGAGTTTGAAGCTCAGGATAAGAAGAGAAAAGAAGCCATCGATACACGTAACGATGCAGATGCATTCGTATTCCAGACAGAGAAAGCACTTGAGGAAGTGGGAGCACAGATCGATCCTGCTGACAAATCCGCTGTAGATGCTGATCTGAAAGCATTGAAGGATATGGTTGAAGCTCATCCAAATGCTGAAGAGATGACAGAAGATCAGGTTGGCGAAATGAAGGCAGCCAAAGAAAGATTAATGGCAAGTGCCCAGAAAGTCTTCGAAAAAGTATATGCAAATGCACAGGCAGCATCCGG
>JBJEKY010000109.1:0-11652 GCA_051878875.1 Lachnospiraceae bacterium | reverse complement strand
TGGGGCAAAATGCCTCGCAGATCCCACAGCCCTTGCACCATGCAGAATTGAGTACTAATTTCTTTTGTGCCATAGTTTCTACCCTTCCTTATTTTTTGTTCCGTGATTGGAATCCTATCTGTAATCACTTTATTACCACCTTATGAATCCTGTATTATAATAGCACTATAAAATAGCCAATCAAAACACTTTTTTTGTACATTTTTCCACAACTAAATAGTTGTGACACATTGACATTCCATAAACCCGGAGGTATTCTTATTTTATAGAGCTTTCTGCCCGACAACCAAATGGTGCTGGCGCCAAAACGGCGCCGGTTCGGGTATTTTCACAAAAGAAAGGAACTTCTCCATGAATTTTTCCAATTTACACTATTTTCTGGTAGCCACCCAGGAAATGAACATTACCAAAGCAGCTCACCGCCTCCATATTTCCCAGCAGGCGCTGAGTAATCACATCACGAAGCTGGAGCAGGAACTGGGTACACCGCTGTTTGAGCGCAGTCCTAATCTAACGCTGACCTATGCCGGGAAGCGACTGGTGGAAACCAGCGGCCGGATCTTAGACCTCCACAACCAGTTCCTTGCAGAAGTCAACGACATCAGTGGAAATATCAAGGGAGAACTCATCATCGGCATCACCTATACCCGTGGTCAGGCCCTGCTGCCTGTGCTTTTACCGGAGTTTCACCGCACCCACCCCTTCATCAATGTAAAAATCGAAGAGGCGAACGCCAAAGATCTGGAAGAACGACTGCAGCACGGAGATGTGGATCTGGTGCTTGGTTTCACGCCCTTTTTCACGGTAAATGCCAACATCGAAGAGATCTCTTCCGACCGATTATTTTTGGTGGTTCCGGTGTCTATCATGGAAAAAATGTATGGGGATGAGTGCGGACACATGCGGCAGACCTTTCACCAGCACGTAGATATCGCTGCTTTTCAGGAACAGCCTTTCATCCTATTAAAAAAAGGAGACCGCATCCGTACCATCCTGGATTCTTATTTTAAGAAACACCATGTAAATCCCCACATCCTGCTGGAAACAGCCAATATCCAGACCGCATTTGCACTGGCACAGCAGGGCATGGGCATCGCCGTATACCCGGAAATGTTCCTAAAGGGTGCTACGACCCTGTCTGCCAACACGATCGATACCGGAAACATTGACCTATATCCGTTACAGAGTTCTTCCACCACGGAAACCCTGGCCATTGCATATAATAAAGACCGCTACCTTACCGCAGCGGCCAAAGATTTCATTGAATTGACAAAGAGAGTGTTGGGGTAACTTACACTACCACCCGTTCTACATATAACCGGCCATCTTCCTGCACAGCCAGACGCCACTTCACCAGGCAGGCCCGGTAGCCGTTTAACTCAATCCCCATGATCCCATAAGGATGTACACAGCTTCCGGTATTTAAGTACTCACCTTTCAGCTCCTTTAACGGTACCCCTTCCGTTTCACTTTTCTGCAGCGATTCCCCGGGAAGCCTGGCGCGATGGGTATGACCACAGATCAAGGTGATCTGACTTTCTTTTGCCCAGTTTTCCAGACGCCTCTCTATCCGACCGCTTTTCCGGTAGTTTTTCGAGGCCTGGGTAGGGTCACTCATTCCCAGGCGCTCCAGTGGTTTCCATACGTAGCGTACCAGAAATGCACTAAGCGGCCACAGAGTGCTGTTCCAGAAATCTCCCTGGTGTCCGTGCACCAATCCGATCACAATTTCTTCATCCGCCGATTTTAGCACGATCGCCTCCGGGGCTACCGAACGAAAGGAAATATCATGATTTCCGTATATACTGTGCGCCCGATCCTGCCGTAAAAAGCACTTCCACCACATAGCACAATCCTCATGGCATTGCCGTATCTGGGAAAGTTTGTGATTTTCCCATAATTCATCCCCATCCCCCAATTCAATATAATGATATCCTCTTCTATAATAATATTGTAGCGCAGCTAAAAACAGGTGACGGTTCTTCATAAAGGTATCGTACGTGGTCCCGGTTCCACGATGACAGTCACTCATGAGGATATAGCGGGTGTTTTCATTAACGGGCAGCACAGGTGCATCCTCAAATGCCCGGTTTAAACGATGTTTATACCCCATAGCGATTCCTCCTGCGCTTTAACGAATGTCGGACCACCAGCGGTAATTGCTTATATAAGAACAAAATCCGCTCCCCCTGTACCTCAAATGGTCCGGTATACCACAGATACAACTTACACAGCAGTCCATTATACATATGGATCCACTTTTTCTGCCAGCCCCGTACCCCGGTAAAGGGCAGCGAATTTTCCTGATTGTGAAAAAGCAGCAAGGTGGACGGTGACGTAGAATGGACATTTTTTCCCAGAAAACCGGTCTGTAACAGCCCCTGTATAAAAGCATGTTTCATCTCCGATGTAGGAAAACGCAATCGGTAAATCGTTCTTAAATCCTCCGGCAGCTCATGTCTGCCCACCGCAAAACAAGCCAGCCACCAGTGCCTCATCCGAAAGGAAAGCAACTCTTTGGTACGTTCCAGAAGCATAACACTCATATCCATCATTTCCTCATCGGAAACCGCGTCAAACTGCGCCCGGGCATACTGACCCGGCAAAAGCACGGTATCCGCATGATACAGACCCACTTCACATCCGGCAGTAATGCCGTACTCCCCTTTCCAGAATTCCATCAGCCATGTTTTGCCCTCGTAGTCAAAATACACCGGCAGGCAATGAATGATCATGCAGGTACCAAGTGCTGCCTCATCATATAATTTTCGATAACCGAATCTTCGCTGCCAGGCATCTGTCCGGGTATAAAAAAGATCCTTTCTCTCATCGTATCCATATCCAAACGGCTCCGCCAGTTCATTTAACCTTTCCGCTTTTTCCTTTGATGTCATCTTACGTACAGTTTCAATGGTCCGATAACGTTTGACCAGTCTATAGATCAGCAATCCTGCCAGGCATCCCAACAAAAGAAACAAGCCATACTGCTTTAACCACTGCAGGCACGCAAAAACATATTCCATGACTCCTCCCCATAAATAATACTATTATAAAGTATTCCCGGAAGCCGATTTGGGGCCTGTTTCTTTCAGATTTGACTATGCTACCGGTTGTCCGTTAGCCGTATCTGTTTCTTCATATTGTAAATCCTCCTCCATGAGAAATTCCTCTTCGATCACCATATTTCTTCCGGAGCCACTTTTTACGGGAATACCCTTATACTCTTCGTTACACATCACCAGGTGGTACATCACCCGGACAAGTTTTTTGGCTGCATGGGATATGGCAACATTATAGTGTTTACCCTGGGAAAGCTTTTTGTCCAGATAAGCCGCGAACGTCGGATCCCAGTTACAAACGTACTTCGTAGCATTAAAAAGTGCATACCTAAGGTATCTGGATCCACGTTTTTCCATGTGGGAATAGGGGGAATCGATTTTACCGGACTGGTAGGTAGAGGGGGACAGCCCTGCATAGGCAAGGATCTTATCGGCAGAAGCAAATCGGTGAAAATCGCCAATCTCCGCGATGATCATGGCTCCCATACCGTAATTGATCCCCGGGATGGTCAAAATCGGTGAATTGATCTCATCCATGATCTGCCGGATCACTTTTTCAATCTCGCCGATTCCCGCGTCCATCTCACGGATCAGCTGGAGGGTATGCTTAAGTTCCAATGACTTTGCCGGCATATTGGTTCCGATGGAATTACGGGCCGCATCCCGGATCGCCAACGCCATATCTCTTCCGTAATGCCCTCTGGAAGCCTCGTTTAGCAATTTGGTCAGCTTCGTCAGGTGGGTTCCTGCAATATCCTGCGCGGTAGGATATTTTACCAAAAGGGCATACATGGATGCCATGTGGATGGTGGGCACCAGTTTTTCCAGCTCCGGGAACAGGATCGTTACCAGTCTGGATACAGAAGTCTTAAGTTTTGCCCGCTCCCGGACCAGATCAAACCGGTACCTGGTAAGGGATTTCAATTCGTCTGTCCTGATCAGTGTATCCGAATAAGATTTCAAGTCTACATCCGACATTAACATGCTGGCAATGGTATGAGCATCAATACGGTCTGTCTTTGTACGCCGAAGGCTTAAGCTTTTCCGGTAAAAGCTGGTATGTAGCGGGTTGATCACAAAAGTTTTCAGTTCTTTACCCACCAGATAACCTAAAAGGTTGTAGCTGTAGTGTCCGGTGGCCTCCAGCCCCACTTTTACCTCAGATGCATCTTGTGCCACAGACATGATCTTTTCGTACAGATCATCGAATCCCCGCCGGTTATTCGGAATGGTAAATACGCTGAACAATACCTCTCCGTCTTCATTGGTGATATAGCAGTCATGCTTATCCTTTGCGATATCGATTCCTACATAAATCATTTCTCTTCCTCTCTTTCTTAAATTTAGGATAAATTACCCGATTGTTTTCCTCCTTTTCAAGATTTCGGGCATTGCTACACAAAAAAAGATATTGCGTTCAGAACCTTCATTCAACCATCTACGTGGTAGGAGGAATACACTAATACGCAATATCTTGTAAAAAGTATTGTAGCCTTTATTTAAGAAAAAAGCATGAAAAAAGTGTGATTTCTCGGAATTTTTACATCTTCTCCCGGAATTCGTTCACGCTGGATGCTCTGGCCGAAAGTTTCACCCAGCGCTTCAGTACATCCAAATTCTTCTCTCCCGAAATTCTCTCTTTCAGATCCCCCGGCACAGGTCCAAGGTCGTTCAGGAAATCCAGAGTTTGATCAATTAATACTTCCTTCTTTCCCTGCTCTATTCCCTGAGCGATTCCCTGCTCTATTCCTTGCTCTATTCCTTGCTCTATTCCTTGCTCTATTCCTTCCTTTAGTCCTTCCTCTATTGCCTGCTTTTTATAATACTGTAATACTTCGCACATGCTATGAACCTCCTTCGTGTCGCCATTCTTAATGATTTCCTCATAATCCTTATCCCCTGTCATCACTGACAGAAGTTTTAAGATCTCATCTACATGAACCATTTCCTGTCTGTTATCCTTCATCCAGTCCTTATTACCTTTGCGCTTCTCCACAAAGAACCGGGCTACCAACTTAAAATCGCTTTGGAACCGATCAATTTCCTCGTCCGTCAGCCAGGCTACATTGACCACATGGATATTATAATCATTTACGTAGTGGCCAAGACCTTCCGGTACCTCAATCACATCTTTTAAACATTGAGGTTTTCTCCACTTATGCTCCGTCCCAAAATACAAGACCAATGTGATCACTGGTACGAATCTCTGATTCTCCTTACCCTTTCGCACCTGCCTCCGGTATCCGGCCCCATCATAACCCATGATCCTCAACGGCATGGCCCGATCTACTTTCGTCTGATTTTCCAGACCATACAACGCTATGTCAACTTCGGAGTCTGTCCAGTACTTCGCTATATCCCGTTCCTGCTCATGCATCTCTCCATCTGCTTTATACTGGGAACGGACAGCTGACTCTCGCAAAGATTCCGGCTTTACCCGCTGTTCACCCTTAAATATCACTCCGTTCACGATATCCGCAAACACATCTTCGTAATCTTCCAACAGTTTCTCAGTTACATCTTTTTCGCCCATTCATAGCCCTCGCTTTCCTTTGTATTCCTTACTTTTCAGCAAAAGCCACTACCTGAGCGTTTTCGTTTAGTTTCATTTTACCATGATGCCGGGGATTTGCAATGAAATACTGCCTTAAGAACCTCATGACCTGATTGAACTATTTTATAGAAAGAACTCTGAAATATAAAAGATCGCCGTTTGCGGCTTCTGCCTGAAAAAAATCTACCGCATCCCTGCGGCAATTCGATGGTAGGATTATTATAACAGAAAAATACCCAACCATAAATCGAATAAAACATAAAATTTTTCTAAATCCTTTCTCTGCCTTTGCATTCCCTATTTTACATATGTGATTGAAAAAATTTAATTTGCTTTAAATTATTTTTCACCATTGGTATGAATCAGATCTTGATACATTTTAAATTCATGAACTTTCTATGAATAAGAGTTTCCAAGGTAAACTTCTTTTCTCGGTCTTTTTTCTCGAGAAAACGAAAAAACAATAGAAAACCTGATTTTTCGGGCTTTCCAAGGCTTTTTCCCATAAATCACTCTTTAAATAAGAAAACGTTTTTGCAATTTTTTATACAATACATACAATGAAGGAGGAATGCTTAACATGCATACAAGTTTAAGCAAGAAGCTTTTGGCAGGTTTACTGTCATTAGTTATGGTTTTATCTCTTGTTGCACCAAGCACTAGCGCTCAGGCTGCTACAAAGTACAGCTTAACAGACAAAAAGTCCGTTAAGTCCGGCGTTACTTTCAAGTATGAGTTAAAAGGTGTTAGCAAGGGATGTTACGTAAAAGTAACAAGAAACGTATCCGGTGAAAAAGTTGTTTACAACAAACAGGCTCTTACAAAGACAACCAAGATTAACGGAACCGGAAAGACAATGAATCTCTACGTTACCTACGGAGAGAAAGAAGAAAACTATACCGGAAAATTCACTGTCAGAGTTTACGGCAAGAAAACAAACAAACTCTACAAGACTTTAGTAGAAGAAGTAACTGTAAAAGTACCTGAGAAGGAAGAACCAAAGGAAGCTGAATTGGTAGGATTAAAAGCTACTGCTTCCAAAGTGTTGACAGCTACTCTTTCAGCGACTGCAGAAGTGACAGCTGAAGATATTAAAGTAAAAAAAGGCGATACTACTCCTAACGTTGCCAGCGTTACTTCAAACGGAACAGAAGTAACCATCACTTTAGGTTCAAAGATAACTGAAGGAACATACTCTGTTACCTATAAAGATGTTACTTTAACCGTTGATACGAAGGACGAGACTTTAACAACACTTGAAACTGTTGGTACAAATCTGGTTCAGACTGTGGCATATGATACATCAGGGCCAACCTACGCTCAGGCAGTTATCGGATATCGTGCACTTAACCAGTATGGTGAAAGAATGGCTATGCCAGGCACTCTTAGTGCTACATCCACATTTGGTACTGTTGCCGAAACTACTGCTGCATCTGCAAAACGTGATGGCTTATTAACTGTTAGTGGAATTTCCCAGATGATGTCAATTGTGGGAACATCTGGTTCAATCGTATTGGTTGACCAGAAAGTTGGCGTAAACTCCACAACAACAGTAACATATTCTGCAAATGCTACAACAAAAGAAATCAACTTCTTGGGTATGTACAACACAACAAAAGGAAAAATGATGGATATTACAGCTGGTGATGATGCTGCAGAATATCAGTTGGTCTTCGATGCTAAGAACCAGTATGGTACCGATATGACATTAGCGGCATTCAAAGCCGATGGCATTACCATCAATCCTGCATCCATTCTTACAAATGTTACTTTGGATACAACATTATCAAATGTAAAAGAAGTTACAATCGACGACGAAAAGCATCTGGCAATTGACGCAAAATTTGCTAGCGGATCAGAAGCAACTGCTGGTTCTATCGCATTAAACATTGTAAATAGCACAATGGGTATTGTTGGAACAGCAACAATTCAGATTGGCGACGGAACACTGGTTAAAAGCATCTCCATTGCGCCTAAAGACACAATTTATGCAGAAGATGCAAACGAAATGGAATTTGAAGTTCTTGATACTGAAGGGAACGCTATTACAGATTATGCTACACTGAATACACTTATTGACTTTGGTACCGATCCATTATCATTTGACAAGCAGAAAGATGGAAGTGCAAAATTATATTATACACCTGCTGCTACAGGATACTCTGGAACAAACAATAGATTGAGCAAACCTTATACTATTACTGTTAAGGGTAACCCAGCAACAGCAAGTAAACTTGTAGTTAAAACATTTACTTTCAACGTATATACAACAAGGGAGCCTGTAGCTATAACCGGACTTGCAAGCGACGTGAATAGAGCAGCAGCCTTTACTAATGATATCAAATTTGCATTAAGCAAATTAGTGATTGAAGACCAGTATGGTAATGCCATGAATAAGTCAATGAAGAATTATCCTGAAGCAGGAGATATTCATTTTGCAATCACAGATACAACAAATGCAAGCGCATTTGCAAATGCAAGCGATGCGACATTATCTAGTCCGGATTCTTATAGCAGATACACAGTAGCTACTGCAGGATCAGCGGAAGGCAGCGCAACGATTAGCTTAAAGTATAACGAAGCACTTACGAGTGATGCTTCAAATGCTGACTACAGCTTCACAATCTATAGTGTTGATGCATCTAAAGCTACAAATTTAAAAATTGCTTATGTAAACTATGGCTATCCGATCAAAATTAGCGCAAATGACGCTAGTGCAGGATTGACAGTTAGCAACATTGTGGTTACCGGAACTGTAGGTGGAAAGACATGTACAATCCCAACAACACAGTATGTAATTTCTGGAGATACATTTAAGACAATCACAACGAACGAAGGCAAGATGACTAAGACTGCACAGATTGAAGTTACTGTAGATACAGTAGATGGAAGCAAACCAGTTTCTACTGTACTGACTGCTGAATATCAATATTCAACAGAGGATGAAGTGTTAAGTTATATCGAAGAATTATCCACAGGCACTGTAGATATTACTTCAGCAACAAGTACTTCTGCTACAACAATCACAGCTGATGATTTAATCAAAGGATTCTATACCGAAGATCAGTATGGTAATGACTCTGGATTTGATTTAACTGGAATCAAATACAATGTAGTTGTTAAGTCTTATACTGGTGCAACCGGATCATTATCTATCAAGAGCAACAATACTAACAGTATTGTTATTACCGGAGAGACTAATGAAGAAGTTGTGTTATATGTAACAGCTACTTATGGTGATATGACAGTTACTCAGTTAATGAAAATTAAATTTAATGTGTAATTTGTAACAGACAGATTATTATTGTTGAGATATCACTACAGGGTGTGGCAATTGCCATACCCTGTATATCTTATTATGCAAAAATTGAAATCCCCTCCATCACTTCTGAAGGAGGGGATTTTGATAAAATCAGAATTTCTTAAAGTCCATAACAAGGCATCTTCAATCGGCTTGTTCATTATTATTGATGATTTTTTCTCTGAAAATGCTCTTACTTTATTCTGTAATCGTATATTTCTGAACGGATACTTCTTCAACACCGTTAACTATGATAGTAGTCTCTACTGTATAAGTGTCTGCAGCAACAAAAGTAACAACGATATCTTTTGTTCCGCTCTTGACAGTTTTAACTGTCTTAACATTTGTTGCAAGAGTATCAGCGTCAGTAACAGCTACAGTAAATTTAACACTACTAAACAGTCTGTTCATTTCAGCATCTGCTACTAATACATCGTCGGCATTGTACTTGCCATATCCACCATCGTTTGGATAGCTGTAATCAAGATACCAACCAAGCTCTTCGCTTTCGCCGTCATCATCTGCATCATCCACGTTTTTTGCATTTTCATCGTATGCATATGTGTTTCCGTACTGATCAGTATATGTAAAACTCTTTAACAAATCAACAGAAGTAAGTTCAAGTGGTGTTTCAGCAGTAAATGTTGTTGGATTAACACTGCTCACCTCTACAATTTTTGCGTCGTCAACAGAATACTCAAATTCCGCGGATACCTCATTGGTTACTTCGTTTCCATTTGTATCATATGTAGAAACAACAAAGTTTACAGTACCTGTCTTTGTGGTTTCACCCTTCAGTACATCAGCAGTAGTAATTGCAGGTGCAGTCACAGATTCGATTGCCCACTGTGAAGATGGGATTGTTGTATTTGCTCCATTAATAGCACCAACAATCTTGATACCCCATAAATCATCAGCCGTTACAGGTACATTTGTAGTTGCAGCAATCTGATATCCATATGCTACATAAGCAACCTTTAAGTTAGAAACAGCACCACTGTTTGTTGTAACTACAGTTGAATGTGAATACTTATAATCATAGTTTGCAGAAGATGCAGCTGCACCATATCTTAAGTATACAGCAGTTGAGCCAACATAAGTAGGATCAGTTGGATAAATTGTGTAATAATATCCATAATCATCCTTTGATGCTAATTTAGCTGTATCTAATGCATAGTTTGTTGTATCCTCGATAGCAACATTTAAGTTAGCTACACCAGTTGAGAATAAGGTATCAAATGATGCTACAGCAACACTACTTACATCACTAGAGTCAACTCTATTACTATACTGATCTTCGTAGATAATATAATCAGCATAAACTTTTGTTGATTTATCTGTTGCACCAAGTGATGTTGGAGTGGATGAAAGGATACCAGCAACAGCAACGAGCTCACGTTCCTCATTGATTGTAAACTGGAAGCTATTAATAACAAACTTCTCAGTAACATTATAATTTGCAGTTGTAGAAATGCTGTAAATTGTGCTTTCCTTCTTGTTTTCGGAATATTTCCATCCTGTATATGCAGGAGTAAAAATTAATGCTGCTGTTCCATCTGTTTTCTTTTTCCAATCGATGGCACCTGCCTGAGTTCCTAAATCAAATTTTACTAAGCTATCTAATTCTTTATAGGATGTGATTGGATTACCTTCAGTGTCAATAACTTCATAAGAAAGTTCATTCTTTTCCTTGTTATAAACAGAGTTCTTTAATGAAATATTAACACTCTTAACTGTCTTACCATAAGCAACCTGGAAATTGTTGCTGTATAATAAACCAGCATTTGGATTAACAATCGTAATTGTTGCTGTACCAGCAGCTAATGTTGCGGAATTAAATGTTGCTGCAATATAATCTTTGCCGTTGATAGTAACGTTCTTTAATGCATCAGCGGTATATGCAAGATTTGTTAATCCACCAATAACAGTGAATGTTAACGGACTCTTACCCGATGATTTCAAATCATCAGCATCTAAAGTGTTTCCATACTGATCAACTGCTGTAAATAACAACTGATATGTACTTGCATCTTCACCAGCAGTCATATCTTGGAATGCCTGTTTTGAAGTATTGAATAATCCTTCAACCGTAAGCTCTGTTGCGGTAGACTTTGCAGAATATTTAATTGTCTTTGTTGTACTTGCACCATTGTCCTTGTCAACTAAAACGATTGTACCAGTAGTACCTTCAATCTCTAACATGTTGATTGAAATAGTGACATCAATAATACCGACCCTTGTTGCACTTGCTGACTGTGAAAAACTGGTAGTACCAAAAGAAGTATTTACGGATGGATCATGTGCAGGTGTCATATACTCACCATACTGGTTGAGAACATAGTAACGAACCTGAGCCGTTCCGCTTGTTACGGCAATTAAGTTCTCAGCAATCTCAAAACCTGTAACTGTTTCATCTTTTGTCGCAACACTTGCAGTAATCTCATTTTTGTAACCAGTTAATGTTGCTGTGTAGGTACCCTCTGTGATCTTACCACCCATAGTTACAGTTGCTGTCTTCTTGTCTTCTGACCAAGTAACTGTTGTTGTTGGCTGGGCAGTTCCCTTAGTAATAGTCAATGTTGCAACAGTTGTGTCAACCGGATTATCAAATTCCACTTTGAGTTCTTTGACACCTGTAGCAGTCAATGTAGCCTTTGTTGGTTCTACAACCGGCTCTTCCTTCTCCGGAACTTTTACAGTTACTTCCTCTACTAAAGTCTTGTAGAGTTTGTTTGTTT
>JBJEKY010000108.1:0-2102 GCA_051878875.1 Lachnospiraceae bacterium | reverse complement strand
TTATTTTCTTGCTTATCCCCATGCCGAAAGCTTCCGGTCCTACATGGCAGCTGATACTAAATGTCAGCGGATCATAGTTAATATCTTCCCCTGCAAATACCTCGCATGCCATTTCCATCCATTCCTGCTGTTCTTCCATTTTGCCAAAGCTCCCTGCTACACCCACATAGATCTCATCACCGTTTTTATGAAACTCATCTGCACTTTTTTTCATTTCCGTAAGCAGACGTTTCTTACAGTTTTTTGTACCGCGGACTTTTGTGTAGGCATCCAATTGTTCACCGGCAATGATAAGGAGTGGTTTTATGTTTAACATACTTCCCATCGCTGCACCTGCCGGAGTGACCCGTCCACCCTTTTTCAGATATTCCAGTGTCTCAACTCCCACATAGATAATAGATTCGTAAGCAGTCTGCTCCAGAATTTCTTTTATTTCTTTTGCAGAACATCCTTTTTCTTTCAATATAAGTGCATCTCTCACGGAATGTCTCTGTGTGATTGAAATGCGATGGTTATCCACCACCTGCACTCTTTCCTCATAATCTTGTGCCAAAGCCTGCGCAGTCTGGTAAGAACCGCTTAGCCCACTGGACATTGGGATGTAAACGAGTTCCGTATATCCGAAGGCAAGCAGGGCATCCCACATATCTGTTACATCAGCAGGCGAAGGTTGGGAGCTGGAAACCTCCCTGTGTTCCAATAGATATTGATAGAACTCTTCATGGGTCAGATCAACTCCTTCATAATATATTTTGCCTTCCAGAATCACTGGCATCGGAACGACATAAACACCCAGTTTTTTTCCCTCTTGTATGGAAATACCACTATTGCTGTCTGTTACAATCGCAACGTTCATTTCATAAACCTCCTGTGTTCTTTATTGCTGTTGCAGATATGTCTTCAATGTCTCCACTTTATCCAGTTTTTCCCACGGAAGATTCAGATCATCTCTCCCAAAATGTCCATAGGATGCTGTCTGTCTGTAAATAGGTCTTCGTAAATCCAACATTTTGATAATACCGGCAGGTCGAAAATCAAAATTTTCTCTCACTATTTCCGTAAGCTTCTGATCAGAAAGCCTCCCTGTTCCAAAAGAATCCACCATAATGGAGGTGGGCTGTGCTACACCGATTGCATAGGATAGCTGTATCTCACATTTTTCAGCCAATCCTGCCGCCACAAGATTTTTTGCTGCATAACGGGCTGCATAGGATGCGGAACGGTCAACCTTTGTACAATCTTTTCCTGAAAAAGCTCCACCGCCATGACGCGCATATCCCCCATAGGTGTCCACAATAATCTTCCGTCCCGTCAACCCGCTGTCTCCATGAGGTCCGCCGATTACAAAACGGCCTGTGGGATTAACATAAAATTTCGTTTCTTCATCCACCATTTCTTCCGGCAGGATTTCGTCAAATATATATTTTTGGATATCCGCATGGATTTGTTCCTGTGTTACTTCCGGGTCATGCTGAGTGGAAAGTACCACTTTATCCAGCCTAAACGGTTTATCATATTCATCATACTCTACAGTTACCTGCGTCTTTCCATCAGGTCTTAAATACGGAAGCGTTCCATTTTTTCTCACTTTTGTCAACTGCAATGCCAGCTTATGGGCCAATGAAATGGTATATGGCATATACTCATCTGTATCATTAGAGGCATATCCAAACATCATCCCCTGGTCACCAGCTCCGATCATTTCAATTTCATTGTCGGACATCGTGTTTTCTTTTGCCTCCAGCGCTTTATTTACTCCCATGGCTATATCAGTAGACTGTTCATCAATAGCAGTCATCACACCACAGGTATCTGCATCAAAACCATACTCTGCTTCTGTATAACCAATCTCCCGAATTGTATCCCTGACTACTTTTTGAATATCCACATATGCATTTGAAGTAATCTCTCCCATTACTAAAACCAGACCTGTTGTGGTAACCGTCTCACACGCCACTCGGCTCATAGGATCCTGTTTTAAAAATTCATCCAGCACTGCATCTGATATTGCATCACACATTTTATCCGGGTGCCCTTCTGTGACAGACTCCGATGTAAACAAACGCTTTTTATTCTCCATTTTTATCTCCTCTCATGCTTCT
>JBJEKY010000107.1:0-57222 GCA_051878875.1 Lachnospiraceae bacterium | reverse complement strand
CAGTTGGATAGAGCAACGGCCTTCTAAGCCGTGGGTCGGGGGTTCGAATCCCTTCGAGCACGTTCTTTTTATGTAATAGGAAGTTCGAATGAATTTCCTATTATATTTTTCCAATTTTAGGTTATGGTGGGTATAGCGCAGCTGGTTAGCGCGCCAGATTGTGGCTCTGGAGGCCGAGGGTTCGAATCCCTCTATCCACCCTATTGGGACTGTTCCGGATGAGAGGAATACAGTGTCAAAGAATAATGGGCTATCGCCAAGCGGTAAGGCACAGGACTTTGACTCCTGCATTCACCAGTTCGAATCTGGTTAGCCCAGTTATGAGAAGGCAGAAGCCGATGGCATCCGCACTCTCAACAAAATGGGATATTAGCTCAGGTGGTAGAGCACTTGACTTTTAATCAAGTTGTCCGGGGTTCGAATCCCCGATGTCTCATGGTAACAAAAAAGACAAGCTTTTGCTTGTCTTTTTTTGTTACCATCAACCACCGCTGACGCGAAGCCCGGACAACGGAGTTGGTCGGGGCTCACGAGGTCCGGGGGACCTCGGATTTGAGCCGACCGGAGCGAAGCGTAGAGCACGAGGTCCGGGGGACCTCGGATTTGAGCGGACGGTCGCGAAGCGTAAGACCACGAGGTCCGGGGGACGACCGAATTGAGCGGACGGTCGCGAAGCTTAAGACCGAATCCCCGATGTGCCGGGGCTTGTGGAGATTACCGCTCATTCTTCATTTTGAATGATGCAAGCAGTATTCTTTTAATTTTTCGAAACTAATTCTATCTCCCAAAGCAAATATTTACCGCTTAATCCACCCTTTTACCTTCTTTAAGCCGTAGGTTTTGAATGTGTTCGCTCATTAGACAACATAAACTTACCGCTTGATTCCTTGGTTTCCTTTGTCTAAGCGGTAAATTTTGGATGCATTTGTCGATCATCCATTCATCAGTCAAAAAAATTACGGCCTCTTGTCATCAAAAAATGTTACAGGAGGTAACGGCAATTTTCCCGATAATTTTTTCAGAAAGGGTCTTCCCCAAATCGGTCAATGGCCTTACAATGAAGTTGACCGAATCGGTTAACGGAGGATGAGCTATGAATGAAAGATTCTTTGCCTTGCCCGAAGAAAAGCAACAGGCGATCATAAATGCCGGGTATCTGGTATTTTCCCAAAATTCCTATAAAAACAGTCCTATGAGTGAGATCGCGGATGCAGCAGGCATCAGCAAATCCTTGCTTTTTCATTATTTTCACAACAAAAAAGAGTTGTATATGTTTCTATGGGACAAATGTGCTGAGGTAACCATCGAATATCTTACAAAATACGGCTGTTACGAACAAAAGGATATGTTTGAAAGCATGGAAAGAGGCATGCGAGCTAAGATGGAGATCATTCATCGTTATCCGGATGTGGGAAACTTTACCATCAAGGCATTTTATGAAAAAGATGAAGAGATTTCTGCCGCCGTTCAGGAAAGCTACCATAAGTACTTCAATCTGAAGGCGGATAAAACAAGGATGAATATGGATCCGGAACAGTTTATCCCCGGATTGGATATTGAGATGATGTACCGGGACATGTATTTTGCTTCTGAAGGGTATATCTGGGAGATGGTCCAACGAGGGAATATAGATATGGCAGAGATGGAACAGGGCTTTACAAAGCTGATCAATTTTTGGAAGAGTATATATCTTCGAAAGGAGTGATGAGATATGGAAATCATTAAAACAACAAAGCTTACGAAATACTACGGTAAGGCAAGAGGAATCATTGACCTTGACCTGACGGTAGAACAGGGCGAGTTCTTTGGCTTCATTGGACCCAACGGTGCCGGAAAATCAACGACGATCCGGACCTTGCTGGGACTGATCGCCCCCACTTCAGGCAGCGCAATGATATTTGGAAAAGATATTACAAAAGAAAAGCAGTCCATTATACAGCGTACCGGCTACTTGCCTTCGGAGGCATTGTTTTACCCGGGAATGAAAGTAAAGGATGTATTGAAACTGTCCGCCGATCTGCGGAAAACAGATTGCAACGCGGAGTCAAAATCACTTTGTGAGCGCTTGCAGCTTGATACATCCCGAAAGGTAGATGACCTGTCCTTTGGCAACAGAAAGAAGGTTGCCATTGTATGTGCGTTGCAGCATAAACCGGATCTTCTGGTGCTAGACGAGCCCACCAGTGGTTTGGATCCGCTGATGCAAAAAGAGTTCTTTGATATTTTACAGGAGAGAAACAAGGATGGCGCTACGATCCTATTATCCAGCCATGTTCTCTCAGAAATCCAGCGTAACTGTACCCGTGCGGCGATCATCCGTGATGGTAGGATCATTGCATGCAACAGTGTAGATGAACTTGCTAAAACAAGTGCAAAGCGCGTTACCATTCAAGGCAATGTGAACTTAGATCAGCTTAGTGGTGTGAAAGACAGAACGGATTCGGATAATTCCATCAGCTTTCTGTACAACGGTGATATGAACAGCTTGCTTAGCACGTTATCTTCCGGTCAGGTGAATGACCTTACGGTTACGGAGCCGGATCTTGAGGAAGTATTTATGCATTATTATGAAAAGGACGGTGAAACGGTATGACACTTGTAAGACATGAGCTTAGGCAGGGAAGGATCTCATTTTTGATATGGACAGCCTCTATTGGATTTCTTATGGCGATCTGCATTTTTCTGTTCCCTGAAATGAAGGGGCAGATGGAAAGTGTCAACGATGTGTTTGCCTCCATGGGTTCTTTTACCCAGGCATTCGGTATGGATCGGTTAAACTTTGGAACGCTTACCGGGTTTTATTCTGTTGAATGCGGCAATGTGCTGGGACTGGGCGGAGCATTCTTTGCGGCTCTATGTGCCGTTGGTATTCTGAGTAAAGAAGAAAAAGACAAAACAGCGGAATTTTTGCTGACTCATCCGGTTAGTCGGACAAGGGTTATTACGGAAAAGCTGGTTGCCGTGTTGATAGAGATCACAGCGATGAATTTCATCATTTATGTGCTGGCTGTTGGCTCCATAGCTGCTATCGGAGAGACCATTCCATGGAAAGAAATTAGTCTTATGCATCTTGCCTATTATCTGCTTCAGCTGGAGTTAGCAGGAATCTGCTTTGGTATTTCAGCTTTTCTTCGCAAAGGCAGCGCAGGTGTGGGACTTGGCATTGCAGTGATGATGTATTTCCTAAACCTGATCGCAAATATTGCGGAGGTTGCTGAGTTTCTTAAGTACATAACCCCATTCGGATATTGCGAGGGGGCTGATATTGTATCAAACGGAAGTTTGGACACGACTTTGGTTGTGATCGGTGCAGTAATAGGAATTGCAGGAATTATTATTGCGTATCTGAAATACGCGAAGAAAGACATACATTAAATGTAATGCATTATCGGCGGCAGAAAAAGAATTTAGGGGGATTTCAATGAAAATAATTTACAATGCAAGGGATGAAGTGGAAGCGCAGATGTTATGCAGTTATTTATCGGAGGCAGGAATTGAATGCTATGCAACGGATTCCTATTCCGGGGAATATCTGAAGGTTTCCAGCGGTTTTTCCGTATACGGAAAAGATATTTATGTAAACGATGAGGATGAAAGCAGGGCCAGGGAAATCGTAGAGACTGTTTTGGTGAAAAGTGAGCAGGAAGAACCCTGCGAGGATGTGAGAATCCCATGGTATCGAAACAGAGTAATCTTGACCCGAATGATTCTCGTGTATGCAATCATTCTTGCAATTGTTCTGTTGATTCTGGCCAATATAGGATAAGGAGGAAATCTGATGAAGATCGCATTGGCGGCATTAGCATTTGAAGATAGAAACATAACAAAAAACCAGCAGACCATCCTTCAGACCATGGAAAAATACAGCGGGCAGGCGGACTTGCTGGTATTTGGAGAAACTTTTTTACAGGGCTTTGATGTGCTGACCTGGGACTATGAAAAAGACCACCTTCTTGCAGTAGAGGAGCATGATCCGGTGATGGAAGAAATTGCAGAGGCAGCGTCAACCTATCACATTGCAGTGTCTTTTGGTTTTATTGAACGATGCGGTGAGAAACTCTACAGTAGTCAGCTTACCATTGGAGCAGACGGAGAGAAAGTAAATCTGTTCCGCAGGGTTTCAGAGGGCTGGAAGGAGCCGGAAGCCGGAGTACATTATGCGGAAGGAGCGGAGTTTCCGTTATTTTCCTATGGAGGAAAAAGCTTCAGCATTGGGCTTTGCGGAGACCTGTGGGATGAAAAAAATGTGCAGGCGATTCATCAGCTTCATGCAGACCTGGTCCTCTGGCCGGTGTACACGGATTTCAATGTCGGAGAGTGGGACAGGGAGATCAAGTTCGACTATGCTGTGCAGGCAGGAAAGCTCGGCAACAGGGTGCTACTTGTCAATTCCTACTGCCTGACGGAAAAAGAGTATGAAACAGCCAAGGGTGGTGCGATATATTTTCTGAATGGAGAAATCCGCAGCGAGCTGGAAGCCGGAGAACCCGGTGTTATGGTGGTCGAGGTGTAATCTTTTTTGTTGCGCATAAAAGAAAATTATCTTGTGTTATCCTGTATCTATGTTATGATTATTCTAGTGTGATCCTGTGTCAAGTCGGACACAGGATGAAGTAAAAGGATGGAAGACAATGATAAAGACTGTTTTGTTGGATCTGGATGATACCATTTTGGATTTTAAAAAGGCAGAAAAGCTGGCATTGAGCCGGACATTAGAACAGATGGGTCTTAATCCTACGCCGGATGTTTTGCAACGATATAGCGAGATCAATCAGGCTCAGTGGCGTTTGCTGGAAGAGAAAAAACTAACCAGACCCCAGGTGATGACCAGAAGGTTTTCACTTTTATTTGAGGAAAAAGGAATCGAAGCAGATGTGGAAAGAACCCAGCAGATTTACCGGGAGGAACTTTCCAAGGGGCATTATTTCCTGCCGGGGGCGGAAGATTTTCTGGAGACGATTTTTGAACGCTATGATCTGTATCTGGTGTCCAACGGAAATGGGGCGGTGCAGGATGGACGGATCAAAAGTGCGGGGATCAGTAGATATTTCCGGGAGATTTTTATTTCTGAACGAGTAGGCGTGGACAAACCGGCAAAAGAGTTTTTTGATCTGTGTTTTGAGAAGATTGGGAACGTGAACAGATCAGAGACAGTGATCATCGGGGACAGTCTGACATCAGATATCCGGGGAGGACTCAATGCAGGGATCCATACCATCTGGTTTAATCCTAAAGGACTGCCGGGACGAGAAGACATTAAGCCGGAGTGGCAGGTGAAGTCATATGCAGAAATCCCGGATCTGCTGGAAGGGATATAAAGGCGGAGCGAAAGCGGACGCTCGAAAAATGAGGTAGATTATGTTACGAGAAGTATCCATGGAAGAGATTTCCGATGGAAAACGATATACAGCAAATGACATGGCAAAGATAGGGTGCAATGGTTGCGTGGGCTGTTCCGAGTGTTGTCGGGGAATGTCTGATTCCATTGTGCTAGATCCCTATGATGTTTACAGACTGACCGCTTTTCTAAATCAAAGCTTTGAAAGCTTGATTGGAAACGGAATTGCTCTTCAGGTGGTGGATGGTCTGGTGTTGCCGGTGATCGATATGAACAACGACAGGCAGCAGTGTGTGTTTTTAAATGAGCAGGGACGTTGCAGTGTGCATTCGGTGCGCCCCGGGATCTGTCGATTGTTTCCACTGGGAAGAATCTATGAGGAAGAAGGATTTTCCTATTTTCTCCAGACAGATCAATGTCCGGCGAAGAATAAAACAAAAGTGAAGATCAAAAAATGGATAGAAGAACCGGATGTTGCTGCCTATGAGCAGATGATTCTTTCCTGGCACCAATTTCTGGTGGCAAAACGATGCGAAGTACAGGGCCTTACAGAGGCAGAAGAGATAAAAGCGTTGAGTATGAAGATTCTTTCGGAGTTTTACGTAAAGGGCTTTGGGAAGGGAGCGTTTGCAAAACAGTTAACGGAACGTATAGAAAGGTTTTAACAGGCGTGGGGCCTGAGAAAAATAAGGGACAACATAAAGGAGAATGAGAAAATGGAAATTAAGAATTTTGCACAGCTTATTGATCAGGTGAAGGGATATCCTTCCATGAAGCGTATGGTGATCGCGGCAGCAGGAGAGGAGCATACCCTGGAAGCTGCATTGCATGCCAGAAAAGAGGGTATTGCCAGACCGATCTTGGTAGGAGACAAAGCGAAGATCCTGGAGATTCTGGCACAACTGGGAGAGGAAGTTCCGCAGGAAGATATTTATGATGCAGCGGATAATGTGGAAGCAGCAGCAAAAGCAGTGGAATTAGTCAGGGAAGGCAAGGGGGATTTCCTGATGAAAGGCTATCTGGACACTTCCGTAATTTTAAAAGCTGTAGTGAACAAAGAGACCGGTCTTGGACAAGGAAAAACCATGTCCCACTTTACTATGTTTGAGATTCCGGGCTATCATAAGATCCTGGTAGCTGTGGATGGTGGTATGATTCCCTATCCAACTTTGGAACAGAAGAAAGATATCATTGAGAACTCGGTAGGCGTGCTTCGTGCATACGGATATGAGAATCCTAAAGTTGGCGTACTTGCCTGCGTGGAAAAAGTAAACCCGAAGATGCCGGAAACCGTGGAAGCAGCAGAACTTGCCCGTATGAACAAGGAGGGTGAGATTGCCGGTTGTATCGTAGAGGGACCGATTTCCTACGATTGTGCCATGGATGCAGAAATCGCAAAGCTGAAAGGTTATGAGAGTCAGGTATCAGGAGATGTGGATGTGTTGGTAGTGCCTAATATCCATGCCGGAAATATTCTGGGAAAAACTTATACTGTGACCTGCAAAGCAAGAATGGCAGGATTCATTGTGGGAGCAAAGTGTCCCATTGTATTAACATCCAGAGGTTCTTCTGCAGATGAGAAATATATGTCCATCGTGGTTTCCGCTGCAGCAGTAAAATAAAGCAAAGAAAAGTATGAAGAGATATAAGAAGAAACAGAAGATTAAATCAACAGCCCGTGCGACCATAGCAGTTCTAAGTATTGTGACTGTGATTTTGCTGGCGGCGGTAGCTGCACTGGTGTATAAAAAGAATACAGCCTTTGTCTATGAAAAAGCGCTTGAGAAGACGGCGATCACAACAACTGAGGAAAATATTCCTTTAAAATCCCTTAGTTATTACTTTATGATTGAGGAGGAGTCGGTGAACGAAACAGCGTTGACCTACGATGCAGAGAATCCCAAAGCGTACTGGGGACTTTATGTGAATAATAGCTTTGTCTGTGATGAAGCGCTGGATACGGCCGTAGACTATTTTTTGAGGGATCATCTGTACTATCAGCTGGCCATGCAGGAAGAGATGAGTCTTACACAGGAAGAGTGGGACGATATCTATTTGAAGACCGGGGACATCATGGAAGGCATGACAGAAAAACAAAAAACTCTTCATATGACGGAAGAAGATGTGGAACAGGCTCTGGTGGAAAATCAGCTGGCGGACGATTACGTATTAAAAATGGCAAAAGCCTTGGATCTTCATATGACAGAAGAAGTGCTTTCTGCTTACTTTGGTATTAACAGTCCCTTTTTCAAGAAGCAGAAAGAGGAAAAGCAGGTGGCGGTAAACGAGAAACTGCTGGAAAATATCAAGTTGGGTTCTCTGACGATTAACTAAGCATCCGGCTAAAACGAAGCCGTTTGAGGAGTCTGGTAATAAGCAAAGAAAAATGAATGTGAATAAAAACAATAGCAGTTTGAAAAAACTGCTATGTTTTTTAAAATACTATATTGCATTATAGAATACTATGTGATACAATCATTTCAACAAACAAGATTAGCTTGCAATGAAGAAGGGAGGAAACCTGATGAATCCGCAGTTGAAAAAAGGTGCATTGGAACTCTGCGTTCTGGCAAGGTTAAGAGATCGGGACTGTTACGGTTATGATCTGACAGAGCAGATTTCTAAAGAAATGGAGCTTGCTACCGGAACACTGTATCTCATCCTGAAACGATTAAAAGATGAGTCTTATGTAGAGACTTATCTGGTGGAATCGGAATCCGGACCGGCAAGAAAGTATTATCATCTGACTGATAAAGGCAGGGAGTATCTGGACGTATCATTGAAAGAATGGGAAGCATTTGTGGCAGCAGTAGGAAGGCTAACCGGAAAGGAGTAGATTATGAACAAGACAGAGTACATGAACAGAATGAGAGATCTGATGGAAAATCTGGATCAGGATATCGTGGAAGAGATTTTGCAGGATTATGAGGAGCACTTTTCCATGGGAATGAAAGAGGGACGCACAGAGGAAGAAATTGCAGCGGAACTGGGAGACCCGGAAGAAATGGCAAAGGAGCTGAAAGACATTTGCGGCCAGCAACAGCATACTGAGCAAAGAAGCGGCGGAGAGTACGAACCTCAGAGTGTACGAAGGCTGAATTTGGAATGTGTATCTGCGGATGTGGAGATTGACGTATCGGAAGATGGTATGTTCCATTTAAGATATGAAAATGACGGATCCCTTAGAAGCAAGACCATGATGCGTTTTCGTGGAGAACAGAAAGGAACCACCTACTATGCCAAAGAAGAGGTACGGGAGGGTGGCCTGTTTGGAATCAACCGTATCGAGAATTGCTCTACCCGCTTCCTCATTGAAGTGCCGGAAGAGTTTGAAGAGATTGAAATCCGTACCACCAGTGGCGACATAGAGATAGAAGATGTGAGACTGGAAGGAAAGTTAAGAATCCAGACTGTTTCCGGTGATGTGAACCTGGATAGTGAAACGATGCATGACTGTGAGATTATTTCCACCAGTGGTGACATAGAAATAGAAGATGTGAAACTGGAAGGAAAGTTAAGGATCCAGACCGTTTCCGGTGATATGAATCTGGATAACGAAACGATGCACGCATGTGAGATTATCACCACCAGCGGGGATGTGGAAGCACGGGATCTGATTTCTACTGATTTTTCCGTCAAAACCGTCAGCGGTGACGTGGATCTGGATGAGTTGGAAGCAGACAGGGTAGATATTTCTTCTACCAGCGGCGATGTGGAAATTTGTATGAGTGATGCCTGTGAGGGCTACACCCTGAAAGGAAAAACTACTTCCGGTGATATCGATGTGGCCCATGGAAAGGTTAGTAAAGATTTTGTGGGTGCAAGTTGTTACATTGTGGGAGAGGGATCCAGCGAGGTGAACATTAAGACCTTATCCGGAGATATTTCCGTGCGGTAATGAATAAAAATCTAATTACATCATTTGTCATTCCTATACAAAAGGAACCGTCGCATCAAAGGTTGAAAAAACAAGATGCGACAGTTCCTTTAGTTTTATTGGAATCTCGAATAAGTCTATAGGAATTATTAAAAAAAACAATGTCAAAAGGAAGCATTCATATTGAACTGGCTAAGCGCACTTGCTACAATAGTCTTATTACAAAATCTTGTAGATTTTTGAAGAAAAGGAGAAACATTATGAAAAAAAGAACACCATTTTTAGCTCTTGTACTGGCGCTTGCATTAAGCCTCAGTATCGTACAGCCTGCATTCGCAGCGTTTGGCCTGGATTCTTCACTTGTAGGCGGAGAAGTAGGAGACGAAGTGAATTTTGAGACGATTTCCATGGATCTTGTTGCTGACACCGTTGCAGGAAAGTACAAGTTAATCAGTACTGCAGACGTAAAGAAGCTGGTAGATAAGAAAGCAGATGTGATCATCGTTGATACCATGCCGGCTGGTTGGTTCGAACAGAGACACATTCCGGGAGCCATCAACGCATTTGCACCGCTTAAGGATGAAAAATACACAGCAGCCGACAAGAAAAACCTTCTCGACCAGGTTACCAAACTCTGTGGTACCAAAACAGTTACCAAAAAAGTAAAGGTAAAAGCAAATAATAAGAAGGGTTACAAGTATGTTACAAAGAAAGTTAAGGAAGTAAACAAGGATAAAAAGATCGTAGTTTACTGCGGATTCGTAAAATGTACACGTTCCCATATGGCAGCTGAATATCTTGTAAAACAGGGATTCACAAACGTATATCGTCATCCGGGCGGAATTTCTGCATGGGGTGATGCAGGATATGCAATTGAAGGAACAGATGCTGAAGTTACAGAAACACCGGCAGAAGGAACAGAAACTGAAACTACGACTACAAACTAAGCCTTTTAGAGTAACAGATCATAAAGAAACAAAGATACCGGAAGTCTTGATTCAAGGCTTCCGGTATTTTAATGCGGGCAACAGGACTTGAACCTGCACGTCGTGGACACTAGAACCTAAATCTAGCGCGTCTGCCAATTCCGCCATGCCCGCAGATATGAAATTTTGCATACAGATTTTCTAATTAAAGAAAATCCCCCGCGAGTTAATAGCGTATCACATAATGACATGTTTTTCAAGTGGTTTAGGAGATTTCCATTGCGTTCTCAGAAATAAAATGTAAACCAAAAATGAATTTGAAAATAAATTATGAATAAATTGTTGACAAATTATCAAAAAGGGACTATACTAAACACATGTTAAAGAAATTTACGTTTTTCCCTTTATATATCCTAGAAATAGAGAGCCTGTCCAATTTGGACAGGTTCTTTATTTTTTAGGGAGCGTAAAAAAATGTTGACATCAACTGTCCTACGTGCTATAACTGTATTAAGGTACATAGTACACTTATAGCTGGAAAGGAGGACGTGTATGATATCCATCAATTATCGGGATTCCAGGCCGATCTACGAACAGATAGCAGATTCGCTGCGAATGCAGATTGCAAAGCAATTGATCGCGCCGGATGAGAAACTTCCGTCGGTTCGGGAAATCGCATCGGAGTTGTCCATCAATCCCAATACCATTCAGCGTGCTATTCGTCAGCTGGAGCAGGAAGGATATGTATACACCGTCGCAGGAAGAGGTACCTTTGCAGCTAATATGGACAGTTTTACCAGTCCCAGGAGACAGGAACTGTTGGAGAAATTTGATACCATAGTGAAAGAACTGCATGTGTATCATGTGGATGAAGAGGAACTCCTGAATAGAATGCATGAGCTTATGAAAGGGGGAATTTCCTAAATGATCGTGGCAAGAAACGTAGTGAAGTCATTTGATGACTTCCAGGCATTAAGAGGAACCACATTACATGTAAAACGCGGGTCTGTATATGGTTTGGTAGGCCCCAACGGAGCAGGAAAATCAACGATCATCCGGCATCTGACAGGTATTTACAAGCAGGATGCGGGAGAAGTATATATAGATGGGGAACCAATCTGGGAGAACAGTGCAGCAAAACAGAGGATTGCCTATATCCCGGATGATATATTCTATTTTCATGGTTCCAGTATAGATAGTATGTGCAAATTCTATAGATCTATCTATAAGAATTTTGACATAAACTTTTTCCAACAACTTGGCGAGTATTTTCCCAAGATCGACAGGAAAAAGAAGATAAGGTCATTGTCCAAAGGTATGCAGAAGCAGGTGGCTTTCTGGCTGGCCATTGCCAGTAAGCCGGATGTCCTGATTCTGGATGAACCGGTGGACGGCTTGGATCCGGTGATGCGTAAGCAGGTCTGGAGCATTCTGATGAACGAGGTGGCTGAGAGGAACGTTACTGTTCTGGTATCCTCCCATAACTTGAGAGAGTTGGAGGATGTATGCGACCACGTCGGTATCATGTCGGAAGGTTCGGTGATCCTGGAGCGCTCTTTGGCAGAAATGCAGGAGAACACCATTAAGATCCAAATGGCCTTTGAAGGGGAGATGCCGGACATGTCCGACATACGGGATATCCTCCATGTGTCGTATTCAGGAAGGGTAATCACCGTGATTGCCAAAGGCAATTCGGCTCAGATTACAGCACAGATTGAAGCAAAACGGCCGCTGTTTTATGACCTCCTTCCGCTGACACTGGAAGAGATATTCATTTATGAGTTAGGAGGGACCAATTATGAAGTCAAAGACATCCTGCTTTAGTGGTGCATTATTTAAGAAAAACTTAAAAATGAACGCCGCATGCAGTCTGGTGTTTTTCATCGGCCTTCTTTATTATGGAAGCTGTATGTTTCTTAATTGGTCAGACTACGTCAAAAGTGCAAAGAGTGCACAAGAAATACTGATGGCAAAGAATGACGCCCTGGTACAATGTGTGTCACTGAGTGGCCAAGTTGGCTTAACCGCCATCATGGCTGTACTCATCGGAGTGCTGAGTTTCTTCTATCTTTATGATAAAAGAGCCAACCAGATGATACATGCTATGCCGTTTACCAGAACTCAGTTGTTCATTACAAACTACCTGGGTGGGCTTTTGACATTGGTGGTACCAATCATTTTAAACGGAATACTGATGCAATATGCGGTTAGTGCAAAAGAGCTTGCAGGTGTGATAGCAAGTATATATCTGTACCTGATCGCAGCGGCCGTTCTGTTTTTCAGTTTTACCGTTTTCCTGTGCATGATTTGCGGCGTTATTTATCTTCCGCCCGTATTTTTCGTGATCTTCAATTACCTGTATGTGGTTTTCAGAAGAGTGATCAACTCCATGATGGGTAATTTGATCTACGGCTATAAAGCGGCGGAAATCAGAATACATGTGGGTGGTGAGAAAGAGTATATGCTCTCACCGCTTTATTACCTGCTTAACGGTAATGCTGTTGGGTATGCCGAGGACGGAGTGCACGCACAGTTCCAGGGAGGTTACGCATTCCTGTGGTACTTCCTTGTGGCGGTGGTGTTCCTTGTGCTGGCGTGTATCGCCTATCGCAACAGACCGTTAGAAAGCCATGGAGACTATCTGACCAAAAAGTGGATCAAGGTGTTTTTCTCCATTGGTATCACCACATGTGTAAGCATCCTGGTGATGTATGTTATAACCGATTATGAAAAAAAGAAAGCTGTGGAGCACAGTTTCGGAATGATAAATCCGTTACTGGTCCTGGTGATCTGCCTGCTGGCCTACATGCTGACCAGTGCCGTTATACGACGTAGCATTCACATCCGTAAGAAGATCGTTTTCATTCCGGCAGGGGTTTTGACCTTCGTGCTGGTGGTAGGAATGGGGATGATCCAGTATGATATTCTGGGAGTCGAAAACAAAATCCCGGATGAAGAAGATGTGGCATCGTATACCATTACATCCTTCATTGAAGGAAAGCAGGATCTTCCTGCTATAAGCCTTAAGGATACGCTGAATATTCATGAACGGCTGATTGCAGAAAAGGATTATATGACCCGGACTTCCGCTGAAGGTTTCCTCCCGATTGAAATTACTTATCAGATGAAGAACGGAAAGACCATGGCGAGAAGTTATCAGGTTCCTTATATAGCTTCCTGTCTGGAAAATGAAGACAGTATCCTGTCATTTATAGATCATAACTTTAATGATTTTGCAGGTGTATTTCAGGATATCTACAATCAGAAGTTCCGTTGCGCAAGTTTTACCATGCGAACGGTTGATGAAGATTATGCGACTACGGAACTGGATGATGAGTTCCTGAGTGCCTTTAGGAAAGATGTGGAAGCCGGAGCGTTGAAGGTAGATTATCCGGAGTTTGCGTGGAATACGGATCATTCAGATGCAGAACTAACCATGTATGAAGCTTACGTAACCATCGAATTTAATGCCCCCAAGAGCATTGAAATATGGAGCAGTATCAGTCCCTATAATACTTCGGTGTGGAGCTATGAATCAGATGACGGACAGAAGGTGGCACAGCTGCAGTTCTATTTTAACAGTAACTGTACCAACATGATGGATTATCTGGAAGCGCATGGTGTGGATCTGACGCAACTTCAGGACGCAGAGGGATTTACAGACAAATACTACGTAGAGTAACAATAAAAAGTGAATCACAGCATAGAGCATAGATAAAAAAGGAAACCCGTTTCTACAGGCATTGCAGAAACGGGTTTGTTGATTCTTACCGATATTCTCCAAGATAAAACAGTGCCAGAGTTCCCGGCCCGGAATGAGCTCCGATGGTAGGACCTACCGGGTGGATCAGGAAGTTGGTGAAACCAAGGCGTTCTTCAATCTGGGCCGCCAGAGACTTTGCATCTTCTTCGCAATCACCATGGCTGATAAAAATGATATCATTTTTATCTTTATAAGAACCGATCTGTTTTTCCATGGCATCCACAAGGGCGCTGATAGATTTCTTACGTCCACGTACTTTTCCGATGTTGATCAGATGACCTTCGTCATCTACGTGCAGCATAGGCTTGACACTGGCGATGGTTCCGATCACAGCAGTGGCTTTGGAAACACGGCCGCCGCGATGCAGGTGGAACAGGTCGTCCACGGTAAAATTATGAACCAGATGAAGCTTGTGTTCTTCAATCCATTTCGCATTTTCTTCTAAGGTATAACCTTGTTCTTTTAATCCCACGGCTTTGTGGACCAAAAGTCCCTCACCCAAAGATGCTGCCAGAGAATCGATGACGATGATCTTATGTTCGCTATCGGTTTCGGCCAGCTCTTCTGCGGCGATACGCAGGCTGTTATAGGTTCCGCTTAAACCGGAGGAAAATGCGATACAAAGAATATCACAGTCGTGTTTATCGATCACGTCCTGAAAACATTTTTTGGCAGTATCGGGATTGACCTGAGCCGTGGTCGGCAGGGAGCCGGCCCGTACACGACGGTAGAATTCCCCGGTGTCAAGTTGATGGTCGCCTTCGTATGTTTCCCCGTCTATGGTATAAGAAAGGGTAACATAATTTATCTGGTGTTCTTTATAGTAGTCTGTTGGTAAATCGGTGGTAGAATCGGTTACAATAAAATAGTCTTTCATAATTGCCCCCTTATATTTTTCCTCATTACAAGAGTCAGTATAACATCGTAACGGTTAAAATTCAATGCGTTCTTTTCCGTGTAGAAATTGACAGAATCCGGAAAATATGCCTATAATAAATTAACATATATTAGAAAGGATGGCTGTAAATGGACCAGCAGGAAACGCTTAATCTGACCATTTCCAGTGTCATGCGTAAAGATAACGAAAAGGTGGTACATGTCCGCTTTGAACGGGATCAGGAAGGGAAAAAGCACTTCGCAGAAGGTATTGTCCCGGAATGTTCCTTCGAGAAGATCTACGGGTTCACGGAGGAAGAAGTGGCACAGCTTAAGTTCTATCTAAAGGAACATGTACAGGATATTTTCGAAGAAGCGCAGAAGATCAACGACAAGGAATTCTGGTTAAAATGAAAAGGGAGCCGTGCAGGAAAAGCACAGCTCCTTTTTCTATAGGAGTAAAAAACATGAGTAACGATTACTCAGTCTTTATCACGAAACTAACCGTACCCTTAGCATCCTCAGGAAGAGAAGTAAAGGTGGTGTATTCTACAGCAGCATCTTTTAAAGCTTTTGCTGTATCAATGAGAGGAGTGATGTTGCCGTCAAAAGCATCCTCTAACTGGGCAGTTCCGTCTGCCAGTTCCTTGGTTCCGTCGTAGAGCTTCACAGTTCCGTCGTACAGATCGCCGGTTCCGTTAGCAATTTTGCCGGATGCTTCGGAAAGCTGTGCAGCGCCCTGGGAAAGCTGTCCGAGACCGGAATTCAGGGTAGAAGCTCCGGTTGATAACTGATTCAATCCCTTATTTAATGCGGTGCATCCGTCGGAAACCTGCGCAGCACCGGAAGAAAGGGCTGCCAGACTATCGCTTAATTTCGCCGCATCCATCTGATTTTTGATCTGGGTTAATGCTGCATTGGCTCCGCCTAACTGGTTTAACTGAGCGTAGTAGTTCATATAAGCTTCGCTTCCCGGTGTTGCAGCTGCCATAGCCTGTTTTAACTGAGCCATGGATTTCTCATTATCGGAAATGGTTTTTGTGATGGTCTGATACATTCCGGTAAGTGAGGTGCTAAGAGTGGATACTCCGCTGGAAACCTGTGCAGCGCCCTTGGCAAGAGTTTTGCTCTCCTTGGCAGCTTTCTTCATGTTGGTAGCCAGGGTTGCTCCGCCATCGCTGGCAGAAGTCATTTTATCACTTAATAAAGCAAGCTTGGAATCAAATGTTGCGTAATTTTTCTTTAAGTCAAGAGCGCCGTCCTTTAATTCACCGGCACCGTCTTTGATCTTATTGGCACCATCATTTAACTCGTTGCAGGAGTCTTTAAGATCATCAACAACATCTTCCAGATCTTCCACAGAGTGGACATCGTTGATATCTTTAATGGAAAGGTCGGTCACTTCCTGCAGGGACTCGGAGACGGTTTCAAAATCTACTGCTTCGTCCAGATCGGAGGAAGCAAATACTTCGCTGGTCACAAAGGTCATCATCATGTCTGCGGAATAATCGGTTACATCTGCTTCAAAGTCTACGGTATCGGTAAATACGCCGCCTTCATCCAGTCCGAAGCTGTCGTTTAAGCCCGGAAAACCATAGCCGACAACGATGTTGGAGTCGCCGTTTTCCAGGATCTTTCCATTATCGATCTCAAGATTCTGAGCTTTGTCAGAGGAGAGTAACATCATGGTGGTTGCTAAGAACGGTACATGGATATCTTTGCTTTCTCCATCAATAGTAGCGGTGTAAGTGGTATTGTTGACATATTCTACATGAACACCCAGATGTCCGGTAGCGCCTTCCAGCGCATCAGCAGAAATTTCTTTTCCGTTCAGCGTGTAAGTGATGTTGACGGAAACCGGAAGTGTTGTTCCGGATGGAACGCTGCCTCTGTAGTAAACGTCATTTCCGTTAGCGGTAAAACTGATGTTGGAACCGTTCTGGCTGAATTCATCGGAACCTTTAATTGCAACCACATCCTGTAAGGTGGTGGTGTCGTTTAAAGTGGTGTAGTTGTCAGGATTCTTTAACCAGTCGGATACCGTGATCTCCTGAACATTTCCGTTAGGATCTGCCGTAACATATACAGTTTCGGTTTTCTCAGCGGTGCCGGATCCGGAAGAAGTGTTCTTTACGGTTGTTTGTGTAGTAGCGGTTGCATTTCCGGAAGCGGTGGAAGAAGTAGAATTACTGGTTCCACATCCTGCCAGTAAGCCGCAGGTCATGGCAGCACAAAGGATGACAGCTGCCAGTTTCTTAGATAATTTAATGGATTTATTTCTCATGATAATCTTCCTTTCAAACAAACATTATTTTGCTGCTAAGTTTTTCTGCTGCCGGTCAAATTCTACCGCCGGTTTAAAGCCCAGGCTGGTGTGGATGATCAGCTTGTCAAAAATGATCAGCATGGACGGCAATACCAGCAGTACCACGAACATACTGATGATCGCTCCACGTGCCATCAGCGTACATAAGGAACTGATCATATCAATGTTGGAGTAAAGTCCAACACCGAAGGTTGCGGCAAAGAAGCTTAATGCACTCACCATAATGGACTCAGCGCTGGTCACATGCGCGATGTTCACGGCTTCCTTCTTAGATTTACCGGAAATACGCTCGGTCTTATAACGGGTGGTCATAAGGATGGCGTAATCTACGGTGGCTCCCAACTGGATCGTTCCGATTACAATGGAAGCGATAAACGGAACTTCGGTTCCGGTAAAGAACGGAATTCCCATATTTACAAAAATAGCAAATTCAATGACTGCCACTAAGATGAAAGGCAGGCTGAAGGAACGAAGTACCAGCATAATGATCACAAATACGGCAATGATGGAGACTGCGCTTACGACTTTGAAATCGTGATCTGTAATGGTAATAAGGTCCTTGGTACAGGGGGCTTCACCTACCAGCATGGAATCGTTGTCATACTTCTTAATGATCTTGTCAATCTGCTCGCACTGGGCATTTACTTCATCAGAAGCAACTTCATATTCCGACATGACCAGAAACATTTCGTAATCACCGGAGATGAAGATTTCCTGAATGGAATCAGGCACCATACTCATAGGGATGTTTGGTCCCAGAACAGATTCCAGACTCAGACAGGCTTTGATACCGTCAAGATCGGAAATCTGATCGGTCATGGCAAGAACATCGTGTTCAGAAAGGGAACTGTCGATAAGAACCATTTCCACAGTGTTCATATTGTATTTTTCTTTCAGGTTGGTGTTGGCAACGATGGAATCCAGATCTTTCGGAAGATCAGAATCCAGTTTGTAGTACACCGGTGTATGGTTATTTCCATATACTGCAGGGAAAAGCAGCACCAGGAAAATAATGGCAAGTGCAATATAATGCTTATTTACAAACCGCATGGGCCTCTCCAGTGAGGGGAGAAGCTTTTTGTGTGAGGTGCGGATCAAAAGCTTGTCACAGGCCAGTAACAGACTGGGTAAAATGGTGACGCAGCAGATCACACCGAGAAGAACGCCTTTTGCCATAACCACACCAAGGTCCAAACCTAAGGTAAAGCTCATGAAACAAAGAGCGATAAAACCGGCAATGGTGGTAATAGAGCTTCCGGTAACGCTGACTAAGGTGGCGTTAATGGCAGCGGCCATGGCCTGTTTATGATCCTCGCACAATTCCTGCTGCTCCTGGTAGGAATGCCACAGGAAAATGGAATAATCCAACGTAACACCTAACTGAAGTACCGCAGCTAAAGCTTTGGTAATGTAGGAGATTTCTCCAAGGAAAACGTTACTTCCAAGGTTATAAATAATGGCCATTCCAATACTTAATAAGAAGAGGATCGGTGCAAAGAAGGAATCCATTGTTAAGCCCAGTACAATGATGGAACAAAGCACTGCGAGTATTACGTAAATGGGAACCTCTTTATCCGACAGATCCCGGATGTCGGTTACTACAGCGGACATGCCGCTGAACATGAACTGTTTTCCTGCAACCTGTTTTACATCTTCGATGGCCTGCATGGTGGAATCCGCGCTGGTGGCATCATCAAAGATCACTGCCATTAAAGTGGAATCTTCTGTATTGAAGATATCCTGAACTTCCTTAGGAAGGGCGCTGATGGGTACGGACAGATCCATAATACTGTCATACCAGATGACCTTTGAAACATGTGGTACATCTTCCAGTTTTGCTTTGACCCTTGCCACTTTCTGATCCGGCAGGTCGTCTACTACTACTAAAGAGAAAGCGCCGGTACCGAATTCGTCGGTTAAGATATCCTGGCCTTTCATGGTTTCAATATCCTCAGGTAAATAAGAGAGGATATCGTAGTTGATCCGTGTATTGACGTATCCGATAGCAGATGGGATCAATAACAGAAATCCCAGGATCAGAATGGGGATACGTAATTTCACGATCACTTCTCCAAATTTTTTCATGTTTGTCACTCCTTAATGATTTGATGAGAACCGGTGGATAAAAATGACCACCAGTCATTTACGATGGATAAGATAACATAAAAATGACCGATGGTCAATACTTTTTTAAAAAATAATTGACTAAAAGTCATTTTTTTGCTATTTTAGTATAAAACCACAGAAAAAACTAAGGGTTTATGGATAGAAATCACAAAAGGACACAAGGAGGAATAAAAATGGGCAGTAAAGTAGACGAGAACAAACGTCAAAAAAAAGAAGCCCTTCTGGAAAGCGCGCTGGATCTGTTCCTTTCCAAAGGGATGCAGGAAACCTCCATAGCAGATATTGCCAAAAAGGCGGGCGTAGCGAAGGGTACGTTTTATCTTTATTATAAGGATAAAGTCGATCTTCGTAATATCCTCATTGCCCATGAGGCGAGCAAGCTTTTCGAACGGGCTACGGAAAAAATGCAGTTAGATCATACCGGATGGGAGAATCTGGGGTTTGAAGAACAGATCATTGAAGTGGTGGATCACATCATTGATGAGTTGGCGGCGGACAAGCGCCTGCTGCGTTTTATTTCGAAGAATCTAAGTTGGGGATATTTTAAGTTTGCTTTGTTGAATAACCGCATGGAAGAAGATGTGGATTTTTACAAAGTATTTGAATACATGATCTCTAATGCGGATTACAAGATCCGGGATCCTGAGATCATGATCTTCCTTATTATAGAGTTGGTCAGTTCCACGGTTTACAGCTGTATTCTCTATGAGGAACCGGTGGGTCTGGAAGAAGTTAAGCCTCATTTATATGATGCAATTCGCAGTATTATCCGCTCCCACCGTACAACTGATCTAGTGTGACAGACAACAAACAATATAACCAAAAATTATGTGAAAAGTTTGTGGGTTTCCACAATGTAAACGCGGTTGAAAAAAGGAAATTCCTAAACTATAATGAATACGATTGATAAAACACCTGAGGAAGAGAACTGCTCAGGCAATAGTATTTTTTTTCAAGGGGGACACGTAAGATGTCATATGTAGACAGAGTCTTAGAAGCGACCAAAGCAAAAAACGCAAATGAACCGGAATTTCTTCAGACTGTAGAAGAAGTTTTAAATTCTCTTCGTCCAATCGTTGATAACGATCCGAAATACGAAGAGGCAGCTATCTTAGAGCGTATGGTAGAGCCGGAGAAAACACACATTTTCCGCGTACCATGGGTAGATGATAATGGTAAAGTTCAGATTAACAGAGGATTCCGTGTACAGTTCAACAGTGCTATCGGACCGTACAAGGGAGGACTTCGTTTCCAGCCAAACGTAAACTTAAGCATTATCAAATTCCTTGGATTTGAGCAGACATTCAAGAACTCTTTAACAGGACTTCCAATCGGTGGAGGTAAAGGTGGTTCTGATTTCGATCCTAAGGGAAAATCAGATGCAGAAGTTATGAGATTCTGCCAGTCCTTCATGACAGAATTATATAGATATATCGGTATCGATATTGACTGCCCGGCCGGAGATATGGGTGTAGGCGGAAGAGAGATCGGATACCTTTACGGACAGTTCAAGAGAATCACCGGAAGATATGAAGCAGGTGCTTTATCCGGAAAAGGACTTTCCTATGGTGGATCTTTAGGACGTCCGGAAGCTACCGGATACGGCGCTGTATACTATGCAGACGAGTACTTCAAGACAATCGGCGGAAGCTTAAAGGGCAAGAAAGTTGCTGTAACAGGTTTCGGAAACGTTGCTTGGGGTGTATGTAAGAAATTATCTGAGTATGGTGCTATTCCTGTAACCGTATCCGGACCAGACGGATATGTTTACGATGAAGAAGGTATCAACACAGAAGACAAGATCGCATTCTTACTTGAAATGCGTGCTTCTAACAGAAACGAAGCTAAGATGTATTTAGAGAAATATCCAAATGCTAAGTTCGTAGCAGGCGAGAGACCATTCGGTAAGGTAAAAGCTGACATCTATATGCCATGTGCTATGCAGAACGAAATCCGTCTTGAGGAAGCTCAGGCAATCGTTGCTGAAGGAACAGCAAAAGACGTGATCGAAGTTTCCAACATGCCTACAACAAACGAGGCTATGAAGTACTTAATGGACAACGGAATCACCATGCAGGCTTCCAAAGCTGTAAACGCTGGTGGAGTTGCTTGTTCTTCATTAGAAATGACCCAGAACGCAGAGCATCTGCCATGGTCTACAGAAGAAGTTACTGCAAGACTTGAGCCGATCATGAGAGGCATCTTCCACAACTGTGATGAAGCTGCTAAGAAATATGGCTGCCCAGGAAACTACGTTGCAGGAGCTAACCTTGCTGGATTCCAGAAGGTTGCTGATGCTATGTTAGAGCAGGGTATTGTGTAAGCAATCAGTCGATCATTTTAACGAAAGTTAAATAAGGAGAAATTCAGGGATATACCGGTATTGGGGGATACGGTATATCCCTCTTTTTTTGGTTGAATTTTACGGTCATGTGTAGGATAATAAGAAAAAAGGAGGCAGGTACAATGATTTTTGATAAGTCGGAATTAAACAATTTGGTTTCCAAAGTGGGAGATACCCTTGTGGATACAGGAAAAAATATTAAGGAGACCACCAAAACAGCTTTGGATACAGCACCCCTTTCTTTAAAGCTTCGTGAGAAAGAGAGCTATCTTGAGAAGCAGTATTTCGAATTGGGTGTGTTATATTTCCAGAATCATGTGGACGATGAAGAACCGGAGTTTGAACAGGTTCGAAGAATTGAAGAGGTACAGGAAGAAATCCGTCAGTTAAGAGACGAGATCGCAGATAAGAAGGGGAAAGATGTCTGCCCGTACTGTGGAGAGTTTATTGAAAAGGAAATGAGATTCTGTTCCAATTGCGGTAAGAAGCTGTAAAAGAGTGTAACGAATCGTTATCGGCCGGCATATACTGTACAAATGAGTTTTACGGAGAGCGTATGGCAACTACAATTGTGATCGATGCAGGACATGGCGGCTATGATAACGGGGCCACATTCCAGGGCAGGACGGAAAAAGAGGATGCCTTAAAGCTTGCATTGGCAGTGGGAGAGCTTCTGTCGGAAGCAGGGTACAATGTGATCTACACAAGGACCACGGATATTTATCAATCTCCTTTCGAAAAAGCGCAGATCGCCAATCAGTCCAAGGCCGATTATTTTATTTCCTTCCACAGGAACTCAAGCCCGATGCCTGACACCTACGAGGGTGTGCAGAGTCTGGTATTCTCGGAGAATGATGAGATCAGTAACCAGATTGGAAATGATATTAACGAACAGTTAGAGAAGCTGGGATTTAAAAACCTGGGTATTGAGGCAAGACCGAACCTGGTGGTTTTAAGAAGAACCAATATGCCGGCAGTATTACTGGAAACCGGATTTATCAACACCGCAACCGATAATGAGATTTTTGATACCCAGTTTTCCAATGTGGCACAAGCTATTGCAAATGGCATTATGCAAGCAGTTCCCCTGGAAGATGACCAGTATGCGGTGCAGATCGGTTTATTTAAGTATGAGTCAAATGCAGATTATCAGGCTGAACTTGCAAGAGATGCAGGATTTGATGCAGAGATAACTTATGAAGAACCTTATTACGCGGTGCGCGTACCGGACGGAGATACGCTGGAAAGCGCGGTGGCACTTCAGACCAGATTGCAGAGGCTTGGATTTGACACCCTCATTGTAACAAAGAATAAAAGCGGAAAATAGTTTTGCAGGAGAATTGAAGAACCGAAAACGGGAGATACCCGCCTTCGGTTCTTTTTGCATATCTTGATGGGGGATCACGATGAAGGCCCCAAGAGTCTATTTTTTCTTCTCGGCCCTTTTGCGGACATGCTGTTTATAGGTATCAACACAATCTTGAAAGAACGAAAGCGCCTGTTCCACATCCTGCTGTTCGATGTAATCCGTGGTTTTTTCAAGGGATTCATAAACACGGTGCTGTCCGAAATAACTGCAGTAGTCTACCCAGGCGGGAAAAGAGAGGGAATAGAATGCATTCATCAGAAGCGGGGTCAGACAGTTGCCGCCCAGAACGCAGATCGCTCTCCGATATTCGATCAGCGTATTGGCGCAGTGTTCAACATCCGTGGCATCTGCCTGTAATACCTTTTCCTGAAGATTCCGAAGCGTGATAATGTCTTCCGGGGTACGGTTCAGACAAGCCGCCTTTAATCCGGGACACTCCAGGTAGAGGCGGATATCCAGAAGGTCATTGATCATTTTGTCATCGGGAAGTCCACCATGATAGCGGATCATGGCAAACAGAGTGTCGAGGTTTCCCTTGCTGGTGTAGTCGGCCACATAGACACCTTTTCGGGAGACCACGTCCAGAAATCCCATATGTGACAGATCACGGATCCCTTCGTGCACAATGGTTTTACTGATGCCCATGGTATTCGCCAGTTCCCGCTCCGGCGGAAGCTGGTCACCGGGCTGTAACTCTCCGGATAAGATCATTTCCTGGATCTGAGTTAGAAAAAGCTCTTTAATAGAAGGTGCATCGATCTTTTTAAATGACATGGGACATGCCTCCTTGTTTTTCAATATCTAAAGGTCTATTACTTACTTATCATAGTCTAAGATAAAAGTCAACGGGAACTTGGTCAGACCACGACCAGATAAAAGATTGTGATTTTTTCTGCAAATGTGTCAATTTACAAACAAGCAGAAAGATAGGAAAATAGAGGCAGGAAATAAGTAAAAAGTTAGGAGGAAGGGGTATGCAGGAGAATCCTCGTATCATCGAAGTGAAAAGAAGCATCTTTGAAAATAATGACAAGGATGCAGATCGGTTGAGAGCGGAGCTTAAGGAAAAGAAGACGTTTTTACTGAACCTGATGTCTTCACCGGGATCCGGAAAAACCACTACCTTGCTGGCTCTTCATGAGGCCCTGAAGGGGAAGATCAGCATGGGTGTTATGGAAGCGGACATTGATTCTTCGGTGGATGCAGATAAGGTCCTAAAAGCAGGTATTCCTGCCATTCAGATCCATACCGGAGGGATGTGCCATCTAGATGCGGATATGACAAGACAGGGATTGTACGAGTTCGGGTTCGGAAAGGCGGAGTTCCTGGTGTTAGAAAACGTAGGAAACTTAGTGTGCCCGGCGGAATTTGATACCGGGGCGGTGAAGAATATGACCATTCTGTCTGTGCCGGAGGGAGACGACAAACCGCTGAAATATCCGCTGATGTATGAAAAATGCGATCTTCTGGTTATTAACAAAATGGACGTGTTGCCGTATTTTGATTTTGATACTCAGAAGGTGGTAGAGTATGCAAGACACCGTAACCCCAATATTGAGATCCTGTTCATTTCCGCGAAAACGGGAGAAGGAATAGAACAGCTGGCGGATTGGGTCATTCGGGAAGTTCATGCCTGGAGAGAATAGAATAAGAGGGAGAAGATCGTTATGTTTGATATGGAACAGTACAACAAATGGGAAGCAAATCATAAGTATGATAAAGAGCCCAGTAAGAAGATCATAGCACTGGGAAAAAAGATCACAGATGTAGCCGCTCATAAGCTTGGAGGAGTCAAAGTGGAAGACCCGGAATACTGGGGACTGGCTGAGATCATCACAGAGGAAATGGCAGAAGTAGGCTTGTCCATGAAATTACGGACGCCATATACTTTTTCACAGCTTTGTCAGATGAATCACATCACAAAAGAAAAAGAGGAACAATTTCAGAAGCTTCTGGATGAGATGAGCTATATCGGACTTTTAGAATACGATTACGGGTATCATTACGATCACAACGGACGGACCCATGAACAGACAGAACGACGCTATATTTTACCGATGTTTGTACCGGGTTCAGCAGAGCTGTTTAACATGGAAGAACTGCCGGATGGAAGCAATAAGCGGCTAAAGGATCATCCGGATGTGGCGGCCTTTTTTGAACGTATGACCTTTATCCCTTTGGCGGGGATCACGCAGATGGTACCGCCGGGAGGAGCCGGAATCGGTATGCATGTGATCCCTGTGGAAAAAGCCATTTCCATGGAGAACCAGTCTGTGGATCTGGAACATCTTTCCTATTGGTTGAAAAAATATGAAGGACATATTGGTGTTGGAAGGTGCTCCTGCCGTGCATCCCGTAAAGCGATCGGAGAAGGAGTAGGGGATGATGATTACGGATGGTGTATCGGTGTGGGTGACTTTGCCGATTATTGCAGGGAAACCGGTAAAGGACATGATATTACCTATGATGAGGCAATGGAGATCCTGAAGCGGGCGGAGGAAAATGGCTTCGTTCATCAGATCACCAACATTGACGGAGAGAATAAGATCTTTGGAATCTGTAACTGTAACGTCAATATCTGTAATGCACTGCGGACATCCCAGTTGTTTAATACACCGAACATGTCCCGTTCTGCTTATGTTGCCCATGTAGATACGGAAAAATGTGTGGCTTGCGGACGATGTGTAGAGTATTGCCCGGCAGGAGCAACCAGATTGGGACAAAAACTCTGCAAAAAGGATGGAAGCAAGGTTACCTATCCAAAGCAGGAACTGCCGGATGCAGTGAAGTGGACCCGTGATAAATGGGATCCGGATTATCGTGATAACAACCGGATCAATACCCATAAGACCGGTACGGCACCCTGTAAAACAGCCTGCCCGGCTCACATTGCCGTTCAGGGATACCTGAAAAAAGCTGCACAGGGAAAATATCAGGAAGCACTGGCACTGATCAAGAAACAGAATCCATTCCCGGCTGTATGCGGGCGGATCTGTAACCGCCGCTGTGAAGAGGCTTGTACCAGAGGAACCATTGATCAGGCAGTGGCTATCGATGCCGTGAAGAAATTCATTGCACAGCAGGATCTGAATGCTGAGACACGTTATATTCCACCGGTGGTGATCCCTGCCAGCATTCATATGGATCACTTTGAAGAAAAGATCGCCATTATTGGTGGAGGACCGGCCGGACTATCCGCAGCCTTTTTCCTGGCAGAAAAAGGATATCATCCGACGGTATTTGAAAAGAACCAGCAGCCGGGAGGAATGCTGCAATACGGTATTCCGTCTTATAAGCTGGAAAAGGACGTGATCCAGGCGGAGATTGAAGTGATCAGACAGATGGGCGTGGAGATCAAAACCGGTGTAGAAGTGGGAAAGGATATCAGTATACAGCAATTAAGAGATCAGGGATATAAAGCCTTCTATATTGCCATCGGATGCAGTGCGGGACGTAAACCGCAGATTCCGGGAGCAGATGCACCGGGAACCCTGACCGCCATTGAGTATCTAAAGGAAGCCAATACCGGAAATACCAGATATGAACAGCGGGTTGTTGTTGTGGGAGGCGGAAATGTAGCCATTGATGCCGCCAGAGTCAGTGCAAGAAGTGGAGCAGCACAGGTGGTTCAGGTCTGTCTGGAACAGAAAGAGGAAATGCCGGCATCCAGAGAAGAAGTGCTGGAGGCAGAAGAGGACGGAATCCGTCTGATGCATGGCTGGGGCCCCAAGGAGGTTCTGACCGAGAACGGACAGGTAACAGGTGTGCTCTTTAAGAGATGCACATCGGTAAAAAATGCAGAAGGAAAGTTTGCGCCGGAATATAACGAAGAAGAGGTTATGACAGTGGCCTGTGACCGGGTGATTTTTGCAGTGGGTCAGGCAAGTGTCTGGGGAGATCTTGTTAAAGATGAGAATGTACAGTTTAATGGCCCGGCAATCGTGGCAGACAGACTGACCTACCAGACCGGTCAGCCGGACATTTTTGTAGGAGGAGATGTTTACACCGGACCGAAATTTGCCATTGATGCCATCGCTGCCGGTCATTATGCAGCAGAATCCCTGCACCGATATGTACAGAACGCACATATGACCATCGGAAGAAACCGTTGGGAGTTTACAGAACTGGACAAAGAGGACATTCTTGTTACCGGTTATGATGAAACGCCACGCCAGACAGAGGGAGTGGATACTGCGGCTGATAAGAAATCCTTCCGGGATGCACACCTGACACTTACCGAGGAACAGGTAAGAAAAGAAACAGCCCGTTGTCTGGGATGTGGTGCAACTATTGTAGATGAAAATAAATGTATCGGATGCGGAATCTGCACCACAAAGTGTGAATTTGACGCGATCACTCTGCGGCGCGATCATCCGGAGTGCACCAATATGGTTGCGGCAGAGGATAAGTTTAAGCATATCCTGCCATACCAGGCAAAACGTGCTGTCAAGATTGCTCTTCATAAGAAAAACTAGGAGGGCAGTATGCACGAACTGGGAGTAGTATTTTATGTTGTGCGTGACGTAAAAGAAGTGGCGGAGGAAAATCAGGTGAATAAAGTGACCTGCGTCACTCTGGAAATCGGTGAGGTTTCGGGTATCATCCCGGAGTATCTTATTGATTGCTGGAATTGGGCACGACAAAAAGAACCGGTTATGGAAGAGGCTGAACTAAAGATCGAATCCATAGAAGCGGTGACCTATTGTGAACATTGCCGGAGAGAGTATCCGACAGTGAAGTATGCAAAGATCTGTCCCCATTGCGGAAGTGAACAGACATACCTTCTGCGGGGGAATGAGTTTTTGATCAAAGAAGTGGAAGTATTATAGTAAAGGGTCTCATGAGCAGGCGATATATACCGCTCATGGGACCTTTTTCAAACGAAATGCAAACGGTTTCTTAAGAAAGAATAAAGTGGGCAAAATCCCTTTACAAAGAAAACTTAGAGGTATATGATATCACTATCTTAAGTATCCGCTTTTCAAGCGGCAACCAAATCTTACAGTTCCTGTAAGGTCTTTTGAAAACACAACCCCGATTCCGGGTGCTGTGATTCCCCAATTTTTTATACCGAAGATAAGAGCGGTCAGGGCGAGTCTGGGATCAAAATGAGTTATGAAAAAGAGTGATTCTTTCGCCGCAGGTCTAAAAGCGGAATGCTTTGAGAAATACACAGTAAGAAAGGAGAACACATGAAAGAGATTTTTGAACAGTACGGAGGTGCGATCTTGACGGTGGTGGCTGTGCTTGCGTTGGTATCTATTGTAACAGCGCTGCTGCAGACCGGAGAAAACGGCGTGGTTTACACTGCCTTAGCGGACCTGGTAAAAAATTTTGCTACTTCAGCAGGTGTTGGTGTGGGAGCAGGCGTATAGCATGTCCGAACAGATTGAACTGACGAAAGAGCAGTATGGACCTCTTTTCAAGTATGTGCAGGATGAAGAGGTCTCGGATATTGACTGCAACGGGAGAAGGATCTGGATCACCAGAGGCAGCGAGAGACGTTTTTGTGTGGAAGAAACCCTGACTTCCGACTTTATTGCAGCGTTCTGTCAAAAGCTGGCTATCCTGCAGCGTCAGAATTTTAATCCGGCCAATCCATTGCTGGAAGCGGAAACCAAAACACTCCGCATCAGTGTACTGCATGAATCGGTGTCTGTGGGGGGCAGAAGCATCAGTATCCGTAAGTCCCTTCCCAAGCGCAGGTTTACCAGGGAAAGCGCCATTGCAGATGGCTATGCGGATGAAAAGATGCTTACGTTTCTTGAATCCTGCATAAGAGCGCATTTTACATTTGTGATCTGTGGAAACCCGGGAAGCGGAAAAACCGAATGCGCCAAGTATCTGGCAACCCAGATTCCGGCATGGGAGCGGATCATTACCATTGAAGATAACCCGGAGTGGCATTTAAAGCAGATCCATCCGGAGGCGGATGTGATAGAACTGAAAGTGGATAAAAATGAAAATGCAGGAATATTTACGTACAGTGATGCGATCAAAGCCAGTTTAAGACAGAATCCCCGCTGGATGATGCTTTCTGAGGCGAGAGGACGTGAAGCCTGTCAGTTGATGGAGGCATGGTCTACAGGCATTTGCGGAATGACCACCCTTCATACGGATGATACCAGGAAAATCCCGGAACGGATCCTAAATATGATCGGAAGCTATGGGGACGCACAGCGTCTGGAAAACCAGATCTATAATGATATTGATGTTGGGATCAAGCTTGGATTTGCCCGGAACGCACAGGGCCTAAGCTACCGCAGGATAGAGCAGATCTGTCTTTTTGGACGTGAACAGGGCAGAAATGAAAGCTGGCTGTGGGTAGACAGGGGAGAAGCTACCGGGCAGCCTGCGCCCGGGGCAATCCGTAAGAAGCTTAAGCAAGCCGGGATAGAAGTGGACTAGGGGAGTAAAAATGAAACATAGAGTAAGCATGAAGAAAAAGAAACTTTATGATGCGGTAAAACTGCTGGCGATAACTGTGGTGACGGCCGTGGTTGTAGCCGGGATCTTTCAATTGGAGCCGAAGATAATACCGCTTTTGATCCTGTTATTTTTTCCGCAGGTTGCATGGATTTTCAGGCAGTATGATAAGAAGAGCAGTCAGGATAAGAGGTTTGAGCTATGCATGGATTATTTGCAGCAGATGATCTTCTCTTTTGAGAAGACAAAAGAGTTAACAATCTCTTTGAAAGAAACAAAGGAACTCTATGGGGAAGATGAGATGGGCAGATGCCTTAGCGAAGCCCTGGATTATCTGGAAGCAACCTATTCCGGAAATAGTAAGGCGGCGGCATTAAAGATCATTGAGGAAGGATTTCCGTGCAGATTGGTAAAAACCGTGCATCGTTTTCTTTTGGAAGCGGAAAGTACAGGGGGAAGAACCGAGGCTGCACTGGATATCCTAAAGACGGAATTACAGCGTTATCGGACCCGGATAAAGCTTTTTCAGACAAAGTGCCAAAAAACCAGGATCAATATCATTGTGGCGGTAGTGGCGGGAATGCTGTTGAGTGCCAGTCTCCTGTATCTGACACCGGATGCAGGCAACCTGGTTTCTTTTCCCATTTATCAGACCGGTACGGTGGTAATGTGCGTGATCAGTCTGGGAATCCTATGCGGTGCTTTTAGCATAACATGCAAGGACTGGTTGAAAGAGAAAGAAACCTATTCGCAAAAAGAACTGGAAGAAAAATTGTTAAAATACCTTAATAAGGATCAGAAGGTGGGAAGAAAGACCCTGAGGAAGATTTTGCAAAGGCAGATCAATCGGAGTTATCCGGACTGGATCCTTCAATTGACGCTGCTCTTACAGAACCGGGATGTGGCCGGTGCCATTGAGGAGAGTATTCGGGATGCGGATGTGGTGTTAAAGTATTATCTGAAAAACCTGGCAGAGGGGATCCATGACTACCCGGATTCTCCGGCACCATTCCTAAAATTTCTGGAGGAATTTAAAACTCCGGAAACGGAAAATGCCATGAAAATGATCTATGCGATTTCGACAGGAAGTTGCGTGGATGCGGACAAACAACTGGTATGGCTGTATGACAGGACACAAGTGCAGCAAGAGCAAGCGGCAGAGATGGATCAGGAAAACCAATCGGCGGGAATGTATGCTTTGTTTCTGGCACCGACGCTTGTAACATCATTAAAACTGATCCTGGATCTTTCCGTTTTACTGGTGTCCTTTATGGGACAGCTTGGAATGTAAAGCAAATAATCACCAAAGCAAGAGAAAAAGGCAGCAGGAAAAGGGGGAGTATATGAGACAGGTGATCGAAGGAATGGTTACCATGATGTTCGTGGTTTTACTATGCCTTACGGGAGTAGAGCTTTTGGAAGCCCATGTCGATGCAGGAATGGCCAAGGACTACAGGAATCAGGTGGTTGGTTCCTTACTAAACAGCGATTTCGATCTTCGTGTGATCAATGAAAATCTAAAAGAGGCACGGGAACATGGATATGTCCTTTCTGTCCGGCTATATCTGGAAGATGGAAGAAGCGTGGAGTCAACAGATGAATTTAGTACCCTTGATGGTGACGTGGAGATGGCGCAGATCAGCCTGGAATATAAGATCCCAATTCCGGTGCTGCATAAAGAAGCCACACATGTCATTATGGCTACAGTGGGTTAGAAGGGAGTTGTATGAAGCATATTTTAGAAGATTTTGGAATGAGTATAGTTTATATGACTATGTGCGGATTGTTGATGGGCATATTCAGTTATCTGCTGGATATGTTGTGTGTGTAAAAGGAGGAAATCTATGAAAATGATCCTGGAGGAATTCGGAGGGATGATCTTAGCTTGCGTGGCATCCCTGGCAATTCTCATCATGAACCTGGAAATGCTGATGGGTCCTGTGGCAGAGAAAGTTATATATATTGTCAGCGGTAATTGCTAGCAGAGGAGAGAACCATGCGTTTTGTTATAGAATATGTAGGCGCAGCACTGGTCAGCGTAGCTGCGGGAGCTGCTTTGTTGTATGTATGTGTGAGTGCGCCGGATTCCGCACTGTTGCAGGCGGGTGCCCTGGTTGAAGAGGAGGTGTCCGGATTGAATCGGGTGGGAACAGAGCAGACGTATACGCAGGAAGAGATGGATCAGAGGATCACATTTACTTATGATGAAAAAACATATACTGCCGATATTTACGAGCGCTTATCCGATCGGTTTGTGGCAATGAATGCGAAAGGAAAGCAGGTTCCGGTTAAGGTGGATCGGGTGGTTGCGTCAAACGGAGAAACTTGCTGGTCAGATGAGGAAGGAGCGATTTTTGACAGCGAGGGTATTTATAGTGTGTATGTGAATGCCTACGGAACCGGATACCGGGTATTGGTACCGGTGATGGAGGAACAACAGAAGGAAGCAGATTCTTTAGAATTAGAAGGAGGAGGGCAGTGATGTGCGATATGTGATGTTTGGAGCAATGTGCTTTCTGGTTTTCCTGTTTTCTTTGGAGATGATCCTTACCGTAAATGCCAGAAACTCAAGAAAGGATGAACTGGATCAGGCAGTAACATTGGCAGTAAGTAATACCATGGAAAAGCTGGCAAAAGGAAAAATCAACGGAGCGGAAGAACTGGAAGAGGTATTCCGGGAACAGTTGGACCAATTGGTGAATTCTGAAACGCAGCTGACAGTGGAAATTCTGGCAAAGGATGCAGAAAAAGGTTTACTATCCGTAAATGTGGAAGAAGTATTTGTTTATCCGGGTGGAAAGACAGGAAGACTGGCGGTTTGTAAAACTGCTATCCTGGATGAAACCGTACCCGGGGAAGAAGGAGGGGGAGCAGACGAAACATAAGCTATGGAAATGGGGGATCGGACTGACGATCCTGCTATGCTCCATGCAGATCCTGTTCGGAGCAGGAAGCAAGGTGAGCGGAGAGAAGTTGGTTTTAAGAAGCGAGGCAGCACCGCCTTCAGTCATGTATGAATACAGGCAGAATTATTATTACTACGATACACTGAAAAGAAGATATGTAATGGATCCTACAGAAACGGAGATTGATTATGTCAGGTCAGGCACCCGTGTTCAGGTAGCATTTCATGTGAGGGAAGGATATTCCTATACCAAAATGGTTATGAATGATTCGGTCGTTTCCTATGAAGGGATGATCTGTCTGGTGCTTCGCAGTACCCACGTTGATATATACTTTGATCCGATCCCTACATATACACAGACCTATCGGTACTATAGGTATGATCCGGAGAAAAAAGAGTATATATTAGTGAAGACCCTGAAGGATAAGGCGCAGAAGGGGAAAATCTATACTACCGAAATTCAGTGTACAGAACCGGAATATCATGTGGAAGAGGTTCGTTTTAATGATCAGAAAAGGTCCTCCGGGGAAGATTTTAGCTATCGTGTGGAGAAAGATAATGTAATTGATGTTTATTGGTATCCTGACCGTACGATCCCGGATCATATTTCGCTCCGGTATCATACCAGGGGAACTAGACAGGAAGAAGTCTTCTTTGAGGAACAGTACCAATGGGAAGAAAGCGTGATATTCAGAAACCGGGATGATCCGGGACAGCCGGAAAAACCGGCAACCCTGTTGGGGTGGAGTCTTAAGACGGATGGAAAAGAGGCCGTTTACTTAAGCGGAACACAGATGAGTGTGGAAGACCTTTATATGGGATTGAGAGAGCAGGGAGTGATAGAAGCGGAGGAAAAAGAACCGGTCATCGATCTTTATCCTGTTTGGGACATGGCTCCGGTGTTTGGAATTAGTAAGATCTATGTTACCAGAAAAGAAGCCCTGGAAGGAATGGTTACGCCGGAGTATCTGGCGAGGAAGCTGGGAGTAACGGATCAGGAAGAAGGAAACCTGTCATTGCAAAAGGAAAACGAGCTCGAAGCGCCGGGAATCCACTTTGACAACTACGCAACAGAAAGATTTCTGGCAGGAGATGCAGGAGATGTTGTATTGTATGTTAAGGCACGGGATTCGATAGGAAATGTCACCGAAGCGCAGGTGATCTGCACAATTGTTGACAGTAGCGGTACTTATCTGGGAAAAACTAAAAAAGTCCGGTTTATTTCAGAAGAGTATCTGGATACGCTAAAGGAAGACTCTATTTGGAATCGGGATCAGCAGTATCGGATACTCCTGGAAGAGGTATTAGAAAAAGCGAGATGCATGATGCACCTCGCTTTTTTACATGAACAACTTCAAAAAAGTCGGAATATCTATTATTCTTCCGGAATTTCTTCGGTGGTGTTTTCTTCTGTAGCCGGGCAGATCAGGAGTTTGTCGATCCTGTTTTTATCCATTTCCAGTACTTTAAAATAAACACCGTGTTCATCAGTGACTTCATCGCCTACTGTGGGCAACTGATCCAGAAGTCCGAAAACATAGCCTGCAATGGAGTCATAATCCTCGGATTGGATGGGAAGAGATAATTCCTCCGCTACGTCATCTAAGTTGGTAACACCGAGAACCTGGAATTCGCCATTTTCCAACGGAATAATGGGTTCTTCTTCTTCATCGTATTCATCATGGATCTCGCCTACGATTTCTTCCAACAGGTCTTCCAATGTGATAAGACCTGCGGTATCACCGTATTCGTCCAGTACAATGGCCATAGAGATAGATTCATCCCGCATTTTGATGAAGAGTTCCGCGGTATTTTTGTGCTCGTATGTAAAAAATGGCTCCCGCATGATATCCCGTATTACGAAGTGTGTTTTGTCGTCAATCAGGAGCAGGTCCTTCATGTTGACAATGCCTACGATATTGTCAGGAGAGTCTTCATATACCGGGATACGGGTGAGTTTATCTTCCATATAGGTTTCCATTAACTGGTCGTAGGTACTGTTTACCTCCACCATGGTCATATCAATTCTTGGAACCATGATCTCCTTTGCCTGGGAATCATGGAAATCAAAAATATTATTGATAACCTCATGGGAATCCGATTCCAGTGTACCGCTTTCATGACTGACATTAATGATGGTCCGAAGTTCATTCTCTGTAAGGGCATTGGAGGTATCGGTGGCATCCACATGGAAAAGCCTAAGGAAGCAAAGCGCTAACTGATTGACCAGAAAAATAACCGGTGTCAGGACCTTCATCAGCAGGCTGATGACTCCTGCGTAAGACAAGGAAAGCTCTTCTGCTTTCAACGTTGCAATGGTCTTTGGGGAAATCTCGCCAAAGATTAAAACCAGTAAAGTAAGCAATCCTGTTGCAATTCCTGCACCCATGCTTCCGAATAAGGAAAGAGCCAGGGCGGTGGCAATGGAAGATGCTGAAATGTTTACCAGATTGTTGCCGATCAAAATGGCACTGAGCATTTTACTTTTATTTTCTGTAACCTGAATCACGCGCGCGGCACGTCGGTCTCCTTCCTCTGCCTTTGTCTGAATACGTAAAAGATTCACAGTGGTAAGGGCTGTTTCCGCAGATGAAAAAAATGCGGAAAGACAAAGTAACAGAACCAGACATACCAGCTGTATCGCGACATAGGGGTCCATATTGTTCACTCCTTTAAAATAAAAAATTGATATTTATCCAATATATGGATTGCGGCTATTGTATCATATCTTTTGTTTTTTGTATATAGTATGCACTTGAAGTTTTTGGTACCTTTTTCTATAATGTATGGGAAATGTATGAAAAGAAAGGTTTGAAAAATGCTAAAGGATTACCCGCTGGAACCGATTGTAGAACCGGTACTTACCTGGTACGCAGAATGTAAACGGGATCTTCCCTGGAGAAAAAACAGGGATGCCTATTCTATATGGGTATCGGAGATCATGCTCCAACAGACCAGGGTGGAAGCAGTGATTGGCTACTATCTGCGTTTTATGAAGGAATTGCCGGATGTTTCCGCATTGGCGGGTTGCCCGGAAGATAAGCTTATGAAACTCTGGGAAGGCTTGGGATATTACAACCGGGTGAGAAATCTGCAGGAAGCGGCCAGAACGGTTTGCAGGGATTATAACGGCAGACTGCCCGGTACCAGTAAGGAGTTACTTAACTTAAAAGGAATCGGAAGCTATACGGCACGTGCCATTGCATCCCAGGCGTATGATGAGCCGGTGGCAGCGGTAGACGGAAATGTGCTGCGTGTGGTGACAAGATTGACCCGTGATAACACAGACATTATGAAAAGCGGTTTCCGTAAGCAGGTGGAGGAGACGCTGGACGGTGTTCTTTGCGGTGTTTCTGCCGGGGAATTTAACCAGGCGATGATGGAACTGGGGGCTATCGTCTGTGTCCCGAACGGAGAACCTCATTGTGTGGATTGTCCGGTGAAAACGTGGTGCCAGGGTTTTAGAACAGGAGATGCATTGGCTTTTCCGGTAAAAAAAGCGCCACAGCAGCGGAAAATGAAACGGCTCACTGTGCTTCTTTTGCAAAACGGGAACCGTGTCTTAATACAGAAACGAAAAAACAGCGGTCTTCTGGCAGGATTATATGAATTTCCCAACGAAGAAGGATGGCTGTCTGAAAAAGAGGTTTTGGAGAGCTTGAAGGAAAAAGGATTTGCCCCATTACGGATCCAAAGTGCGGGAGAGGCAAAGCATATTTTTTCACATGTGGAGTGGCATATGAAGGGATATGAAATACGACTGGATGAAACGCAGCCGGTAGATGAAAAGCTTCTGTTTGCAACAAAAGAGGAGCTGGAAGATACTTATTCGGTGCCCGCAGCCTTTGAATTTTTCAAAAGCAGACTGTCTGTTAAATCCGGAACAACAAAAAAACCGTAAGGATTTGGGGGCTCCCACGGCTTTCTTGAAATTACACGTATAAAAATATTAAAAATTGGAGGAACTCTGTACTATGCATACAGAGTCTATGAAAAAGATAACTTTATTATAAATAAGGGTTGTGTCAGGGATATGGTGAGTCTGTTACCAAATCGTATGTTTCCTGTAAAAAAAGTGTGAAATTGGGATTTTGTGGTAGAATCAGGGAAAGTATGATAAAATAAAGTGCTGATGGAGGAGAAAAGTTATGTATGATACCATTGTGATCGGTTCCGGAATAGCCGGAAGCGTGGTGGCCAGAAAACTGGCAGAAGAGGGGAAACGGAAGGTTCTGGTGCTGGAGCGAAGGGACCATGTGGCAGGTAACTGTTATGATACGAAAGATTCCCATGGGATTTTGATCCATGTGTATGGACCACATATTTTTCATACCAATGATGAAGGGGTGTTTCAATATTTTAGCAGATTTACGGATTGGCATTTTTTTCCACACCGGGTGGTTGCACAGGTGGGAGAAAAACAGATCCCGGTTCCGTTTAATTTAAATACACTGCATATGGTATATGATGAGGAGACAGCGGACAGACTGGAGAAAAAGCTTGTGGAGGCTTATGGGGAAAACAGTCGTGTACCCATTATGCGCCTAAGGCAGAATGAGGATGAAGATATCCGAAAGATTGCAGATTATGTATATGAGAATATTTTTCTGCATTATACCATGAAACAGTGGGGACAGACACCGGAGGAGATTTCTCCGGAGGTAACAGGACGGGTACCTGTGCTGATCTCTCATGACGACCGTTACTTCCAGGATGTCCATCAGGGTGTACCGAAGGAAGGTTTTCATGCGATGATTCAAAATATGCTGGACCATGAGAATATTACGGTGCAGACCGGTATAGATGCACGAAAAGAACTTGAGCTTACAAAAGAAGGGCAGATCCTGTTTCAGGGAGAGGTTTTTGGCGGTGAAGTGATCTACACCGGAGCGGTGGATGAACTGTTTGACCTGAAATTCGGCAGACTGCCTTACCGATCACTGGATTTTCATTTTGAACACTATGAACAGAAGGATTTTCAGGGGCACGCGGTAGTAAATTATACCGTTAGTGAGGATTATACCAGAATTACGGAGTTTAAATATCTGACCGGGCAGGAGGATACGGAAGGAACTACCATCGTGAAGGAATATCCGTTTGCCTATACCGGAAAAGAGGGACAGATTCCGTATTATGCGATTTTGAATCCGGAAAATCAGGCCCAATATGAAAAGTATGCCGGCGAAGCGGCCCGTTACAAGAACCTGCATTTACTGGGAAGACTGGCAGAATATAAATACTATAATGTTGATGCCATGGCGCGAAAAGCGCTGGATCTGGCAGAACAACTCATAGGAGGACAGGAATGAAATTATTATCGATCGCGATACCATGTTATAATTCAGCAGCTTATATGGAACACTGCATTGAGTCTTTGTTGCCGGGAGGCGAGGATGTGGAGATCCTTATTGTAGATGACGGATCCACCAAAGATAATACGGCCCAGATCGCAGATGAGTATGCTGCAAAATATCCAACGATCGTAAAGGCGATCCATCAGGAGAACGGCGGTCACGGAGAGGCTGTAAATACCGGCATTGCCAACGCCACGGGATTGTATTTTAAGGTAGTCGATTCCGATGACTGGGTAGACGCCGAAAGTTACAAAGAAGTACTTGATACGTTACGTAAGCTGGCCGGTGGCGAAAAAGCCCTGGATATGCTTTTGTGTAATTATGTTTACGAGAAAGAGGGTCAGAAACATAAGAAGGTTATGAGGTATGATTCGGTTCTTCCTGTAAACAGAATGTTTGGCTGGGATGAAGCGGGAAAATTCCGCAAAGGACAGTACATATTGATGCATTCTGTGATCTATCGAACACAGCTTCTCAGGGATTGTGGATTAAAGCTTCCGAAACACACATTTTATGTGGATAACCTGTTTGTGTATGTTCCATTGCCATATGTGAAAAACATGTATTACCTGAATGTGGACTTTTACCGTTACTTTATCGGACGGGATGACCAGTCTGTTAATGAGAGGGTAATGATCTCCAGAATCGACCAGCAGATCCGGGTGAACAAGCTGATGGTGGAAGCAATCGATGTCTGGAAAATATCCAATAAGAACCTGCGCAGATATCTCATCAATTATTTAGAGATCATTACCGTGATCTCTACGGTGATGCTGATCCGGTCCGGAACGGAGGAAAACCTGGTTAAGAAAAAAGAACTATGGATGTTCTTAAAGGATTATGACTTGAAATTGTTCCATAAGCTTCGCAGAGGCATCATGGGGCAGACCATGAACCTTCCGGGAAGGGGAGGAAGAAAGATTTCGGTTGCAGCTTATAAATTGTCCCAGAAAATCGTGGGATTCAATTAAAACTGTTATCCTGAAGATGCGAACTGTCCGTACTAAATGAAGAACCTGCTACATATAGTGAATAATAAAAACAATGTAGCAAGGTAGGAAACAGTATGGCAAAAGAAAGGAAAAGGAAGAACCTAAGGTCGTTGTGGGGATTTTTAAGAGCACTTCTGGCCTCGTATCTTATTAGCACGCTGGTTTTGATGATCCTTGCTTTTATTTTGTATAAGTGGGGATTAAGTGAAACGATAATGATGGCGGGAACCATAATCACCTATGTACTCTCCGGTTTTGTGGGAGGCGTATTTATGGGAAAAAGCGGACGGAACCGGGCTTTTTTGTGGGGACTTTTGCTTGGTGCGGTTTATTATATGTTGCTCTTACTGGCCGCATTGGTCCTTCCTGTGCAGGAAACCAATTCCGGCATCGCCATTCTTGTTAATCTCGGAATCTGTATGCTGGCCGGGATGACAGGAGCCATGGTGGTCAAAAAATAAAAAAACTCTTCCAAATTGGTAGGGCATGTGCTATAATATCTAAGGTTGTACCTTATTGACCGCTCGCTTCATGCGGGCGGTCTTACGTTGCTTTATATAAAAAGTAAGATAAAATCTAAAATAAGGTCGAAAGAAATCTATTAAGTGAGGTAGAAAGATGAAAAAGAGTAAAGGCACCCTGATTCTTATCCTTGCAGTTCTGGTGCTGGGATTGACCTCCTTTTTCGGAGTGAGAATCTTAAGGGGAACAACAGGTGAAGAAACCTGCAGTGGTGACGCCATTGGACTCGGACTGGATCTGGCCGGCGGTGTCAGCATTACTTATCAGGTAGAGGGTGATACACCAACTACCGAACAGTTAAACGACACAATCTACAAATTGCAGCAGCGTGTTCAGACCGCTTCTGACGGAAGTATTACAGAAGCACAGGTTTACGCAGAGGGTGATGACCGTATTAACGTGGACATCCCCGGCGGAAGTTCCGAAATGTTTGCGGAACTGGAAGAACCGGGAGTTCTGGAATTCCGTGATGCAAGTGGCGAAGTTCAGTTCTCAGGAGAGGACATTAAAGCTGCAGAAGCAGTAACACAGACAGACAGCAATACTCAGGCAAAAGAAAATGTAGTAGAGCTTACCTTCACAGATGAGGCTGCAGATCGTTTCTATGAGTATACAGCAGAACATACAGGGGAAGTGCTTGCAATTTATTACAACGATGAATTGTTAAGCGATCCTACCATCAGATCCGCAATCTCCGGCGGTGTGGCAACCATCAGCGGTTCCTACACTAAGGAAGAGACCGAGCGTTTGGCTTCCTTTATCCGTATCGGTACCCTGGATCTGGAATTAAGTCAGTTGCGTGCACAGGAAGTAAGCGCAACGCTTGGAGAAACAGCACTCTCCACCAGTGTAAAGGCAGCCGGCTTCGGACTTTTGATCGTGATGCTGTTTATGATCGCGTTCTATCTGCTTCCGGGATTTGCTTCTGCAATCGGACTTGCTATTTATACAGGATTAATGATGATCGCCCTTCGTTTATTCGGTATTACACTGACTCTGCCGGGTATCGCAGGTATCATCCTTTCCATGGGTATGGCAGTGGATGCTAACGTCGTTGTATTTGCCCGTATCAGAGAAGAGTTGGCAAGCGGAAAGACTGTAGCATCTGCTATGAAGATCGGATATAAGAAAGCATTATCCGCTATCGTGGATGGTAACGTGACCACCCTGATCGCAGCGGTTGTACTTGGTATTTTAGGATCCGGAACCGTAAAGGGATTTGCATATACCTTCGGAATCGGTATCGTATTATCCATGTTTACAGCCTTGGTTGTAACTAAATTTATCATGCAGGCACTGTATGCAGTGGGACTTAAGGATGCAAAATATTACGGTTCTGCAAAAGAACGTAAGGTTGTTGATTTCGTAGGAAGAAAGAATATCTTTATCTGCGTAGCGGTTCTGATCATCTTCTTAGGATTCGGAATCATGGCATTCAATGCCGGCAACGGTAAGGGTGCATTGAACTACAGTCTGGACTTTGTAGGAGGTACTTCTACAACAGCTGAATTTGATAAGGATTACACCATTGAGGAAATTGAATCTACCATCGTTCCGGTAGTTACCGATACCATTACAGATACTTCCGTTCAGACTCAGAAAGTATCTGACAGTAATCAGATCATTATCAAGACAAGAGTATTGACCGATGAAGAACGTCAGGCTCTGGATGAAGCATTGGTTGCAAACTTCAATGTAGACAAAGATACCATTACCTTTGAAAGTATCAGCTCTACGGTAAGTAATGAAATGAGACAGGATGCTATCGTAGCAGTAGCCATTGCATTAGTACTGATGCTGATCTACATCTGGTTCCGGTTCAAAGACTTCCGTTTCTCAGCAAGTGCGGTAATCGCATTATTGCATGACGTATTGATCGTACTTGCATGTTACGCAATTGTAAGAATATCTGTTGGTAATACCTTTATCGCAGTTATGCTTACCATTGTAGGTTACTCCATCAATGCGACCATCGTTATTTTCGACCGTATCCGTGAGAACTTAAACGGAAGTGCAACAAGAGATCCGGAGAAACTGAAAGAGATCGTAAACAGAAGTGTAACCCAGACATTATCAAGAAGTATCAATACTTCTATCACAACCTTCATCATGGTGGCATTCTTGTACTTCATGGGTGTAACTTCCATCCGTGAGTTCTCATTACCACTGATGGTAGGTATTATTGCCGGAGCATACTCATCTGTATGCCTGACAGGATCTATCTGGTACTTAATGAAATCTGCAAAACGCAACAAGTAAGTTTGATAAGAGGATAGAAACCTATGATCGATATTAAATTTCTACGTGAAAACCCGGATGCAGTGAAGGAAAATATCCGGAAGAAATTCCAGGATGAGAAACTGTCTCTGGTAGACGAGGTTCTGGAGTTTGATAAAAGGGCCAGACAGGCACAGCAGGAAGCAGATGACTTAAGAGCTCACCGTAAGAAGATCTCCAAGGAGATCGGAGCCCTGATGGGACAGGGAAAGAAGGAAGAAGCGGAAGCTTTGAAGGCTCAGGTTAATGAGGAAGCGGACAAGCTGGCCCGGCTGGAGGAACTGGAATCAAAGATGCAGGAAGAGGTTCGCAGCAGAATGATGGTCATTCCAAACATCATTGGTCCCGAGGTTCCTATTGGCAAAGATGATTCGGAAAATGTGGAAGTGGAGAAATTCGGAGATCCGGTTGTACCGGACTTCGAAGTTCCCTATCATTCAGATATCATGGAATCTTTAAATGGACTGGATCTGGATGGAGCCAGAAAGGTAGCCGGAAACGGATTCTACTACCTGACAGGAGATATTGCAAGACTTCATTCTTCCATTATCTCCTATGCAAGGGATTTCATGATCGACCGGGGATTCACTTACTGTATTCCGCCGTTCATGATCCGCGGAGAAGTGGCTCAGGGTGTTATGAGCTTTGCAGAGATGGATTCCATGATGTATAAGATTGAGGGTGAAGATCTGTATCTTATAGGAACCAGTGAGCATTCCATGATCGGACGATTCATTGATACCATCCTCCCGGAAGAGAGTCTTCCTCAGACGCTTACCAGTTATTCACCTTGTTTCCGAAAAGAAAAAGGTGCGCATGGTATAGAGGAGCGTGGAGTATATCGTATCCATCAGTTTGAGAAACAGGAGATGATCGTGGTATGTAAACCGGAAGAGTCTCCGATGTGGTTTGATAAAATGTGGCAGAATACCGTTGATCTGTTCCGTTCCATGGATATTCCGGTCCGTACGTTGGAATGCTGTTCCGGAGATCTGGCAGATTTGAAGGTGCGTTCTATTGATGTGGAGGCATGGTCTCCTCGTCAGAAGAAATACTTTGAGGTGGGAAGCTGTTCCAATCTGGGAGATGCACAGGCAAGACGGTTAAAGATCCGTGTGAACGGGGAAAAAGGAAAGTATCTGCCTCATACCCTAAACAATACCGTAGTGGCTCCGCCACGTATGCTGATCGCATTCTTGGAAAATAACCTTCAGGCAGATGGCAGCGTGACGATACCAAAGGCACTAAGACCTTACATGGGCGGTTTAGAGGTTATGGTACCAAAACAGAAATAACGTGCTTTGAATTGATCAAAGAGTATGAAAAGACGGTCAGAACAGTTCCGGTGGAACGTTCTGACCGTTTTGTTATTCAGGACCAATGCGGCTATCTTAAGTTTTACTTGCATTTATCCAAGACAGAATAGGGACCGCGGTAAATTACCGAAGGACCGGGCGCTTTTTTGGAACCGGTTTGTGGCGTTGCTTGCGGATCTTTTCCAATTGGGCAGAGAGTCTGGCATCAGAGGTAAAAAGCTTTAAAGATTCTTCGTCGATCTTGATCCGGTTGTCCATGGTTTTCATCGTATCTACAATCTGAAAACGGGCAGCCATTTCAGGATCTTCCAGGTTGATCACCCGGTTATTGGAAAATTGCAATACAACCGGAGACATGAAATCTCCTTCATTATCTTCCAAAACCAGTCCTTTTTCACCATTGGATAACTCCACGCAGCTTCCGACCGGAATCAGGCGGATACTTGCGGTCAGGGCATCTACTACCTTGGTATCATAATAGTCCGGATATTCTTTCAGATAACGGATAGCGGAAATATCGGATACCGGATCTTGCGATAGGCTCATGGCGGTAAGATTATCATACGCATTTGCCACTAACAGGATCATGGAATAAACAGACCAGTTAATATGGTTTTGTCTTGGATGACGGGGATGATGAAACATATGGTTTGTCTGAGTCAGTATCCGTAAAGAAAGCTCGGGAAGACTACCGCTGCTATCGGCAACCTTCAGGTGTTCTATGGTCATCTGAAGACATTTTTCAATGGCGCTGATATCTGCATCAGTGTATGCCATTTCTCCTTTACAACGGATTTCCTGAGGGAGGTGCTCCATTCCCAGGTCATGAACCAGAGCAGCTGTGACTACAGCCAGACAGGTTTCATGGTTTAATGAAAGCTGACCACAGATCATGGTGCTGAGGATGGCTACATTCAGACTATGTTTATAGTTCCAATCTTCTCCGCTTCTTAAGTTCTGGGAGAAGGGGAAACGATGATTCAGTTTACCAAATTCTTTTAGAATCGTTTCTGCTAAAATATTCAGGGTTTTGGGGATTTCACCCTGCTCGATGGTCTCCAGGACTTCTTTTAAGCGAAACATGTAGATCGTCTGAAAACGCTCGAATTCTATTTCTTCTTCAGAAATAGGAGGCGCCGGTTCTGCAGGCTCTAAGATATATAAGCCAATAAGACCGAAGTTCTGAATACTGCTAACCGCCTGGGCACTTAATGTGCTTTCCCGTTCGTACAGGAGGACACCCTGCTTGTTGTAAACAGGTTTTGCCAGGCGCATGCCAACCTTCAGGTCGTCGGTTTTTACAAATAGCATAATACTCCCTCCTAAGAAATCTTCAAATTTGGTTATATTTTACCATAGGACAAAATAAAAAACAATCAATTCTACTTTTTCAAAATTTTTGCTTGCTTTTTTTTCTCAAATAGTGCATTATAGTTATAATAATTTAATACTTGGGAACAAAAAGAAAAAAAGAACGTCGGGAGAAGTTTTTTTTTTGCCCGGATATAAGGAGGAAAACATGTCAGATCAGGAGAAAAAGAGCTGTTCATCCGCAGCAGGGTGTTCAAGAGAAAGCTGTGAGGGGTGCCCTAGTGCAGCAGGTGCGGGGAATGCAAAAGAAAGCTTTCTGGCTCAGAGTAATCCCTATTCATCCATTAAAAAAGTAATTGGTGTAGTAAGCGGTAAAGGAGGCGTTGGTAAGTCTTTTGTTACAGCTTCTCTGGCATCTTCGATGAATAAATCAGGATATAGTGTGGGAATTCTGGATGCAGATATTACCGGTCCGTCTATTCCAAAGATGTTTGGCGTAAAGGGGCCTGCGGTAGGAAATGATCTTGGGATCAATCCGGTGATCGCAGAAGACGGAACAAGGATCATGTCTTTGAACCTGCTGGTTGACGATGAAGAGGCACCGGTGGTTTGGAGGGGACCAATTCTGGCAGGAACGGTAAAACAGTTCTATAGTGATGTTATCTGGGGAGACCTGGATTATCTGTTTGTGGACATGCCGCCGGGAACCGGTGATGTGCCATTGACGGTATTTCAGTCTTTGCCGGTGGATGGCATCGTGATCGTAACCTCTCCCCAGGAGCTGGTTCAGATGATCGTAAAGAAGGCAGTGAATATGGCAGGAATGATGAATATTCCGATTTTGGGAGTGGTAGAAAATTACAGCTACTTAAAATGTCCGGATTGTGGAAAAGAAATTCCTGTTTTTGGTAAAAGTTCTATTGACGAAGTTGCGGCAGCAACCGGCATGAAGGTGCTGGGTAAATTGCCGTTAGATCCTGCATTTGCTGCAAAAGCAGATGAAGGTCGTTTCTTTGATATTGAAAATCCCTATTTAAAAGAAGCCTATGAGGCTTTAAAAAATGTTTAAAAGAAAACACCCCCAGAGGGTGTTTCTTTTCGTGCTGTATAAGGCACGCAATCATATAAAAAGCAACACAAGGGAATACTTATCCCAATGCTAAGGAAAAGGAGAGAAAGTATGAACGAAAAAACACTAGCGCAAAAGTTAATCCTGGGAATTCAGCACGTTCTGGCAATGTTTGGAGCTACCGTCCTGGTTCCGGCCCTGACGGGTCTTAATACCTCCATCACGCTATTCTGTGCCGGAGTAGGAACCCTGATTTTCCACGCAGTGACAAAGAAAAAGGTACCGGTATTTTTAGGTTCCAGTTTTGCCTTCATGGGAGGAATCATTGCAATCATCGGAAATTCCCGAATGGGAGATCCGGATTATCTTGATAAGCTTGCTGCAGTAAAAGGTGCACTGATCGTGGCCGGTCTGGTTTATGTGATCTTTGCATTACTGATCAAATTGGTGGGATATGAGAAGGTAAATAAACTTCTTCCGCCTATCGTAACAGGACCCATTATCATTGTCATCGGATTAAGATTAAGCAGTTCCGGAATCAGCAATGCCCTGACCTGGAATGGAGAATTCAATCCAAAATGTCTGTTGGTTACAGTTGTGGTATTGGCAACCGTGATCGGTTTTTCTGTATATGCAAAGGGAATTCTAAACCTGATGCCAATCTTATTTGGAATCATCGTGGGATTCATCGTTTGTGCACCATTAGGATTTACCGATTTCTCCGCTGTGAGAAATGCGGACTGGATCGTATTTACAGACAAAAATATTATGCAGCAGGTTTTCTGCATGCCGGTATTTAGGGCAGATGCCATCTTGGCACTGGCACCGATCGCACTGGTAACCATGATCGAGCATGTAGGTGATATTACCACCAACGGTGCAGTTGTAGGACAGAACTTCTTCGAAGATCCCGGTGTACACAGAACAATCCTGGGCGATGGCCTTGCAACCATGTTTGCAGGTCTGCTGGGTGGACCGGCTAACACTACTTATGGTGAGAATACCGGAGTGCTGGCAGTGACCAAGAACTATGATCCTTCCGTAATCCGTATTGCAGCCGTGTTTGCAGTGATCCTGGGTATTTTCGGAAAGATCGGCGGTGTTATTACCAGTATCCCGACACCTGTATCAGGAGCCATCAGTATCGTTTTATACGGAATGATCTCTGCAGTGGGTGCACGTATTCTGATCAACTCCCGATTGAACCTTGGAAACAGCAGAAACCTTATGATCGCAGCGCTGATCCTGGTGGTAGGAATCGGATGTGACAGTATTCCGGTAGGCGGAACCGTAACCATCTCAGGACTTGCATTGGCAGCAGTGATCGGAATCGTATTAGCCTTGATCCTGCCGGAAGGCGACGATGCATATTTGAGTGAATAGGATTTCTTCACAGTTTATAAATAATTTACTATCCTAAAACCACAACTTGTGTTATACTAAAGTAAGGATGGGAGCCAATAGAAGGCGATTACTTTTGTGGGAAGAAGGAGAGAACATCATGGGTAAGAAATTTGAGAGTGAATCCATAGATCTTTTGATGAACTGTGTGATGTCCTTGAAGGATAAGCAGGAGTGTTATGATTTCTTCGAGGATCTGTGTACCATCAAGGAATTGCAGGATATTAGCCAGCGTGTGGAAGTGGCACAGCTTTTGCTGAATAAGAAGAAATATCAGGAGATTGCAGCAAAGACCGGCGCATCCACCGCAACCATCAGCAGAGTGAACCGTTCCCTGATGTATGGAAACGATTCTTATGAGAAGGTTTTGGCGAGAGCAGTGAAGAATGCAGAACAGGAATAAGAAGAAAAGATTATCCTGAAGAAAATAGAAAGCCCGATGGCCTTTGCCATTGGGCTTTTGTATGTGAACATTATTTTTTTGATTTATCTTTCGTAGCTTTCTGAGCCGCTTTTTGTTTTTTGGAATCCTGTTTTGGATCGGGAAGGTCATCGATGAGCTTTTCCACAATGGTCTTTTTTAAATAGACATCAAAACATAGCTCGCAGATAAAGGCAAACTTCTGAAGAAGATCCCGGTCCTTTTCAGGAACCTCTGCGAAGGTTTCGCGGCTGGTGGCATACTTTTCTTCCACATCAGCCCGAAGCTTCTTCAAGGCTTCATCTTCCATGGAGAAGACTTCGCTGTAGATATGTTTTAGATTGATCTTATCCTGATCAAAATATTTTTCCTCTATTGGTTCTAAAAGCTTCTGAATATCTGTGATAGAAAGAAAACTCTTAAAATAATATATGAAAAGGAGCGTGATCAAATGCTCCGTAGTATACTGCTTCTTGTTGGGAGAGGGAAGGATCTTGTTCTTGGCATAGTTGTTGATCATGGTCTTAGTCAGAACCTTGTCCTCACTGTAACGTTTGGTAGAAGCCAGCCGGTTGTCCATAAAGGTAGTCAGCTGATCCATATACAGGTCGATATTAGGCAGATCCTCTAAGGGAATATGCTTTGAATCCTGTAAATCCCGCAATATATTGTTGAGAAATTCGTCATTTTGAAAATCCATGTTATCACCTTTTCCTTACACATATTACATTATATAGTATTAAAAACTACATGACAAGTGTTTTTTATGATGTGACAAGGTAGAAACCGGATGCAAGGATCCACAGGAAAAATACAAAAGTTTGTTCGGTTTTACCTTGAGCAAGAAAGGCGCTCATGGTATAATTAGCACAGGAAGGCGAAAGTCTTCATGAGAGTATGAAAGAAAGGCACGAAAGCAGTTTATGATATCAACACAGATGTTAAATGAAGAACAGCAAAAAGGAGTATATACCACGGAGGGTCCGGTTCTGATCCTGGCAGGGGCAGGTTCCGGAAAAACCCGCGTTCTGACGAATCGAACAGCTTATCTGATGGAGGAAAAGGGGGTGTCCCCTTATAATATTCTGGCCATTACCTTTACCAATAAAGCGGCTGCGGAAATGAAACGAAGGATCGCCGAACTGGTGGGATTTGGTTCGGATGCCATCTGGGTTTCCACATTTCACTCCTGTTGTGTAAGGATTTTGCGCCGGTATGCTGACCGGATCGGCTATGATACCGGATTTACCATTTATGACGCAGATGACCAGAAGAGTATCATGAAGGAAATCTGTAAACGTCTGGAGATTGATACCAAGGTTTATAAAGAGAAAATGTTCCTGAATGTGATTTCGGGAGCAAAGAATGAGCTCATAGATCCCATTGATTTTCAGTTAGATGCGGGGGGCGATTACAAGCAGCTGAAGATCGCGACGGTGTATGCTGAATATCAGAAAACACTGCTCAAGAATAATGCCATGGATTTTGATGATCTCATCATGAAAACAGTGGAACTTTTGAAAGTGGATAATGAAGTCCGGGAGTATTATCAGGAGCGGTTCCACTACATCATGGTAGATGAGTACCAGGATACCAATACAGCCCAATTTATGCTTATTAAACTACTGGCAGGAAAATATAATAATCTATGTGTTGTTGGTGATGATGACCAGTCTATCTATAAATTCCGGGGAGCCAATATTAAAAATATCCTGGATTTTGAAGGCATCTATCCCAATGCCAAAGTGATCAAATTAGAGCAAAACTATCGTTCTACCCAGACGATCCTGGATGCGGCTAACAGCGTCATTGCCAATAACCGCGGACGAAAACAAAAAGCGCTGTGGACCCAAAAAGAAGGGGGTAGCCGGATTGTTTTTGAGCAGTTTGAAACAGCCCAGGAAGAAGCTTTTTACATAGCAAATAAGATCAATGGAATGGTAAAAAAAGGGGAGTGTCATTACCAGGACTGTGCTGTTCTTTATAGGACCAATGCCCAGTCCCGTCTTTTAGAAGAGCGCTTTGTGGCAAATAATATTCCCTATAAGCTGGTTGGCGGGGTGAACTTTTATGCCAGAAAGGAGATCAAAGATCTTCTTGCTTATTTGAAAACCATCGATAACGGTCGGGATGATGTGGCCGTAACCAGAATTCTGAACGTTCCCAAACGAGGGATCGGGCAGACCAGCCAGAGCAGAGTAATGGATTATGCCTACAGCAGATCCATCAGCTTCTATGATGCGCTTGCAGAGGCAGAATTCGTCCCGGGGTTGGGAAAAGCAGCCGGGAAGATCAAACCGTTTGTAGAATTGATCGAACACAGTCGCAGACTGTTGCAGGAATCCGGACCCACCGCAGTATTGCAGTATATCATCGATGAAACCGGATACGTGGCGGAGCTGAAGGCAGAAGGTACAGAAGAAGCCAGAGCAAGGATTGACAATATTGATGAATTGATCACCAAAATGGTGGATTATGAACAGAATGCCGAAGAGCCTTCGTTAAGCGAGTTTCTGGAGGAAGTGGCACTGGTTGCAGACATTGACAGTCTGGATGAAGAAAGTGACTATGTGGTACTCATGACGCTGCATGGAGCCAAGGGATTGGAATTTTCCAGAGTATTCATGTCGGGCATGGAAGACGGTATTTTTCCGTCTTATATGTGTATTACCGCAGATGATCCGGATGAACTGGAAGAAGAGCGCAGACTTTGCTACGTGGGAATTACCCGGGCAAAAGATCAGCTTACTATGACGGCATCAAGAACCAGGATGATCCGGGGTGAGACGCAGTATAATGCGGTGTCCCGCTTTGTAAAAGAGATCCCGGTGGATCTTCTGGATGGGTATGTGCGCAAAAGTGCAACCGAACAGATGCCGAAGCAGGAGACCTTCCGGAAAGCGAAACAGGCTTTTAAAGCAAAACCTTTTACCGGGAACAGCCAGGAAGCGTCCATGCAGACCTATGCAAAAATGAAGGAACAGGGTGCTACGCTGGACTATGTTGTGGGTGACCGGGTGAGTCATGTGAAATTCGGAGAAGGAACGGTACTTTCTATTGTGGAAGGCGGACGGGATTATGAGGTGACCGTGGATTTTGACACGGCGGGAACCAGAAAAATGTTTGCACTGTTCGCAAAGCTGAAAAAAGTATAAATTTTTTGATTTTCGGTAGGATATTAAGAAAAGGTATGCTATAATTAGTTGCAACAAACAAATTTGGAAAAGGAGCGGGTACGATGAATACAAAAAAATTAGAAGAGTTATTAAATTCCAGTGCACTTGGTGACCTGATTCACAAAGAAGAAGCCAAGAAGAAGAAAAAGAAAACCGTTGTATGGGTACTTGCCATTGTTGGTGCAATCACAGCCATTGCAGGAGTTGCTTACGCTGTGTATCGTTTCTTTGCACCGGATTATTTAGACGACTTCGAGGATGAATTTGACGAGGATGATTTCTTCGAAGATGAAGACGATGATTTCGAAGAGGAAGAAGAGCAGGAATAATCCGTAGCGAAAACTGAAGCCGAGAAAAAGGAAAGCGTCAGGAAAATAGTTTAGAAAGAGAAGGCTCGCAGAGAAAATGCGAGCCTTTTTTAGGATAAGGAGAGCATGATGAAAAAAGGCCAGATTGTAGAAGGACAGGTAGTGAAGGTGGAATTTCCCAACAAGGGATATGTGAATGTACCGGGAGAAGAGAGGGAAATTCTGGTAAAAAATGTACTGGAGGGGCAGACTGTTCAGGTACAGATCAATAAACTGCGGAAAGGGAAGGCAGAAGGCCGCCTGATTGAGGTTGTAAAACCTGCGCCAAATCAGTTGGCAGAGCCGTTTTGCCCGCATTTTGATCAATGCGGCGGATGCACGTATCAGAACCTTGCTTATGAAGATCAGCTGGCTTTAAAGGAAAAACAGGTTCGGGAGATTTTGGGCGAAGCAGTGTCGGAGGATGTGTGGGAAGGCATTGTGCCAAGTCCCCTGCAATTTGAATACCGTAATAAAATGGAATTTTCCTTTGGAGATGCCTGTAAGGATGGCCCATTGGCATTGGGCATGCATAAGCGGGGCAGTTTCTATGACATTGCCTGTGTGGAACAGTGTAAGATCACAGATGAGGATTTTCATGTGATTTTAAGTGCGACCCAGGAATTCTTCCGCAAGGCCGGGGCTACCTTTTTCCATAAGGTGCGTCATACCGGATACCTAAGACATCTTTTAGTGCGGAAGGCGAAACGCACCGAGGAAATACTTATTGATCTGGTGACCACCACCCAGCCGGATGAGGAAGCGGTTCGACAGTATGGATCCGAAGAGGGACTGCTTCGGAACTATGCAGAGCTCCTGACCGGTCTAAGTGAAAGTGGGAAGCTGACGGGAAAAATCGCCGGGATCCTGCACACAAAGAACGATAGCGTTTCGGATACCATTACAGATGAGGGTACCGATATCTTATGTGGACAGGACTTTTTCTATGAGGAGTTGCTGGGATTAAAGTTCAAGATTTCCCCATTTTCGTTTTTCCAGACCAATTCATTGGGGGCAGAAGTGTTGTATGAAAAAGCTCGGGAATATATCGGAAGTCTTGGGGAAGACAATGTGGTGTTTGACCTGTATTCCGGCACCGGAACCATTGCCCAGATGCTAAGCCCGGTGGCTGAGAAAGTCATCGGAGTAGAGATCGTGGAAGAGGCAGTGGAAGCAGCCAAAGAAAATGCAGCGTTAAACGGACTCTCCAACTGTGCTTTTATTGCAGGAGATGTTCTGAAAATGTTAGACACCATTGAGGAAAAACCGGATTTTATCGTGCTGGATCCCCCAAGGGACGGTGTGCACCCCAAGGCTTTGGAGAAAATCATCCGTTACGGTGTTGAACGTATGATCTACATCAGCTGTAAGCCTACCAGTCTGGCCAGAGATCTTAATGTGTTGCAGGCCCACGGTTACCGGGTAGAGCGTGCCTGCTGTGTGGACATGTTCCCCGGAACGGTGCATGTGGAGACGGTTGTTCTGCTGTCCCAACGGAAAGCGGATGATTATGTTGAGGTGGAGTTGGAACTGGATGAGCTGGATTTGACTTCAGCTGAGAGTAAGGCGACTTATGCGGAGATTAAGGAGTATGTACTGAAGGAGCATGGCTTGAACGTTTCTAATCTCTATATTTCACAGGTAAAGAGGAAGTGTGGAATTGAAGTTGGGGAGAATTATAATTTGCTGAAGTCGGAAGATAGTAGGCAACCTCAGTGTCCGGTGGAGAAGGAAAAGGCGATCAAGGATGCGTTGGAGCATTTTGGGATGATTTAGAGAGGTGAGTGCATGGCATTAAACTATATGGTATATCAATATGACGGCAGCAGGAATACAGTTGTTATGACAGATATGGATGGCAAGGAGCTTGTGATTGACTGTGATAAGGCAGAGACACAGGTTGTCTTTAATGAGCCGGAGGATGCAGGGATTCTTGCCAGACTTGCAAGGAAAGAGCCTGCAAGTTATGTAAGTATTGCAATGCGTCCGGGCGGACTGCAGGATTATGTGGATGTGTGGAATGTGTTGAATTAAAAATGATGATGGGGTGGAGCATATCAAGGTAAGGTGTGCTCCTTTTATTATGCAAAGAATTCTGATGATAAACAGTATTTATTATAGTATAATATGAGTAATAAAACATTCAACAACTGAGAGATTTTTCTAATTGAGAGGAATTATTATGGAAGAACGAATTACTTTGTGTGGAGACAATTGCATAGAGTGTCCAAGATATAATGCCCATAGCGAAGCGGAATTAAGGAAAGTTGCGGAATTGTGGTATAGAGTAGGCTGGCGAGATAGGGTGGTATCTAATGAAGAAATTGTCTGTGCGGGATGCTCTTCGCATAAAGTTTGTACATATGGATTGGTTGATTGTACAGAGAAACATGGTGTTGAAAAATGTAATCAATGTAAAGAGTTTCCATGCGATAAGATTATGGATATGTTGAACCATTCAAATAAATACCAGAAAAAGTGCAAAGAAGTTTGTTCTGAAGAAGAATATAGGGCATTAGAGAAGGCGTTCTTTGATAAACAAGACAATTTGAAAAAATGAGTATGTTTCATATGAAAAAGGAAGTGGAACAATGAGAAGAAATGACGGAAGAGAAACTTGGTTCAGATTGCTGGAGTGGGATAAAGGACAAACACCAGCAGAACGTTTGGCTGCAATAATTTTGACCAATGAGGGGTTTAGAAATATTGATCCTTCGCATCCGTTAGGAGGAAAGGATGGCTTGAAAGACATGGTCATTTCTTATAATGGAGCAAGATGGATTGGTGCGGTATATTTTCCTAGAGGACAACAGGATTTTTCTGAAATAAAAAATAAGTTTATTCATGACCTGGAAGGTGTGAAAAAGAATGGAACTCATGGGATTGCGTTTGTGACAAATCAGGAATTGCGTTTGGCAGAAAGAAAAGACTTATCTGAAATAGATGCAAATGTAGATGTTCAAATATACCATTTAGAGCGTATTGCAAGTTTATTGAATTCTCCTCAATACTATGGTGTTAGAATGGAATTTCTTGATATGGAAATGAATAAAGAAGAGCAGTTGGCTTTTTTTGCATCTCAAACTGATAAGATGAGCAATATAGAGAATATTCTGGCTAGATTAGTTTCGAATATAGAGAAAACAGATTGTAAACATCGATTACCTGAGGAAAGAAGAAACATTGAAGATGAAGAGCTTGATGAAGACTTAGAATATTCTGATGAGCCTCGCAGTATTGAGGAAATTGTTGAGGTTACAGAAGAATTCTTGGACAAAATATGGTTCGATAGACATTTATCGCTGAGGTATCGAATAGAAGCTGGTGTTGAAACAGTAGATTCTGAGATATGGAAAGGTGCATTACAGTCTGCGCAACGTGTTATAGAAAAATATGGAGAAGAAAACCTAGGGCCATATAGTGACTTTGAATGGGGAATGCTTAATGGTAAGCTTTCAGCATTGAGATGGGTATTAGGTGATGAGTGGGATATGCTTGATACATAGGTATGTTTGAAAATGGAGTGAATTTTTATGAGTTGGAAGGACTGCGATTATAATGAAATTAAAGAATTAAAGAAAAACTCAATATTGGAACTGCCATGGGATTGTCTTGAAGATGAAGAGTGTGTTTGGAAATATGAAATGAATAATTCTCCAATAGCGTTCATAAGATTATCACTTGATCCATGTGATAAGATTTCTATTTATATTGACGAATTTGAAGTTATTAAAACATATAGAAAACAAGGTCTGGGAAAGAAATTGATATGTGAATTTTTAGAAACAGTAGATAGTGATGTTAAACTTTTTGCTAAGAATAAAAATGTGCAGAAGTTTTGGGAAAAGTGTGGTTTCGAGGATGATGGTATTACATGGGCAGAAATTCCAATGATATATAAGGTATGATAGAAAATTTAGATGTACTCTCTCATTTATTATATGTAAGATGAGAGGTAAACTCACAAAAAAGGTGGTATCATTTTATGGAATGGATTGAGCGATTAAACAGTGCTGTTGAATATATGGAAGCTCATTTGCATGAGAAGATAGATTATGAAAAGGTTGCTGAGATTGCAAATTGTCCGGCGTACCATTTTCAAAGAATGTTCCTTTACATGACAAATATTTCTGTTTCTGAGTACATCAGAAGGAGAAGAATGTCTTTGGCAGCAGTTGATTTACAAGATGCAGGAGCAAAGGTTATTGATATTGCTCTGAAATATGGCTATGATTCACCGACAGCTTTTAATCGTGCATTTCAGAGCATACATGATATAGCACCATCCGTAGCGAAGAAGGAAAATGCAACTTTGAAATCCTATCCGGCAATAAAGTTTTCTATTTCGGTACAAGGTATGGCGGAAATGAATTTTAGAATAGAGACAAAAGAAGCCTTTCGGATTGTTGGAAAAAGTTGTCCATTAAGTAAAGTGCTTGAGGAGAATTTTGCAAGAATACCACACGAATGGGATATAGCACTGGAAAATGGAACCCTTACAGAACTTTATGAGTTAATGAATGATAAGCCGGAAGGATTGCTTGGTGTAAGCGTACATAATGAAAAAGAATGGAAATATTTTATTGCTGTAAGTTCTACGGAAGATAGTGATAACTTTGAGCAGTACGATATTCCTGCTGCAACTTGGGCTGTGTTTTTGGGGCGAGGCACCAATGTATCTCTGCAAGAATTGGAATGCCGTGTCATAACTGAATGGTTGCCGACATCCGGGTATGAGTATGCGGAGATACCTGATATTGAGGTATATATAAAAGCAGATCCAAAGGATGCAATATATGAATACTGGCTACCGGTTGTGAAGAAGGAGGATAATAGTGGCTGTATCAACGATTAAAGCGGAATTTCAGTGTGAAATAGAAAAAGTATGGGAATTAGTTACATCATTGGATAACTATTCTTGGAGAAGCGACTTAGATAAAATCGTGGTGACTGTGCCGGAAAAAGAGTTCGAGGAACATACGAAGGATGGTTATGTTACAAAGTTTAAAATTACTGCTTTTGATGAATATAAGAACTATGAATTCGATATGGAAAACGGCAATATGCAGGGTCATTGGATGGGTAAATTTTCTTATAAAGACGGTATTACATTTATTGAGTTTACAGAAGATGTAAATGCTAAAAAATTGGTTATGAAACCTTTTGTGGGAATGTATTTAAAGAAACAGCAGGCTAAATATATTCAAGATTTAAGGGAAGCATTGGAGGCAAAAAGATGACTTGTGATGAAATTATTGAAGAGTTAAAAGCAAATGCTTCTGAAAAATACAAGGCGAATGTCGTGAAAATGGGTATTCCAGAAGAATATAGTATAGGTGTTTCGACAGCCGTTGTTCGTGCGATAGCAAAGAAAGCAGGAAAGTCAAATGAACTGGCAAGAGAGCTGTGGAACTCCGGTTATCATGAAGCAAAACTATTGGCGGTGTTAGTTTTTGACAAAAAGACAATATCACATGATGAGATAGAAAAACTTATATGTGATGTACAGTCGTGGGATTTGTGCGATCACTTGTGTAAAAATCTGATTATTAAGCTGAAGAGCTATGATGAGTTTATTTCTAATTGGATTACAAGTACACATACTTACAAGAAGAGAGCAGCGTTTACGTTAATTGCTTCTTCTGCAGTGCATAATAAAACGATTACCAATGATACTCTTGATGACTATTTGCACATTATACAAGAGTATTCTGATAGTGAACATGAACATGTTAGGAAGGCAATTTCATGGGCATTGCGGGAAATAGGAAAGAAGGATTTTACTTACAATGAAAAAGCAATCCTTTTAGCCCATGAATTAAAAGAGAGTGGCAACAAGAATAAAATGTGGATTGCAAAGGATGCACTAAAAGAGTTAGAAACACTTGTTAAGGTTGAGGGAAGGGGTAGACTTATTTCTTCAAATAGCAAGATGGGAAGAGAATAATATAAGTGCGTCAAAAAGTGGAGCACCTTCCGAAGCGGGGAAAGTTTCAACGAAAAAGGTGCGTCAAAAAGTGGAGCACCTTTCAGAAAATGACTCCAAAAAGTGGAGTACTTTTCCCAAAGGTGCGTCAAAAAGTGGAGCACCTTTCAGAAAATGACTCCAAAAAGTGGAGTACTTTTCCCAAAAGTGCGTCAAAAAGTGACGCACCTATATAAATATCAGGGATTTTAGGGGATTTTGCCCCTAACTAGATACATTTTGCAATGGATATACAAAATGCGTATCTAGCAGAAGATACCGTAAGAAATCTATAAAAGAAATTTTCCGGGTATAAAAAGCCTGAAAATATGTAAGCGGAATTTTTTTGAATCGAAAATATTGCCTTTTCCAAGGTGAGGCTGTATCATCAAGAAAAGAATTATCGGAATTATTTTGAAAAGATGCAGAAGCGACTAAGGAAGGAGGGAAGCTTTGAATAAGGAATTTGAACGCTGCTGCACATTTCTTGCTGAGATGATGGAAAAGTATGGTCTTGAGGTTTTGCGTGATATAGCTGTAGAGCTTCAGTTTGATCCGGAAACTTGGCGTGATGATGCAGAAGGAAAAAGACTTCGGTATGAGGCTTATGCGAAGAGATTTCTGGAGCGGTTTAAGGAAGCGGCATAAGGATTACCGGCATCCTGCGAGAGCGGGATGTGATACATACGAAAGAGCGTTCAAAATAATGTGTATTAAAAATAATAAGATTTATAGTAAGCTGTCAGACGGCACATTGTGGGAGGTGCAAACCGCACTTTATTTTCGGTAAACTT
>JBJEKY010000106.1:0-12074 GCA_051878875.1 Lachnospiraceae bacterium | reverse complement strand
TTAACTGTGAAATTTTGCCTATTTGGAGAGAAACATGAGAATCGGAACAGGATATGACGTTCATAAATTAGTAGAAAACAGGGATCTCATTCTGGGTGGGGTGAAGATCGACCACGAGTTGGGGCTTCTGGGTCATTCTGACGCGGATGTGCTTTTGCATGCCATTATGGATGCCATGCTGGGGGCCGCAGCACTGGGAGACATCGGACGGCATTTTCCGGATACCGATGAGGCTTACAAAGGAATTTCCAGTCTTAAGCTCTTACGCCGGGTGGAAGAACTGGTTAGAAAGCAGGGATATGTGGTTGGAAACATTGATGCTACAGTAATTGCCCAGCGTCCAAAGATCGGCCCTTATATTGAACAGATGAGGGAAAATATCGCGCAGAACCTTCAGATCGCTATAGACCAGATCAACATCAAGGCAACCACGGAGGAACACCTTGGCTTTACCGGACGGGAAGAAGGCATCAGTGCCCAGGCAGTGTGCCTTTTAGAGAACTTTGCGGAAGCCAGTGGATTGGTAGCCTATGGTGATGACAATGTTGCCGGAGATGGCGGAGCTACGGACCGATGTAGCAGCTGTGGCGGTTGTAGCCGTTGCCCACGGTAAAAACAGAGCGCCGCGCTAAACTTTGCGGAACGGGCAAAAGACCGGCACAGACCCGGACAAAATTCCGGCTGAATGCCAAATAGATTTGGAAAAGAGGACAAAACCTATGGAAAATAGATTGAAATTATACAATACCTTAACGAGAAAAATAGACACCCTGATCCCTAATGAGGACGGAAAGATCAAATTGTACACCTGCGGACCTACGGTGTATCATTTTGCACACATCGGAAACTTAAGAACTTATATCATGGAAGATGTTTTGGATAAAACCTTGCGTTTCATCGGTTATGATGTGAAGCGTGTCATGAACATCACAGACGTAGGACATCTGTCCGGAGATTCCGACACCGGAAAAGATAAAATGGTGGAGGGAGCCAAGAGGGAGCATAAGAGTGTTATGGAGATCGCACAGTTTTATACGGATGCGTTCTTTCATGACTGCAAGGAATTAAACATCCGCCGTCCGGATGTGGTGGAACCTGCTACCAACTGCATCGATGAATTCATTCACATGGTGCAGGTGCTTTTGGAGAAAGGCTATGCTTATGAGGCTGGCGGAAATGTGTATTTTGATACTTCTAAATTAGATGATTATCTGGTATTTTCTTCTGCTGCCGAAAAAGAACAGTTACAGGTAGGCGTTCGTGAAGACGTGGAAGAGGATGCCAATAAACGAAATAAGAGCGACTTCGTGCTATGGTTCACCAAGTCCAAGTTCGAAGACCAGGCTTTAAAATGGGACAGCCCCTGGGGCGTTGGTTATCCGGGCTGGCATATTGAGTGCTCCTGCATCAGTATGAAACATCTTGGTGAGTACATGGATATCCATTGTGGTGGCGTGGACAATATTTTCCCACATCACACCAATGAGATTGCCCAGTCCGAAGCGTACCTGGGACATAAATGGTGCAACTACTGGTTCCATGTGCATCACTTAAATGACCGCTCAGGAAAAATGAGTAAGTCCAAAGGAAACTTCCTGACTTTGTCCGTGCTAAAAGAAAACGGCTACGATCCGTTGGTGTACCGTATGTTCTGCTTACAGTCCCATTATCGTAAACCGCTGGAATTTTCCTATGAAGTCATGGACAATATGAAAAACGCCTACGACAAGCTGGTGAAGCGGGTTTCCGAGCTTTCCACCGAGGGAAGCGTGGATAAAGAAGCTTATGACAGCTACCGCCGCAGCTTTGAGGATAGCCTGTGCAATGACTTAAATACATCCTCTGCCATCACCGTAATCTATGATCTTTTAAAAGCAGATGTGTCTGACGCTACAAAGCGCAAGGTTATTGAGGATTGTGATATGGTGCTGGGCTTAGACCTTATCAAAGCAGCCGATGCCTTAAAACAGCAGCAGCCGGAGCAGAAGGCAGACGAAGAGCTTACGAGCTTTATTCAGGAAAAAATCGCAGCAAGAGCACAGGCTAAGAAAGAAAAAGATTTCGCAACGGCAGATGCCATCCGGGAGGAACTTTTAAGCCGGGGTGTGGCCATTAAGGATACCAGAGAAGGAACGGTCTGGGAACTGGTATAAAGACAGGAGATAGATTGTTTGGAAAAAGGAATTGACCAATATATAAAAGAACAGTTTGAAATCGGGGATGTGGACATCAGAACCTATTCCCCGTTAGCGCTGGCCTATATCGGAGACGGGATTTTTGACCTGGTGATCCGGTCCATTGTAGTGGGAAAAGGAAACACCGGGGCAAACAAGCTTCACCATAGAACCAGTCAGGTGGTAAAAGCGTCTTCCCAGTCAGCCATGATCGAGAGGCTGATCCCGTACTTGACGGAAGAGGAATTGAGTATTTACAAACGGGGACGCAATGCCAAGTCTCCCACCATGGCAAAAAATGCTACCATGTCAGACTATCGGAGAGCCACAGGGTTTGAAGCCCTGATGGGTTATCTGTATCTGGATGATAAGTTTGAGCGTTTGGTGGAACTAATAAAAATCGGTTTAAATGGGGAAGAATTATAGGAAGGATAACATTTATGGAAGAGAATCGTACACACAACGAGCAGCAGATAGAAGGAAGAAATGCAGTATTGGAGGCGTTTCGGGCGGGAAAAACCATTGACCGGGTGTATATTCTGGACGGTTGCCAGGATGGTCCCATCCGTACCATTGTCAGAGAGGCAAAGAAACATGATACGCTGATGCAGTTTGTGAATAAAACCCGCCTTGACCAGCTTTCGGAAACCGGCACCCACCAGGGCGTGATCGCCATGATCGCAGCCTATGAGTATGCTGAAGTGGAAGACATTTTGAAAAATGCGGAAGATAAAGGCGAGCCGCCTTTTATCATTTTGTTAGACAATATTGAGGATCCCCACAATCTGGGAGCGATCATAAGAACCGCCAATCTGGCAGGAGCCCATGGGGTGATCATTCCTAAGCGCAGAGCTGTGGGGTTGACGGCTACTGTAGCACGTACCAGTGCAGGAGCATTAAACTACACGCCTGTGGCAAAGGTTACCAATCTTTCTGCTACCATTAAGGAACTGAAGGAGAGAGGCCTGTGGTTCGTGTGTGCCGATATGGACGGCGAGCCCATGTATCAGTTAAACCTGACAGGTCCCATCGGTCTGGTGGTAGGCAGCGAAGGGGAAGGTGTCAGCAAGTTGGTAAAAGAAAACTGCGATATGACTGCAGCCATCCCCATGAAGGGTGACATTGATTCCCTCAATGCTTCTGTGGCAGCAGGCGTGCTGGCCTATGAAATCGTGCGTCAGAGACTGACCAAATAGAAAAGGAGCCGGAAGGAAGATCCCATGAATAGCAAGGAAAAAAGTGACGAACAGTTAGTTGCTTTAAGCCAGCAGGGTGATCATGAAGCCACTAACCTGTTGCTGGAACGATATAAACCCATGGTAAGGGGGAAAGCGAATACCCTGTTTTTGATGGGGGCCGATGCGGAAGATCTGATCCAGGAAGGAATGATCGGATTGTTTCTGGCACTTCGGGAGTATGACAGCAAGAGGGAAGCCTCTTTTCGTACCTTTGCCAATATCTGTGTGGCAGGACAGATGCACCATGCCATCACAGCAGCCGCCAGGGACAAGCATAAGCCGTTAAACAAAGCCCTGTCGCTGGATGCAGAGCCAAGTGACGGAGAAGGGGATAGCCTGGAAAATCTTTTGGTAGGCATGGACGAGAAGGATCCGGAGAATCTGTACATCGATCAGGAAAATGTGGCCAATCTTATGACCAGGATCCGTGGTGTGTTAAGTAAAATGGAGTGGGAAGTTTTTAATCTCTATATCAACGGGGACAATTACCGTTCCATTGCAGAGAAACTTCACAAGAGTGATAAGTCTGTAGATAATGCCCTGAACCGGATCAAAAAGAAGATCTCGCTGCTGATCCGTGAATGATCCCGCGAATAGCAGCACTTTGTAAGTAAGGTCAAAAGAGCCTGTAAGGATCAGGCTTTTGATGATAAATAGTATAAGGAACAATGATAAAGGAGAATGGAAATGAACATTTTAGTTATCAACTGTGGAAGCTCTTCTTTGAAATTTCAGGTGATCAATTCTGAAACAGAAGAAGTAAAAGCATCCGGATTATGCGAAAGAATCGGAATGGACGAGAGCCGTCTTGTTTACAAGCCAACCGGTGCTGAAAAAGAAAACATTATGGTAGATATGCCATCTCACAAAGAGGCAATCAAGCAGGTGATCGACACCCTTACCAACGAGAAGAGCGGCGTATTAAAATCTCTGTCAGAGATCGATGCAGTGGGACATCGTGTAGTTCACGGTGGTGAGAAATTCAACAAGTCTGTTGTGATCACTGACGAAGTGATCAAAGCAGTAGAAGAGTGTAACGATCTTGCACCGTTACATAACCCGGCAAACATCATCGGTATCAGAGCTACCCAGGAACTAATGCCAAATGTACCGATGGTAGCAGTATTTGATACCGCTTTCCATCAGACCATGCCGCCAAAAGCATATCTTTACGGAACTCCATACGAGTACTACGAGAAATACGGTGTTCGTCGTTACGGATTCCACGGAACCTCTCATGCATTTGTTTCCGCAAGAGCAGCAGAGTTAGCAGGAAAATCCTATGATGATTGCAAGACCGTTGTTTGTCATTTAGGAAACGGAAGTAGTATTTCTGCAGTATTGAACGGAAAATCCGTTGATACTTCCATGGGTCTGACTCCGTTGGAAGGACTTTTGATGGGAACCAGATCCGGAGATATCGATCCGGGTGCCTTAGAGTACATCATGAAGAAAGAGAACATCTCCTATGCAGAGATGATGACCATCTTAAACAAGAAATCCGGATTCTTAGGAATTTCCGGAGTATCCAGCGATTGCCGTGACGTGGATAATGCAGCAGCAGAAGGCAATGAGCGTGCAAAGAACGCCATGGATGTATTCCACTATCGTGTAGCTAAGACTGTAGGTGGTTATGTGGCAGCTATGAATGGTGTAGATGTGATCGCATTCACCGCAGGAATCGGCGAGAACTCTGCAGCAACCAGAGCAGCAATCTGCGAGTACTTCGGATATCTTGGAATCAAGATCGATGAAAAAGCAAACAACACAAGAGGTGAGGAGATCTTAATCTCTACACCGGACTCCAAGGTAAAGGTATTCATCATCCCAACCAACGAGGAGTTAAAGATTGCAAGAGAAACAGCAAGTTTAGTAAAATAATTCCTTCTAGGAAAATAGAAGGCGGCCACGATTTCGTGGCCGCTTTTTGCACGCAAAAATTTAAAGAATGTATTATCTTAGATGCCTTAATTTTGTAATTCTCGGATCAACTCCTGGATCTGCAGCATGAATTTCTTTTTGGAAATGGTCTTGTAACCCAGTTTTTCGGCAGCTTGAAGCAGGTGCTCCTGACAGGACAGTACCATTTCCGGACGACGCATTTCCAAGACCATAGATGGAGCAGAGGTTCTGGTCAGCAGAGCCAGACCGCCGTCGTTGACGGCCAGGTTGTAATCTTTCTGATGTTCATCATTGCAAGGAATAAAGTAGTAGTTTTCATATTCTTCCATTAACCGCAGGATGTTCTTAAGATGCATGATATAGGTCTGCGGTGTGTAGACCGGCTGATCCGGGTAGAACGCAAAAGGAAAGGATATGTATGCTTTCCCGGATCGTATCTCTTCTGGTTTAGCCAGACGGATAAGTTCAATGACGGTCGACTCATTCAGCGTTTCTTCCATATAGTCAATCCGGTCATAGATCGCCTGAAAGTGAGCCTTTATCCCGGGATTAGTAATTTCCGAAAGTAACTGTTCAAAAAGCGTCCGGGGTATGGTAACGGCGGAAAGTAAATTGGCCAGGACTATCTGAGTGCCTTCTTTACAGTCGAGTTCCTTAAAGAGTTCGATATAATCGGCAGGTTCGTGATGTACGGACAGGGCAGGACGGCAAAGACGGAGGATTTCATTATACTGATTCACGTGAGCCTCCACCACCTGTGGATCTGTGGAAAACATGGTAACATCACTGCTGCTTCCAAGACCGATGGCGGAAGAAATGCGCACACACCGGCCGGGTTGCACGATGATGGAACGACGATACAGAGTATCCCTGAATCGGGGATAGTAATACACCTGTACCTTTCCGGTGGCATAGATAGGGAGCCAGAAGCGTAGGGAATCCGTAAAGCGGGGCATGAAGTTCATGGCCGGCATGATATGGATAATCGTAAAGCCCCGGTCCACAATCTCCAGCATATTTGAAAGTATCTGCTTTGTCAGGGTGTAGTCTGATAGCAGCCATTCCAGGTTGTCATCGGAAGATATAAGCAGTGTGCCCGGGTTTTTTGTGCTTCGGATGATCTGCATCATTTTTTTCATGACTTCCCGACGGCCTTCTTCTCCAAAGAAAAAGCTGGCATCCCTGTAAGGCTCAGAGAACTCGCTTTCTTCCGGTACAGGGGGAAGATTCGTTGGAATGGTAGAAATATTATCCATGAGACTGTCTACAAAATCCGAATCCTTTTCCAGCCAGTTTTCCAGATGTCGCTCCAGAACCTGCGTGGGCATGGAGGAACGGACCGAAGCAAGGTCCATCATTTCTGCCAATGCATTTCTTTGAAATTCGCCGGAGCATTTTTTTGCAAAAAAGTGGGCCATATTTTTGATGTGCCCCGGGTGTTGCGGTTGTTTTCTTTTTCCGGTACGAAACAGACTGATCAAAGACGGATCTACGGAAATCCCGGTAGCAAGTTCCTTATTTGATGTCATGGTGATGTTCATTAGAAAAACCAGTTTATCACTGAATTGCATATACCCCTCCTATTAATATTTTCAATTATGTCATTAATAATGTTATGTCATTTTGCATGACAATTCAAGGGATTCCATGGATAATTCACAGAAAAATAGTATAATTTTCCTGACGATGTATTGGGAGGATTTCAGAATGATCCCAAAATAAAGTGTCATTTATCATTACGTGACAAGCAAAAAACTGGAAGGAACAATAGGAGAAAAATATGCTGTTGAGTGAATGCTATCAATTATTTGGAGGAGACTACGAGTCGGTGAAGCAAAGGATCTCCAAGGAAGAAATTATAGAAAAGTTTGTGCTCAGATTTTTGACCGAGCCAAGTTATGACAATCTGTGTGCTGCATTGAAAGAGGAAAACTATGAGGAGGCCTTTCGTGCGGCACATTCTCTGAAGGGAGTAAGTCAGAACCTTGGGTTTGAGCGGCTGAGTGTGTCATCAGGAGACATGACGGAGTATCTGCGGGATATGGATAAGGCAAAAATAGACGATGATCGTCTTATGGATCTACTGGATAAGGTATCCCTTGATTATCGGGAGGTTATGGATGCAGTCCGCAGATATGCTGAAAAATAGAATTGGGAAATAAACGGATTACGGGAGCGTACGTATATGAATGAAATCGTAAAGCAGCTGGAAGCACAAGGCTTTACAAAAGATCAGATAAATGAGATTCGCAAGGGCGCGGAAGCAGGACTGAACATTACGGTATATGCCAAAAAAAAGTTTCTTTCCATCCAAATGCAACAGATCCGTCTGGGATTGGAGAAAGGTCTTTCGGTGGAGGAATATGCCAAAACGGAATATGACTGGTTTCAGATGGAGGAGATCAGAAAAGGATTGGAAAGCGGTGTGGATATATCCCAGTTTGCGTCACCGGAGATTTCGTATGACAGGATGCAGCAGATCCGTCTGGGATTGGAAGAAGGCATCAACTTGTCCGTATACAGACGTCTAGATTCCGGGATTATCAAACAAATAAGGTTGGCCACCGCAAATCATGTTAATATTGCGCCCTATATTGTGGAAGGGTATGATGCAGATCAGCTGGAGGCAATAAGAGAGGCTCTGGAAAAAGGATTGGATATCCAACCCTGGATCCAGAAGTATTACCGGGGAATTGCCCTGCGGGAGATCTTTGCGGGACTGGAAGAGGGGTTGGATGTATCGCCATATGCAAAGGTGGAATATACCTGGCAGCAGATGCGGGAGATCCGTCTTGGAATGGAACATATGGTGGATATTGGGCAATACAGCAGTGTATTCTATTCCCACCGACAGATGCGGGAAATCCGGCTGGGTCTGGAAGAGGGAATGACAGTATCCTACTTTAACAGTCCCATGTATACGGCCGGAGAAATGGAAAAGCGGAGGCTATATCTGAAAGAACATCCCACTGCAATCCATCAGGAACGCAGAGAGGATCAGGCAGGGAGTCGTATAACCGGAATCGATCCGGACGAGAAGTTTTATAAGATTACCATTGCTGAGGATGAAATGGAAGCATATCTGCATGTCTTTGGCTCAGCATCTGATTTTAATAAATATGATATTGTGAGAGCATTACATAAAAAAGGAATCTGCTACGGAATCCGCTATGAAGTGATCGATGATGTTACAAGCGGAAACAGTCAGCGCAAACCATTGCTGATCGCCAAAGGAAAAGAAGTGATGAACGGTCAGGACGGATGGTACGAATTCTTTTTCCGGACTCAGGTGGAGCATCTTCCCAAGCTTCTGGAGGACGGATGTGTGGATTACCGGGATGTGGAATGGTGTGAATGTGTGGAAAAAGGTCAGAAGCTGGCTTGTTACCACCATGCTAAACGGGGAGAAAACGGGATTACGGTAACCGGAAAGGTGGTTCCGTCACTGAACGGAAGAGAAAAGAAGATCCTGACCGGAAAAGGTTTCAAAAGACTGGAGGATGGCATCACTTATATTTCTGAGATGAAAGGCATGGTGACGCTCTTTGATACCCGGATGGATGTTTCTGAAGTTCTGGCAGTCAAAGAGGTAAATATGGCAACAGGAGATGTGGAATACGATGGAAATGTTCTGGTCGAAGGAAATGTAGGACAGGGATCTACCATCAAAGCCACAAAGGATGTGATCATCTATGGTTTTGTGGAAGCAGCAAAAATAATAAGCGGTGGAAGTGTTTTTCTCCGCAAAGGGATGAACGGTTCCGGAAATGGTTCTATTCAGGCAAAGCAGAATGTGATCGGATCTTTTTTTGAAAGCGCGGAAGTATATGCACAAGGAGATATCCAGGGGGATTATTTCTTCCGGTCCAATCTGCATGCACAGGGATTGATAAGGGCTGTGGGACGAAAAGGTGCCATATCAGGGGGAAGTACCTGGGCAGAAAGTGGTCTTATGGCCAACAGTCTGGGAAATTCTTCCGGCCTTGTGACAGAAGTAAAACTTGGCAGTTTAGAACGGATCCGCAAAGAGGAACTAAAGCTGGAAGAAACTATGAATGGTGTGAGACAGGAACTGTCGATCCTGGAAAATGCTCATCGGGATTTCCAGAATAAATACTCGGCAGAGATCCGGAATACCATGGAAATCTATCTGAAAATAGAAAGTGCGATCTATACAAAGGAAAAAGAAATGAATGAACTTCTGGCAGAGAAGAACAGGCTGGAAGAGGAGACGAAGAAATCCGGATTGGCAAGAGCGGTGGTGTCTGATCAGGTGTACGAGGGTGTGACGCTGGAAATTGACGGAGTCAGTTGGCGCGCCAGCGATGTAAAGGGTGTCACACTGCAAAGGACGGGAAACAGAGTCGCTGTTTTTTCAAAATGAGCACAGATAACAAAGGATAAGCAGGTGCAAAAGAAACACGAAAGGAACAAAAAGAAACACTATGCGTAATACGGTACTTATTGTAGATGATGTTGAGATCAACAGAGAGATTTTGGCGGAAATGCTGAAAGATGAATATGAGATCATCATGACGGGGTCAGGAGAAAAGGCACTGGAGATCCTGGATAAGCAGCACGAGGATATTGCCATTATGCTATTGGATCTGGTTATGCCGGGAATGGATGGATTTCAGGTATTGGAGCAGGTGAGAATAAAACCCTGGAGTAAGAATCTGGCAATCGTGATCATCAGTTGTGAGAATACCAATAAAACAGAGAGACAGTGCTTTGACCTTGGAGTATCTGATTTTATCCACCGCCCCTTCGATGATGTGCTGGTAAGGCAGAGAGTGAATAATATAGTAGAACTGTACCGATATCAGGACGGACTGGAAAGCAAGATAGAGGAACAAACAGTAACGCTAAAGAAACAGTTTCGACTTCTTCAGATACAGGCAGAACAGTTAAAGAAGAGCAAAGAAAATGTTATCGATATTCTGGGTACGGTAGTAGAATACCGCAATCTGGAAAGCGGTGAACACATCAAGAGAGTAAAGAACTACACACGTATCATGGCAGAAGAGATGATGAAACAGTATCCGGAGTATGGATTAACAAAGGAAAGCATTGAAATCATTGTTTCCGCAAGCGCATTGCATGATATAGGCAAGATTGCAATTCCGGATTCCATCATTCTAAAGCCGGGTAAACTGACGGCTGAAGAGTTTGAATATATGAAGTCCCACACCACGAGAGGTTGTGAGATCCTTCGTGATATCAAGGATGCCTGGAATCAGGAATATGAAAAAGTAAGCTATGAGATCTGTCGTCATCACCACGAACGATATGACGGAAAAGGATACCCGGATGGGTTAAAAGGAGAAGAAATCCCTGTCTCCGCCCAGATCGTATCTCTGGCAGATGTCTATGATGCATTGGTAAACGAGCGTGTTTATAAGAGCGCTTTTTCTAAGGAAAAAGCATTCCAGATGATCGTAACGGGAGAGTGTGGGGTATTCTCACCCCGGCTGTTGGAGTGTTTCTGGAATGTTCGGAAAGAGTTTGAAAAATTGGCGGATGGTATCATGTAGAATGTAAATAGAAACTCAGTATACTGTGAATGATAGGAGAATAGGAAGATGAGTACAAGAACAAAAATGAAACAATTACTTTGCCTGTTGTTGGCACTTGCCATGACAGGAACTATGCTGGCTGGATGCGGGACGCAAAACGCCGATAGTGAAACGAATGAAAACAAACAGGGAAAAGAGAAGGTTACGGTGGCTCTGTGGGGAACACAGCTTTTGGAAAACTATGCCCAGTATCTGTGCGACACCTTTCCGGAGGTGGAGTTTGAGTTTACGCTGGCTACCAATTCCACGGATTTTTACCGCTATCTGAATGATCATGAGGATCTGCCGGATATCCTGACAGTACGTCGGTTTTCCCTGAAAGATGCGGTTCTTATAAAGGATCTTCTGTATGATTTAGGTGATACGGAATTGGCATCCACCTTTTATGGCTCCTATCTGGAGAATTACACCTATGATGACGGCACCATCAACTGGCTTCCGGCATGTGCGGATGTAGACAGCATTATTATCAATGAGACTTTGTTTAAAGAGAACAATATAGAGATTCCTACTGATTATGATTCTTTTATTGCAGCCTGTGAGGCTTTTGAAAAGTTAGGAATCCAGGGATTTGCATCCGATTTCGGATCGGATTATACCTGTATGGAAGTACTGCAGGGCTTTTCCATCTCACAGCTTTTGTCCATGGAAGGCCGGGAGTGGCGTAAACAGTATGAGAGTGGTCTGACTGACCAACTCTCCGAAGAAGTCTGGATGCCGGTTTTTGAAAAATTTTTTGACCTGAAGGAGAAGACCGGGATCGGAGAAGCCGAAACGAAGATGACGAACCAGAATCCCAAGGAACTGTATATCGCAGGTAAACTGGCAATGTATCGCGGTACCGGTACGGATGTGATCGCCTTTCCCGGACGTGAGGGAGACCGGTCCATTTTAATGCCGTATTATGGTAATACAGAGGGAGATAACTGGTACCTGACCTATCCGTCTTTCCATGTGGCTGCCAGCAAGAAGGCGATGGAGGATCCTAAGCGGGAGGAACTTCTATTAAGGATCATGGAAGCCATGCTGAATCAGGAAGGTCAGAGTTGCATCTCTTACGGCAAGAACATGATCCCTTATAACAAGGATGTTACTTTGGAGTTACTGCCTGAGCTTGACAACATAAAGCCTTATATCGATCAAAACAAGATGTATATCCGTCTGGCGTCCGGCGAGATGTTCAG
>JBJEKY010000105.1:9757-12207 GCA_051878875.1 Lachnospiraceae bacterium | reverse complement strand
TATCATAGAAGGCCTTGTTATTTATGTTTTTACAGAGTTTTTTTCACAGGCTCTAGAATACAGCTTTGCCCCTTGTGTCATACGCACAAATCGTCGTTTTTCTCCAATCAGTTTCTTATCCAATTTAAAAAATTCTTTCTTTTTTGTTGCCATGTTGTGACCTCCTTTTGACATAGATGTAGGTTCTGCTTTTACGAAGTACAAAAAAAGACACCTCGCTATAGTTTTCACTACTTACGAAGTGTCTAAATTCCTTTAATCTGTTCCTCGGAACAATTAAATCTATATGCTTTTAAAGTATTTTCAAGGAATTATTTTCCTGAAATAACACAACAGTATTTGTACAGATTAAGAAATCTGGAAATCAATGTATTTCCACTTCATTCCTCAGAACCATGCCTGCTGATTAGGCTTCATTCCCTATCCGTCAGGTTTCATCAGTCGTTCAGAGGTTTCATTGTAGGGATGGTAAGGATCGCTTTTTCTGTATTACCACAAAGTTCTACAAAGCCCTATTTTTCAATGTTTTTGCAAATTCTCCAATCATATATCTTACCACTATTCTACATAAATTTTCGAGCTTTGGTGTTAAGTTGGTGTTAAACTAATAATACATCCTATTCCCATAAAACTAAGAAAAAGTCCATTACGCTTCAGATCCTTTGTTGCTTCTACATAGATATTCATAGTTGGTTCGATATCTGCATGGCCTAACATATCCTGGATAACCTTGATTTTTGTGCCCGCTTCACACAGTCCTGTTGCACAGGAATGACGCAGAAAATGGCAGCTGAAATCCGGTAGAAATACTGTCTCCGCCTCATCAATTTTTCCTTGGGGGCGATAGCACAGTACAATATGAACAAAATTATGGAAAAGACGGGTGTCTGTCCATCGCATAGGCTTTAGCTTATTGTGGTGGATATGATATTGCAGATTTTTAATAGGATGAAAATGAGATGCTTATATCTGGAATTAACAGAATTTTGAGCCGGTGTCAGGTCCTATCTGGTGGTAGACGATATACTTGTCCCACCAAGATGGTAGATGGAAAGTTATTCTTCCATTTCAAAAAGAATGGCATAGTGTTGCCGAATTTATTTCCGCTCATGCTTAAGTGCAAAAAAACCCGTTGGCTATGCCAACGGGCTTTGCTTCGTTACGCTATTTTATTAATTGGAAAAAATGTAAACCTGCTGTGTGAGTGCGTTCCACTGTACTTCAGCGTCAAGCCCTTCGGAAATAAATCTTACAGGCAGATAGGTTCTGCCGTTTTCAATAAATGCAGGGCTGTCCAGCTCTACAGATTTATTATCCACAAAAGCGAAGGACTGATCAATAAAGATTTCGAGAACTCTCTCGTCCTTTGTGATAACGACTTTCTTCATTTCAGGATTCCATGTCACTTCCGCGCCAAGGGCTTCTGCCACAAATCTTGCGGGAAGCATTGTTCTTTCATTTCTGATGACAGGAGCCACATCGTTTACAACGACTTCACCGAATACGATTGCTTCGGTTTTGCCGATGGCAAGGACGATAACAGGTCTGTCTTCAGTTTCTGTGTCGGAAATATCCTGTTTAACCTCTTCAAAGGCAGCTGTTACGGTCACCTTGGAAGCGGGCATTGTAAAGGTATACTTGCCGTCTTTTTCTGTCAGTTTCACTTTATCGCCGTTCTTATCTGTTACCTTCAGGGTATCCAGGGCGAATCCTTCCGCGGGTTCCGGTGTAATGGTCACTGTTGTGCCCTTGGAAGCAGTTTTGCGGCTGAGTGTAAGGCTGCCGTCTTTGGTCTTTTCCACTGTGATCGTGTATGTTGTGGAACCGCCGCTGGAAGAAGAGCTACTGCTGGGTTTTCTGTATCCACAGATATCGCATACTCTGCCCGTATATTCATGGGCCACTTTGCCCACAGTTTCACCGCAATCATCGCAAACTTTCCAATGGTAGGAAGAATTATACTTCCATTCGCCTGTGCATACATGTGTATGATCTGCTTTAAGCTGTGGAAGTGCAAAGTAAGCACGGTAACCACTTTCTCCTACAATTGGTTCAATTTCACTTGCTTCAATGCTACCGTTTAACAGAACCTTATCCTTTGCTAAACCGTCGAATGTAAATCCGTCATTAACCTTAAATTCAATTCCCAGTGTATAGTCTGTGTTAGCTTCCAAAGCGCCTTTTACTATTGATTTTTCCGAATCAAGTAAAACGAAGCTGTATTCGTAATTATTATTAGGAATTGTTATGCCATTTTCCGGAGTTGTTTCAGCCGAAATTGTAGCGTTTTCAGCATATTCGCCCAGTGTATAGCCGTTAAGTGTGAAGTTTACAGCCGTAATTGGTGTATCCTCAACGATCGGAGCGTCCTTATAGGTTGCTTTTACGCTTACTGCGCTGGCAGGCATTGTGAAGGTTGTGGTTGCGTTGTTTGCGTCCGCAAGGGTAAT
>JBJEKY010000105.1:0-9657 GCA_051878875.1 Lachnospiraceae bacterium | reverse complement strand
TCGCACCCTCGGCATATTCACCACTGCCTGTACCATCGGTGACGGTCACGGTGTAGGTGGTTGCAGGTGCGTCCTTATAGGTTGCTTTCACGCTTACTTCGCTGGCAGGCATTGTGAAGGTTGTGGTTGCGTTGTTTGCGTCCGCAAGGGTAATGTCTCCGCTTTCAACTACCCACTTGTCAAATACCTTACCGCTGGCAGGTGCATTTGCCGTCAGCGTGACGGTCGCACCCTCGGCATATTCACCACTGCCTGTACCATCGGTGACGGTCACGGTGTATTTGGTTGCAGGTGCGTCCTTATAGATTGCTTTTACGCTTACTGCGCTTGCAGGCATTGTAAAGGTGGTAGTTGCGCTGTTTTCATCGTCAACAGTAGCACCAGTTACTACCCATTTATCAAATACCTTGCCGGTAGGAGCAGGGTCAGCGTTTAGGGTGATAACGGTACCTTCGGCAGCTTTTGTGACTTCGGTACCATCGACAGTAGCCTTACCGTCTGTTACAGTGATGTTATACTCTTGGCCTTTAACCAGTACTGGAACATCAATGTTTTCAACTACATTAAAGTTAGTTGTATCATCAGGTGTAAATGTTGCTTTAAAATACTGAGTTCCTGTTTCACTCATAACAGTTGTATCGTTAGCCCATGCCCAGTTAGCAGGAAGTGTTACTGTTGCAAGCGTATTGTCTTTTGTTCCTTCCAACTCTGTAGGAACTGTGTATTTAGGGTTAGCCTTAGCTATTGTCCATTCAATTTTAACAGGGTCAGTTGTTCCGTCAACCCATTTATAACCGCTTGCTAATGTTGCTGTTGCAGTATAGTTTCCGACGTTTTTGCCTGTATTTCCTGTTAAAGTATAGCCTGTGCCTTCATTTACACCGATAATTGTGCTTCCTGTGTAAACAAGGTCTTTATTTGCTGTTGGAACCGCAATTGGTGTATCCTCGCTGCCACCTGCGTTCTGTGCAGTAAGCACTATACGGCGCAGGGGGGATCCGCCGAGTGTGGTCGCAGAGGACATGCCCACCGCTTCACCGTTTACATAGAATGTGGAGGTATATCCGCCCTTCATTGTCTCGTAAATATACGGCGAAACTGCTTTGAACTCAATTTCGATGGCATACTCGTGTCCTGCCACAAATTTCTCATTCAAAGGATATTTGCCGTCGGCCGTGTTGAGCGAGGAATCGGTAAGATCATACACTCTGGCGCTGTAAAGCCCCACGGTGTATTTGCTCGAGTCTAACGAAGTAAACGTAAGATTATTGGCGCACATGGCATTGGTGATAGCCGCAGGTGTCATAGTCGCCTTAGACTCGCGGATATATTTGCCTGCCGGAATCGGTTTGCCTGTTTCCATCAGTCTATTGCAAACGGAGCAATACTTATCACCGGTGTAGCCGTCGGTGTTAAAGTCGGCTTCCGACGCATCTTTGACTTTATCGCTGTTATGCACAGCTTCGTTGCCGTGTGCGGTACAACCTGTGTCGGTACAAGGATTCCAGTGATATGTTGCGTCAGACTTCCATGTCGAAGTATCAAAATGATGCTCGCCTACCGTAAGCGTAACAGTAGCTGTTACAGGGACAGACAGATTGCCGTTGGTATCCGTACAACTAATAGTAGCGGTGTAGGTACCGGGGGCAAGTCCGTCTTTCGGCCGCACAGCATAAGCGGTGCTATTGGTGCTGCCGGCAGTAACGACATTGGATCCAAAGGACTGAATGTAGAAAGCGCCTGCATTTGTGCCGCTCAAAGCAGGCACGTCAATGTATAATGTTTCTGTTCCGGTATTGGTAATTTTAATGGCTCTCTGTTCACCAAGAGCATCGATGGCATTGCTGCCGTATCCCGCCGGGAGCGTGATGTCGATATCGGCAACCGTGGCGGAGTAGACGGCAGGTGCGGTTTTATAAGTCGCTTGCACGCTTACTGCACCGGCAGGCATTGTGAAAGTAGTGGTTGCGCTTTTTGCGTCCGCAAGTGTAATGTCTCCGCTCACAACTTCCCAGTCATCAAATACCGTGCCGGTAGGAGCTGCAGCTGCAGTCAGGGTTACAGTTGCACCCGCCTCTGCTTTGGTTGCTTCAACGCCGCCTACTGTCGCTTTACCGCTTGTTACGGTGATGTCGTACTCTGTGGGAACAGCGTCCTTCCAAGTTACTGTGAACTCATTGCTGTCGATCCAGCCGTCAGAGAATTGCACTTTAAACTTATACGTCTTGGTAACAGCTGTACTCTGTGCCGGAATATGCATTCCGGTAGGATAACCTGATTTGTCACCACTCGTAACCTGTGTGGAGCCCTCAAACAGCTGATACGAAATTGCACCTTCCGGCCAGGGGATAAATACGTCTGTTCCGACAGACACTTCCTGATTTGCTATTGTCGGTATTGTGCCCGCTTTAGCCGTGACGGTAAAGGATACCGCGGCAGTTTCTGTAACCTTGCCCTCTAAGTCCTTAAACTGGATCGTGGCTGTGTGTGTGCCGGGAGCAAGACCAATTTCAGGTTTAACTCTCCAAGCCGTTGTGGTTGCTCCTCCGGCAAGCTCACCTGTTGTAGGCAGTGTTCCGCAGGTAAGTGTAAAATTATCTTTTTCTGCTCCTGTAAGGGTAACACAAGTTTCATTAATTTTCAGCGCGCCCGTACCGGTGTTTTTAATTGTAATGTAGTCGCTGTCAACAAGGGTGTATCCTTCTTCCTTGCTCGTGCAGGTAACATCGGCTACGGTTGCAGAGTAGGTTTCGCCCGCTTTTGCCGTTACCGTAAGCGTAACCGTAGCTGTTACAGGGACAGACAGATTGCCGTTTGTGTCCGTGCAGCTGATCGTAGCTGTATAGGTACCGGGTGTAAGTCCTTCTACCGGTCGAACAGCATAAGCGGTGCTATTGGTGCTGCCGGCAGTAACGATACTGTTTCCAAAGGACTGAATGCTAAAATCGTCTGCATTGGTGCCGCTTAAAGTAGGCACGTCAATGTTTAATGTTTCTGTACCGGTATTGGTAATTTTAATGGCTCTCTGTTCACCAAGACCATCGATGGCACTGCTGCCATATCCCGCGGGAAGCGAGATGTTAATATCAGCAACCGTTGCAGAGTAGGTGGTTACATTCTTCCAAGTTACTGTGAACTCGTTGCTGTCAATCCATCCGTCGGGGAACTTAACACTAAACCTATATTTCTTGGTTGTAGCTGTGCTCTGTGCCGGAATATACATTCCGGTGGGATAACCTGATTTGTCACCACTCCCAACTAATGTCGAGCCCTCAAACCGCTGATACGAAGTTGCACCTTCCGGCCAAGGGATAAATACGTCTGATCCAACAGTCGCTTCCCGATTTGCTATGCTTACTTTATATACAGCTTTGATTTCGACATTGGTATCAGGCATTGTGAATTTGTTATCCGTAACGGTAACACCGCCTGAAACAACTTCCCATTTATCAAAGACCAATCCGCTCGGTGCGGCGGACGGCGTCAGGGTGATCTCAGTCCCAACAGTTGCAGACGAAGGACTTGCCGTACCGCCTGTCACGGTGACAGTATGGGTAGAGTTCGTCCATGTTACCGTAAACTCGTTACTATTTACCCAGCCGTCTTCAAACAGCACTGCGAAATAATAAGTCTTTGATGTAGAGGTTGACTGTGCCGGAATATTCATTCCGCCAGGATAACCTGATTTTTCACCACTCGAAATGGCTGTGTCGATTCCGACTTCATATAACTGAAATTTTGTAGCGCCTTCCGGCCAAGGAATATTTACATCTGTTCCGACAGGCACTACCTGATTTGCTATGCTTACTTTATATACAGCTTTGATTTCGACATTGGTATCAGGCATTGTGAATTTGTTATCCGTAACGGTAACACCGCCTGAAACAACTTCCCATTTATCAAAGACCAATCCGCTCGGTGCGGCGGACGGCGTCAGGGTTATCTGAGTCCCAACAGTTGCAGACGAAGGACTTGCCATACCGCCTGTCACGGTGACGGTATGAGCCGAATTTGTCCATTCTACCGTAAACTCATTACTTTTTACCCAGCCGTCAGCAAATAACACTTGGAAATAATAAGTCTTTGATGTTGCGATGGCGTATGCCGGGGTATACATTCCCTCCGGTGAACTTTCCGACGTTGCCGATTTTATGACTGTTTCGCTTCCGACTTCGTATAAATGAAACCGTTGGGCACCTTCCGGCCACGGGATACATACAGAAGTTCCGACAGGCACTTCCTGATTTGCTATTGTCGGAATGGTCGCACTGCTTTCGGCAATAAACATACAGGTGCGCTTTAAGCCGTCGCCCGTAAATTCCGTTGTTTTACCGTTGATGGTAAAACTGTTTTTATAGGGCAGCGTATTGTCCCCCACGGCAGTGAACTCAACAACAACCCTGTACTTTTTACCGCCCTCGAATTTGAAATTATAATAAGGGTTGGTCGGATCATTTAAGTAAGACTGATAAATATCCTGATTATCTTTTACATCGATCCACCTGAGAACCTCAACCGAGTATTTGTCCGGCTCGTCGGATACAGCCTCAAAGCTTGGTGTCTGACCGCCGACGGGAGCCGTTACCGTGGCATTGCCGGTGGTAATCTCCGCCGCCAGTGCCGTAGCAGGCGCGAGCCCCAGTATCATTGCCAGCGTCAGCAGGATACCAAGGACTCTTTTTCTTTTGGTTTTCATAAACCTCTCCTCCTTTTCAAAAATTTCCACATGGTTTGGGTGTTTCCGCCCGGGCCCATGCGCCCCCGTCATGTGTTTCCTATAGCGGCACCTCCCTCAAATGGCATCCAGCGCCGCTGTCAGATATTCGGCGGTGACCGATGCATAGAAGAAAGCGTCTATTTTCCCCGCCTGCCGCAGCATCAGCAGGATGCTTTCCGAAGAAACCCGATTTCTTATACTGACTGCAAGCCTTTTCAAAATAGTTCGCCTTCCCTTCCTTGCCGCCCCAAAGCGGCAGGTAAATAGTCTTTTACACTTATCATTATAAGAAATTTTCATTTTTCCCACATCTATCAAACGATCAGTCTTTTCCCTTTTCCGCAGAATTTTTCCAAAAAAAGCGCCCCATTGGTTTGGGACGCTCTTAAAAATATGGTGTTTCTATATGGATCTTATTCTTCTTCCTCCGCATCGGAACTGAAGGGCAGATTGACGGCAATGCCGCTGACCCTGGCCTCGATGGCAAGCTCTGTACGGCTGCGGCAGCCGGTCTTTTCCAGCATATTGTGGATATGATACTTCACTGTCCCCTCTGAAACGTGCAGCTTCTTGGCGATTTCCCCATTGGAAACCCCCGTCACCATGATCCGCAGCACCTCCAGCTCTCTTTCGGAAAATTCCGTGTTGTTCAGGGGACCCAGCTTGACCAGGGGCGCGCTGTCCGGGTAGACCGATTCCCCCGCCATGGTTCTGTCCATCACGCTCAGGATGGTTTCCTTGGGGGATTCCTTATACCAAAAGCTTTCGATGCCGATTTCCCTTGCCCGCTTCAGCCAGGATGCTTCCGGCAGGGAAGTGACGGCGATGATCTTTGCCCCGGGGCAGCTTCCCTTGATTTTTTTGGCAGCCTCCAGCCCATTGGAACCATCTGTCATCAGAATATCCATCAGCACCAGGTCGATGTTCCCTTTCAGGGCAAAAATATCCGCCAAGGCGGCAGATTCCACCGCATAAACCATTTCATATTTTTCCGAATCCTTCAGATACATTTCAAACAGCTGTCTCGCCATATATTGATCGTCTACGATCATAACTCTTATTTTATCCATTCCATTTTCTCCCCCTTTGGAAATTCCAGCCCAAGGACGAACCGGGGCGTGCTTTCTATGGTCATGATACCCCCTGCCCCCTCCACCTTTTGGCGCAGGTTTTTCAATCCGCCCGTTTCCCGGATCTCTTCTTGTGGTGCTTTTCCGTTATTTGTGATCTTTGCGGTGATTTCCTCGTCTGTTTCGTTGATATGTACGAAAAGCGTATCGCCCCCGGCATGCTTGACCGTATTCGTCAGACATTCATGGAGGGCCGCTGTGATGGCTTGCCTTGTTTCCCCGTCCTTGGGCAGGCTGCCGCTGCATCGGATTTTGACGCCAATGGCCTCTGCCGCTTTCAGCAGGGCGCCAAAGTCGCTGCCCGTGGGCCTTGGCTCTGTTTCCTTTTTCAGCACGGCAATCGCATAGCGCCATAGGAAGATCAATTCCTGCCTGTCCCGCCGTTCCGGGGGCTGAGCCAGATAGGCGCGGAACGCCAGCAAGGCTCTGCCCAAGTCATCATGCACCTGCATTTTCGCGTTCAAAATTTCTTTTTCTGCGGTGATCCGCCCGATTTCCCGGCTGTAAATCCGCAGTCTTTCGTTGATTTTACCCAGCCTTTCGTTTCTTTCCTGCAGCTGGCGGCTGAGGGCATATTGCGTGGTGATATCGCAGGCGATCAGTTCCCTGACGGCATGCCCTTTCACCCTTACGATGCGCATCTGAAATTCCCATACCCTGCCGTCCTTTGTGCCGGCTATCACGCTGGGCTCTGTGCGGTATATTTTTTCTTTCTCCCGCAGGTCTCTGTTTTTCAGCCTGATGAAAAAGAGTTCCCCGTTTAAAATTTCCTGTCCAAAAAATTCGCCGCTGATACGGTTCATCTGGCGATTGGTCAGCAGGGGCTGCCCGTTCATATCGTAAAAGCAGATGCCATCGGACAGGGCATCCATGCTTTCCTTGATGGCCCAAGGGGTCAGCACGTTTTTGTCCCTGTGCAGAAAAGCCAAGAAAACAGCCCCTTCCGCCAAAGCCAAGGCGGCCAAAAGAGCATATACCGCCCAGCCGGGCAGATAGCCTATGGTTTCTGCAAAGAAGGAAAACGGTCTGTGATATTCCAGTTGATTGCTGACATCGGTTATCCCCTGAAGCAGAAATAAGCCGGAAAACACAAGGGCCAACGCCAGCCTCTGCATGGCTTTCCCCATGCCCGCGCGGTATACTGCCGCCGTCAGGAGCATGGCCCCCAGCAGGAGGATCATAGCGGCTATGCCGCAGGTGCCCCGTGCAAATGCCGAAAGTTCATAATACAATGTCATCTGGTTTCACCTCCCGCCGGAAGAAAAAGAGAGATGTATTCCGTTTCTTCTTCCAATTCCGTTTTCAGCGTTCCGTTGAAAGCAGAAATTTTCTCCTCCAGCCTGCCGGCAGTCCAATATTCTCTGGGACGGCTGATCTCTATCCGCATTTTTACCTTGCCGCCCGAAGTATCACTATGGACGAGGATGGCTTCCGCCCCCGGCACAGCAGATTCCAGCACTGCCTCAAACACTTCGTATGCCATTAGGATCGTTTCCCCAAAAACGAGACCCTCTCCCCGGTAAGAACCATAGGTTTTCACACCGGACATGGCTGTATATTCCAGGGATTCTGAAACTGCCATGCGCAGTTCGTTCCCGTCCAGATATTTCCTCTGGCTGCAAAGCAATAGGATATTGGAATGTCTCTTAACATAGGAATTCAGAATACAGGCATTTTTCATGATGCCCACAAAGGGTTCCTCTTCCTTGGGCAACTCTTCCAGCATTTCCATCAGCTGATACAGCTGCGGCTTTACGCTTTTTGCGACATCATCATATAGCTTGTTCTGCTGATCTATTTTAGACCAGCTTTCCGCCAAGTCATTTTCCGCCTTCATCATGGCATTTTCCTCTGCCAATACGTCCCCCAAATCCTCCAGGGCGCAGTTCAAGCGGTTGATTTCCGAAAGATCCCTGACCCAATAGCTGATTCCGCCCTGTACCGCCTGACTTCGCAGCACAGCACTTCCGTTCTGCACCAAAATATCCCCCCGGAGCGCAGCTCTGACCTGTTCTTCGCTAACTGCAGGGCTTTGGTACGACTGATAGCGTACCACACCCTTTGCATCCATAATGCCGGCACTGATTTCCGCCGCATTCCAGAAATCTCCGTAGTTATCATTGGAAGGAAACAAACGGGCCAAAATCAGGCATTCCATGAAAGCAGCAAACAGAAAACAGCCTATTTCAGGCGCCGTCAGCATATCAGTAACGATATTTTCACGACCCGAAATAATGCAGATGGTATAAGCCGCCCCCATAAGAAGGGGAACCGAAGGCAGCAAGATACGCTTTTTTTGATTCATAACAGTGCATCTGTAAAAAACCGTGGCAATCGCCGCCAGAAACAGGACCGCCATCCAAAGGATCGCGGCATAGTATACCGGCCCCCTTAAAATATTTTCTTCGTTCCAGTTTGCCAGGCCGTCGTAAAAATAAAACGCCCTCTGATGGATATCATTTGTCAAAATGCCTGCCAGCAGCAAAACCGTCGGTATATAAAGCAGATTCCATTTCCAGCTGATCCGTTTTTCCTCCGACAAGCCAATATACAGCACTGAAAGAAACATCAGCAACGGTATCAGCATCATAGGAATATAATAGCAATACCAGATATACCGTTTTGCAATGTGCATATCTGGAAGAAACTCATACTTCACCGTTCTTATGGCCATCCAGAAGATCATAAGAAGCCCCATGGCAGTTAGATTTTTCAGTACATCCTTCCGCAAAAGGCTTTTTTTCAGCTGACTTAACCATACAATGACAGCCGCGGCAAAAAATGCGAATATGGCACTGTTATGGGAAAAAGACTTGGACTCTGTCAGCAGCAGCCGTAAAAATCCTGAGATTAGTACAAAAACGACACAGATACAGTTTGTTATTTTTGTTTCTCTGCTGCACGGCATAGCTTTTCCCTCCTGAAAATTGTAATCAAAGCATCTTTGTCAGTTATTTCATAACTGACAAAGGGATATCCCTTTATATTTTTTCTTCCACTAATCCAGTTTGATTATAATTTATACTTTTTTAAAATTCAACGGGGAAAGGGCGGTCTAGCCTAGCAACAGTTTTCCAGACAAAAGCAAACGATTCCTTCCAGTTCATCTTCATCCAAGCCTTGATGATATGATTTCTGCCATCTTTAAAAAGACCCTTCATATTCTTTTGTGTTTAACTTATCTCTTATTCTATCTTGCTTTTCTCCTTCTCCTATGTCTTTTCCATACTGACAAGGCGAACACTCTGTAAACTTTTAGAAAAGCAGCAAAAAAAGACAAGGCACTTGATGTGCCCTGTCTTACTTCATCTTTCCCAAATATTCCGCATAACGATCCACTTCGATACGCTTCAGATCCTTTGTTGCTTCTACATAGATATTCATGGTTGTTTCGATATCAGCATGACCTAGCATATCCTGGATAACCTTGATATTTGTGCCCGCTTCACACAGTCTTGTTGCACAGGTATGACGCAGAGAATGGCAGCTGAAATCCGGTAGAAATACTGCCTCCGCCTCATCAATTTTTCCTTCATCAATCTGCTTCTCTACCCATCGATTACAGTCACGGATGATACGTTTCAGTGCTTTATTGATCGTAGTATGATGATGAACATTTCCCACAAGGTTCAGGAAGATAAAGTCTGTATATCCATCAATCGTGACCTGACAATGGATGTTGTTGAACTCCTGGAACTCCTTCTCCTGCAAGAAGGCCTGCTTCATATTCTGTGTCATGGGAATCACTCTCTGCCCCGCCAACGTCTTTGGCGTATTTACCGCAAAATCCATTTTACCCTTCTCCTTGTT
>JBJEKY010000104.1:0-12303 GCA_051878875.1 Lachnospiraceae bacterium | reverse complement strand
AACCTTATCACCCTTCATCAGCGTAAGGAAAAATCTACTTTTTTATAAAGATTGCCTCTCTCAAATTTTTTTTGAGGCAGGAAAGGAACGAACACTATGATATTTGATAAAGAATCCGACTTTGAGCAGGCGTTGATCGATTTGCTCAAAACGAAAGGATGGGAAAGTGAAGTTCTAAAAAATTACACGGAAGCGCAGCTTATTCAAAATTGGGCGGATATCTTGTTCGAAAATAACAGGAGCAGGGATAGATTAAATGACTATCCGCTTACGGATAGTGAAATGCAGCAGATCATGGAGCAGATAGAAACCCTAAGAACTCCGCTGCGTCTCAATGGCTTCATTAATGGTGGAAGTGTGTCTATAAAGAGGGATAATCCGGACGATAAGGCTCATTATGAGAAAGAAATATCTCTAAAGATTTATAACAGAAGAGAAATCGCTGCGGGACAAAGCCGATATCAGATTGCCCAACAGCCGAAGTTTCCTACAAAGTCAAAAATACTGAATGACCGGCGAGGAGATCTGATGCTGCTTATTAATGGTATGCCGGTTATTCATATTGAACTAAAAAAGAGCGGTGTTGAGGCAAGCCAGGCAGTCAATCAGATAGAAAAATATGCGGGAGAAGGTATTTTTACGGGATTGTTTTCATTAGTGCAGATCTTTGTGGCCATGAATCCTGATGAAACACTTTATTTTGCAAATCCCGGTCCGGAAGGAAAGTTCAATTCAAATTACTTTTTCCATTGGGCTGATTATAATAATGAACCGGTAAACGACTGGAAGGAAATCGGAACGAAGTTTCTTTCCATTCCTATGGCGCATCAGCTTATCGGTTTCTATACTGTGGCCGATGATTCGGACGGTGTTTTGAAGGTAATGAGAAGCTATCAGTATTATGCAGCCAGTGCAATCTCAGACAAAGTTGCCAAAACAAAATGGGAAGATGGAAATCAATTAGGTGGCTATGTATGGCATACAACCGGATCCGGTAAAACCATGACTTCATTTAAGTCAGCGCAGCTGATCGCGACATCGCAGGATGCGGACAAGGTTGTTTTTCTGATGGACAGGATCGAGCTTGGAACACAGTCTTTGAAAGAGTATCGGAACTTTGCAGGTGTCGGACTTACCGAGCAGCAGAAGAACAATACTGTTCAGGAGACGGAAGATACCTATGTTTTGGTCAGCAAACTCAAGAGCAGTGACCCTGCGGACACGTTGATTGTCACATCTATTCAGAAAATGAGTAATATTAGTGAGGACAATGCAGGGTTGAAGCAGGCAGATATAGATATCGTCAATTCGAAACGTTTGGTTTTTATCATTGATGAGTGTCATCGGTCTACATTCGGAGAAATGCTTTGGACTATAAAGCAGACATTTAAAAAAGCGATCTTTTTTGGATTTACCGGTACCCCTATACAGGATGAAAATCAGAAAAAAATGAATACCACCTTTACGGTTTTTGGGGACGAACTGCATCGCTACAGTATTGCAGATGGTATTCGCGATAAGAATGTGCTGGGCTTTGATCCATATAAGGTTTTAACTTACAAAGATGCTGTCATCAGAGAAAAGGTAGCCTTGAAAAAAGCAAAAACAGAGACTCCGCAGGAAGCTTTGCAGGACGAGGCCAAGAAGAAGGTATTCCTTGAATATATGCAGGATGTTCCCATGGCGGGATATTATCAGGAAAACGGAACCTATGTGAAAGGAATCGAAGATTATCTTCCTGACAGTCAGTACCGGACAGAAGAGCACCAGTCCATGGTGGTAAAAGACATCATCGAAAACTGGGATATTTTAAGTCAGTATGGTAGATTTCATGCTATTTTTGCCACCAGCAGTATTGCGGAAGCTCTGGAGTATTACCAGCGATTTACAAAAGAGGCTCCACATCTAAAAGTAACGGCACTTTTTGACCCAACTATCGATAATAACGACGGGGCAAAAGTGAAAGAGGATGGCTTGGAAAAACTGATCACGGATTATAATGAGCGGTATACCCAGAGTTATACAGCGGCATCGTTTGGAAAAATGAAAAAAGACATTGCTGCCCGTCTGGCACATAAAAGACCTTATGAGAGGATCGAGAAGGAACCGGAAAAAGAGATCGACCTTTTGATCGTCGTGGATCAGATGCTGACGGGATTTGATTCCAAATGGATCAATACTTTATATTTAGATAAAATGCTCAAATACGAGAACATCATCCAGGCTTTTTCCAGAACAAACAGATTATTTGGGGAAGGAAAACCGTTTGGTACCATCAAGTATTACAGAAGGCCCCATACGATGGAAAGAAATATTAAGGATGCGGTGAAATTGTATTCCGGTGATAAGCCGTTCGGATTATTTGCGCAACGGTTGCCGGAGAATCTTTCCACTATGAATTTCATCTTTGGAGAAATCCGGAAGGTGTTCCGACATGCGGGTATTCAGAATTTTGAAAAAAATCCGAAGGAACCGGCAGAGCGCCGGAAGTTTGCAGAGCTGTTTCGAAAGTTCCATAACTACCTGGAAGCTGCCCAAATCCAGGGCTTTACCTGGAAACAGTTGCAATATTCCTTTGTGGATGAAGAATCCGGCAAAAGACAGGAAATCCTGCTGGAACTAGATGAAACTACATATCTCATTCTGGTAAAACGGTATAAGGAACTTATGAAATCAGGCCCTCCAGGTGGCGGAACTGAGATACCCTTTGATATGGATGGATATATCACTACCATCGATACGCAGAAAATTGATTCTGATTATATGAATTCGCAGTTTGAAAAGTACATGAAGGTACTATTTCAGGATGGAGCTTCGGCTGAAGAAATTCAGAAGGCGGAAGATGAACTACACCAGACCTTTGCAACGCTGTCTCAGGAAGAGCAAAAATATGCAGATGTTTTTCTACACGACATTCAAAGGGGAGATATTACCGTTGTTCCGGGCAAAGCCATGAAAGAATATATCATTGAGTATATGGCAAGGGCGAAGGACGATCAGATTCATAGAATGGCACAGTATGTACTGGGATTGGATGAACAGTTACTTCGGAAAATGATGTCCTCCCATGTGACGGAAGAAAATATCAATGAATTTGGACGCCTGGATGAACTTAAGGCTACGGTAGACAGGGAGCGTGCGCAGGCGTATTTTGAAGCCATTACCGGAACAAAGATGCCAATTCCAAAGGTAAATATTAAGGTTGATAAACTGTTGAGAGATTTTATTCTTAATGGGGGATATGATTTAGAAATTCCGGATGAGATCATGCATTCAGATTAAAAACAAGGAGTCAGGGATAACCCTGGCTCCTTTGCATTTTCCTTCATCAGCGCGGGCGATATGAATTATGGAGGTGCATTATGTTAGATCAAGCGAAAAGTACAGATCTGTTCTGTGACTACTATGCTCAGTGGGTACGTGTATACAAGGAGGGAGCCATTCGTAAAGTCACACTGGATAAATATTTGATGACGGAGGCATGGCTGGAAAAACTGATCCCTGAGGTCAGGATGTGTGACATGACAAGGATTACATATCAGCAGCTTTTGAATGATTACGCGCTAAGTCATGAACGTCAGACAACGATGGATTTTCATCATCAGCTGAAAGGAGCCATTCTTGATGCAGTAGATGAAGGATTGATTGACAGAGACCCAACACGGAAGGTGATCATTAAGGGAAAGCCATCGACAGTAAAGAAAATTAAATATCTGAATCAGTTTGAATTGCATACACTTTTGATTAATTTGGATCTTGGGCGAGAGGTAAACTGGGATTGGTTTATTTTGCTTGTTGCCAAAACGGGCATGAGGTTTTCGGAGGCATTGGCATTGACCCCAAAGGATTTTGATTTTTCACATCAGTCCCTATCCATCGATAAGACGTGGGATTATAAAGGAAGTGGTGGTTTTTTACCAACCAAGAACAAATCCTCTGTGCGAAAAATACAGATCGACTGGCAAACGGTTATCCAATTCTCGGAGTTACTGCGGGGATTACCGGAAGATGAACCTATTTTTGTAAAGAAGGAAAGAGTCTATAATTCAACGGTAAATGATATTCTGGAACGACATTGCAAAGCGGTAAACATTCCGGTGATCTCGGTCCACGGATTGCGGCATACCCATGCATCCCTGTTGCTTTTTGCGGGCGTATCTGTAGGAAGCGTAGCCAGGAGGCTGGGACATGCCAGTATGACAACAACCCAGAAGACTTATTTACATATCATTCACGAATTGGAAAATCAGGATGTGGATTTGGTAATGCGGTCGCTGTCAAGTTTGTGTTGATCAGGATAAGGTAATTAGATGACTGCCTGCGCTGATGAAGAAGAGTTTATGAGAGATTTTATATATTGAAATCCCGCTTCATAATCATTGCATTGTAATCAGTAAAAGTGTTATAATTTAAATTGTCAGAAAAAATGAAAGGGGTGTGAACGAATGAGGGGATTTCAAGGTACCATTCGTCCGGCTGAGTGTAAAGATTACGATCAGATCGAAGTGATCATGCAGGAGGTTCAGGGGTTGCATGTGAACTGGCGACCGGACATATATAAGAACTCAGATACGGTACTCCCAAAGGATGTATTTGAAGATTTTATGGAAAAGGGAGAAATCTTTTGTGCGGAACTTGACGGACAGGTTGTAGGAGTAGCAACTTGTATGCTACGCCACATTCAGATACCCATCATGCATGAGCGGAAAGTCCTTTACGTTGACACCATGGCGGTAAAGGAGGAGTTTCGGGGACAGGGAATCGGACATGCTTTCTTTGCAGTATTGCAGGATATGGTAGAGAAGAATGGATATCAGGGACTGGAGCTGCAGGTGAATGCCAGAAATGAGGCAGCCATCAAGATGTACGAAGACTATGGTTTCCGGCCCAAATCCATCAATATGGAACTGCCGGTAAAAAAGTAAAGGGGAGAAAAAGCCTTCGGGCAACGAAAGTGAGAAGGGAGAACACAAATGAATCCAGCAGAATTTCAGGATTATACCAAACGAATCATTGACAATTGCAGCAAGGTGATCATGGGCAAAGAGGAAGTGATCCGCCAGATCGTGGTCTGTTTCTTAAGTGACGGACATGTTTTATTGGAGGATGTTCCGGGAACAGGAAAAACAATGCTGCTTCGTGCGTTTAGCAAAAGTATCGGAGGAGATTTTAAAAGGATCCAGTTTACACCGGATCTGTTACCGTCAGATCTGACTGGTATTAATTTTTACAATCAGAAAGAGGGAGAATTTAAGTTCAGAAAAGGCCCGTTGTTTGCTAACGTGATCCTGGCTGATGAAATCAATCGTGCCACACCGAGAACCCAGGCAGCACTTCTGGAGTCCATGGAGGAAAAACAGATCTCTGTGGACGGACAAACCTACCTTATGGCAGATCCATATATCGTTATGGCTACCCAGAATCCTATTGAGTCCTATGGAACATTCCCATTGCCGGATGCCCAGATAGACCGATTCTTTATGCGTCTGTCCATGGGATATATGGAGAGAGAGCAGGAGATCGAAGTGCTTCGCCGTCCAAGTTCCAAAACCTTGGTGGAGCAGCTTTCCCAGGTGGTACAGCCGGAAGAAACTGCAGCGTTAAAACAGGCTTATTCTGAGGTGCAGGTATCCCGGGATGTGGCAGATTATATTATGGACCTTATCAGTTATACAAGAAACGACCAGAAACTTCTTTGCGGTGTATCAACCCGTGGAGCCCTGGCACTTTATAAAGCGGCCCAGATCACGGCGGCCATGGAGGGCAGAGATTATGTCATTCCGGAAGATGTGAAGAGGGAGGCTGTGCCGGTGCTTGCACATCGTATTTCTGCCGATAATGGTAAAAATGCAGTCGCTTATATTGAGCATATGTTAGAAACCGTAACCGTACCCGTAGAAAACGAATAAGACAGGAGGAGCCGGATAACGAGAGGAATCCGGCAAATTGACATAGCATGCGAAATCTGGTTATTTTAATTGTTGTGTGCGTCGTTGGAATCATCGGGTATCTGGAAAAGATCTGGGCAAACAGGTGTCTTAGGCATCTGCGGTATGGCTCGTCCTATGATAAAATGGTGGTGGAGCCTAACGAGGTGGTGACCCAGACATCGTATCTGCAAAACAACTGGAGATTTCCGGTATTGTATGCCCGGCTTTTGGAAGCACTTCCCCAGGGCGTGAAAATTGAGGAATCTGAAGATTTTATCCGGAAAAATACATCCAGGGCTGTTACGGAAACGGTGACCAATTTTGGAATGTATGTGATGCCCCATTCCCGATGCAGTGTGAAAATGCGCTTTTCCTATAATAAGCGCGGTGAATACAAAAAAACGGAATATAAGGTGGAGGCCGGAGATTTTCTGGGTTTTTCTTCTAAAATCCTTGCCGGTAAATGCGATCAGAGTGTGGTGGTGATGCCTTACCCAACCAGTGATCCGGTGGCATTGAAAATGCTGGGCGGATTCATGGGAGATCTTTCTGCCAAACGATTTATCCACGAAGATCCGGTTTTGACAGTGGGATACCGGGAGTATTCCGGACGGGAACCCATGAAGAGCATTTCCTGGACCCAGACTGCCCGCACGGGACAGCTGCAGGTAAAACAGTACGACCATACCATGGATTGTAACGTGGTGTTAGTATTAAATGTTGACCGGGGAAGCAGGGAGGAGATTGAAGCCTGTTTTGAGATCACCCGCACGGCCTGTGAGGAATTGGAGAAAAAGCACACGCCCTACGAATTTTTTACTAACGGCGATATTTATGGCCCGTTGGGTAATTTATCCTGGCTGGAAGAAGGCTTAGGCTATCAGCATTTTTCCATGCTGATGTACGGACTGGGTCAGTCGGAATGTAAGAGTCTGGACAGTTTGGAAAACTTACTGAACAGGGTCTATAAGCGAAAAAGAAGTGAGAAAAATTACATATTGATCACAGTGCCACTGTCGGAAAAAGACCACAGGACGGTGGAACGGTTAAAACGCCACTGCGAGCAGGATGTCTGTGTACTGGAGAGCAATGGTGAGATGTGGACTCAGGGAGGCGAAGCATGAGAGAACTGATAGGAATGAAAATCTTGGCGGATCTGTGCTTTGGAGTAGCGGTACTCTCATGGTTGCCATGGTATCAGGATAAGACCGTATTTTTGCTGTTCGTGATGCTGTGTGGCGGAATCAGCATGGAACTGTCCGCGTTATGGAAAGAGCGGGGAGTACTGCGGTTTTTACCCTTACTTCTGGTAGGCGCACCGCTTTTGGCATTTCGTGGCATCCCGCAGTACATTGCAGTATCCGCTACGGCACTTTACATTCTTGCAAGAATGATAGGACGGGGTTATCAGGTAATATATTGGCAGTATCTGACTCAGAGCAAAGCCATGATTCCCTTTATGCTGGTCACACTGTTTGCATCGTTGGTGCGTGCACAGACCGTGCCGGAGACTTTTGCGTTGATATTCCTGTATTTTGCCCTGAATTCTTATGCACTTCGGCAAAGCAGGCTGGGACGATATGCCGATCAAAGATCAGGAATATTGAATATCCTGTACCTGCTGGGATGCTGCCTTTTGGCGGTGGTTTTGGCGGCAGTATTGACCGGCTTGTATTCCTTAAACTGGCAGGATGCGGCGCAGGTGTTAATGATGCCCTTTGCCTGGCTTTTGTACGGACTATCCTGGATATATAATCTGCTGGGAAAAGGTATCCGAAAGGGAAATGAGGCGGAAAATAATAACCAGAACCTTCTGGATATGAATGATGAGGAGTTGCGGGAGTATTCCAAGGAGGCTACAGCCAATGCAGGGGATGGAATGGATTGGACCATGCCAAACATTGGTAAAGTGTTAGCGGTAATCCTGATCATTCTTTTGATTGCGGCCGTGATCTACCTTTTCTATCGTCTGATAAGACGTCTTCTTAGACAGAACGTGGTTATGAAACAGGAAGAAATCTACGAAACGCAGAAGCTTGAAACTGCCGGAGATCGAAAAAAACGTCTTACGGGAAACCGCAAAAAAATCCGTAAGTATTATCAGGGATATCAATCTGTGCTGCGTTCCAGAGGGGTTTTGATCCAACGTTTTATGACCAGCCAGGAGATTCTTGATGAGAATACAGATGTTTTAAAAATAGAGGAAGAAAAACAGCTTCGACAGATTTACCTGAAGGCCCGTTATGATGAGGAAGGACAACCGACATCCTCGGATGTGCAGGAGATAAAAGAGTTGTTTGATCAGATTAAAAAGAGAGAGAAAGATGACCGGAATCCCGGCTAGAATAAAATGATTGTCGACTTATGAAGGAGGAAAACTTATGGAGTACAAGAAGTTTAAAGACATCGAACTGTCCAGACTGGGAATGGGTAATATGAGATTGCCTGTGGTGGATGACAAGGAGGGTGCGCCCATTGATTATGAACGCGCGCAGCAGATCATCGACTATGCCATGGAGCGTGGAGTGAATTATTATGATACTGCTTATGTATATCATAATAAGGAGTCTGAAACCTTTCTGGGTGAGGCCATGAAAAAATATGACCGGAAGAGCTTTTATCTGGCTACCAAATACGCTGTTATGGCAAATCCTGACTATAAAGCATGTTTTGAAGAACAGCTTACGAAACTTCAGACAGATTATATTGATTTTTATCTGATCCATAATGTCAACGAAAAGAATATCGACCAGTACATTGACTGCGGATGTATCGCATATTTCGAGCAGATGAAAAGGGAAGGAAAGATCCGTTATTTAGGTTTTTCCTGCCATGGAAAGCCGGAGACCCTGGAGCGGTTTGTAAACCTTCGCGAATGGGATTTTGCCCAGATCCAGTTAAATTATTATGATTGGGTATTTAGTTCTACAGCTAAAGAATATGAGGTACTGGAAAAACACAACATCCCCATTATGGTCATGGAACCGGTGCGCGGAGGAAAACTGGCAAACCTGCCGGAATCTGTGTCAGGCCTCTTAAAAGGACATGAAACATGGAGCGAAGCAGCCTGGGGATTTCATTTTGTAAAAGCGCTTCCCCAGGTACAGGTGATCTTAAGCGGAATGAGTAATCTTGAGCAGATTGAAGATAATATCAATACGTTCTCTGATGGATATGCGTTGGATAAAAAAGAGCAGGAGCTGATGTTTGAAGTTGCCAAAGAGTTCCACAAGAACCTTACGGTGCCTTGCACTGCATGCCGCTATTGCTGTGACGGATGCCCATCCAAGATCGAGATTCCTTCTTATCTGGAGCTGTATAATCAGTATAAGATCGATGGTTCCTGGGGAATGAAGGAAAAACTGGAAAAAGTGGAGTCCAAAGGAAAACCGTCTGATTGCATCAGCTGCGGATCCTGCGTGAGCCATTGCCCACAGAATATTGAAGTACCCAAGATCATGAGAGAGTTAAGTACATTGATGCAGTAAAAGCAAAAGTCAAGGGAATGAGAAAGGGAAATGTACAACAGGGATGAACAGAATTTCCACGTATTCCTTGCTATTATGAGAAAGGAACGTGGTGTGACGTTAAAACAGCTGGCAGACGGTCTATGCTCGGAAAGTGAAATGAAGCGGATCGTGGCAGGAGAACGTCTGCCGGAAAAGCTGATGCGTGACCGGATCATGGAACGATTAGGTGTTTCAGCAGTCAATTTTGAGGATTATCTTCAGCCGGATGAATATGAAAGAATGCTGCTCCGTCAGCAGATCTTATGCAATCTGGAAACGGAAGATTACAAATCCATGATAACCGGAGTGGAAACCTATGAGGAAATGAAACCACTGGGTAAATTGGAAAAACAGTTTATCCATGCCATGAGATTCTATATTCTGAAAGGAACCGGCAGTGATCAAAAGGAATTGAAAGACCAGATCAGAACGGCAGTAGAACAAACTATTACAATTCCCCGGGATTGGAGCATCAGGGGAAAAGTGCTGGCGATGCAGGAAATCCTTCTGTGGGCGGCTTATGTTACATACCGGTTTGTTTCTGATAACAAAGAGGAGGAACGAAACTGGAGACTGGATAAATTACAGGACATTTTGGAGTATATCCGGCACTCCGATAAAGATTCCATCAGCAAAACCAGGATTTTTCCAAAAGTCGCACTGACTTACTGTTCTTTATTGGACGAAAATAGCCCGGAAGAATTGAAATCGGGTCTTTCAATTTGTGAAGAGGCCATTGAATTGCTTCGGAAAGAAGCAAAATTATATTATTTTCTTGAACTACTGGATCAGTATCAAAAGATTACGGAAAAATTATCTGCCATGGGGGAACCATTGCAGAAGGAAAAACTGCCCTTTGAAGAGTGGAAAAGTGTTATCGGGCAACTTTATGTGGAAAATGGACTAGCGCCACGAACAGACAGCGACGTGCACCTGTTTATGGAACCAAAAAGTTATGCCATCGGAATGGTGATCCGCAAGAGGCGGAAGATGTATGGCCTGACCCGGGCACAGCTGTGCGAAGGTATCTGCTCGGAACGAACGTTAATGCGTATTGAAACCATGAAACTGCGTACCCAGATGCCAATTGTCCGCAGCCTTTTTGAACGACTGGGCTTGAATCCGGATTATACCCGTTCAAGGGTAGTTACCAATAATCCCGAAGCAATCCATGCTGTGCAAAATATGTCACGAAGCATGAACAAGGGGGATGTGGCGGAAGGAGAAAAGTACCTTCAGGAAATCGAAAAGCTGGTGGATATGGATATTGTCCAAAATAGGCAGACCATAATGAAATGTAAGGCGATTATCGATTATATGAAAAAACGTTTATCATCGGAGGATTATGAGCATCGTATGATCGAAGTGCTGGAATTGACCGTTCCACTGGAAGGTGCCTTGAAACGAGATGGCTATCTAACAGAAGAGGAATTGATGTGCATTCTAAATATGGGGCTGAGGGGGAAGAAGAAGGATTGTTATTTTCAGTTTTTGTATTGGTATTGCAGGGATGAGTGGAAGGAAAATCGTGTATTTGATGAAAGCATGACAGAACTTTTGCGACGTGTTTCCGCTAGTTATCTTGGTGAAAAAGGGGAATTTGATCTGTCGGATCATATTGTTGCAATTTGTATTCAGGAGGCTTTGAAACTTCGCAGATGCAATCTTTTGGAGAGTAATCTGTACTGCTTATTATGGAATGAAAAGCAACGATGTAAGGAAAATCCAAACCGGATAATGAAGTTGAATGAAAAGAATGAACTCAAAAAATGCATCACCTTGACCTCAATCGTTGGATTTGAAGAAGATAATGCATTTTTAAGAAACAAATTGAAAGAATTGGATTAGTCCCAAATAAAACCCGGAAGTGGATGATCGTCTGCTGCTACAGAGCGGAAACTGACACCTGCATCCGTATTTGGAATTGCGGTAAACGCAAAGCTGTTAATTGCCAACAATAAAGCAAAACATAAACATAACTTTCTCATTTTTTTCATGGTTTTTACCTCCCTTACATGAAAACTATAACATGGGTTTTTTTGGAACTCAAGTGACAGAACTGTCAAGTTTTTACAAGATATATTTCTTGACAACACTGTCACTTGAGTCATTTTTTGTCAAAGTATATGATAGGTAAGGTGAGAAAATTTGAGATAGGAGAAAACACATGAAAGAAACAGTAAGTTCGTACCTGATATTTACAACCTGTGTAAAACAGATTCCACCGGTAAAACCCGGCGATGTATCCGAAACACATATTATTATGGAAAAGGCCGAGCTTTACAGCTTGGAGGAAATGGAGAGAGCCTCACAAGAAGTAAAGCGATATTTTGCAGGGCAATTTCGGTTTAAAGATTGCAAACTTAATTTTTTGCAATATGAGGAAGAGCAGTCGGCAGAAAAAAGCGAGGAGAAGAAAGAAAAAATCATGGTATTCCGTGGATTCTTCGAAATCGGGGAGAATTCGGTGTTTCAGTATCGGGGTCAGAAGTTCGGAGACTGTATTTGGGAAGTCAAATGGAGTGAAGAAGCCGGAAGCTGGGAAGTGGATCGTCTGTGTATCTTGTAATTCTTCCATCTATATGTGTTGGCGGAAATGCGGATACTGTATGATGAAGTGATTGAGGTAAAGGACGGAAGGATTTAACCATGCAAAAGAGAATGGCTCTCTGGAACCATGAGCTAAAATCTGCTGGATTTATGAAAAAATCACTATTTTAAGAGGTTTTAGAAGCATAAAAAAGTCAATTTAGCGATTTTATGAGAGGTATCAAAATTTTTCGCTCCGATTTTTAAAATCGGAGCGAGATTTTTCTTCCTGTTTGAGATTTTAGCTATTCTGGCTTTTTGAATAGGTAAAAATA
>JBJEKY010000103.1:4523-12390 GCA_051878875.1 Lachnospiraceae bacterium | reverse complement strand
TTTACTTTAAATGCATATTCCGTGATCTTCTCAATCTCTTCTCTGGTTGCCAGGTCTAATGCAACGGCAAAGTAATCGTTGATCAGCGGATCACCCAGCGCATCATTTTTATAGCTGAATTCCAGAGTCGGTGCAGTGAATGGTGTTCCCTCTTCTACACCCAGTCTCTTGGAAAAGCTTCCTGCTGCCACATTACGTACGATCACTTCCAACGGAACGATGGAAACTCTCTTTACTTCTGTTTCACGGTCACTTAATTCCTTTACAAAATGAGTCGGCACTCCCGCCTTCTCGATCTGCTGGAAAATATAGTTGGTCATACGGTTGTTGATGGCACCCTTTCCTACGATGGTTCCTTTCTTCTCGCCATTGAAAGCGGTTGCATCATCCTTATAATCCACGATCAGAATATCAGGATCATCTGTTAAGAATACTTTCTTTGCTTTGCCTTCATAAAGCTGCTCTAATTTCTTTGCCATTTTTTCACACCTGTCCTTTTTTCTTTGAGTTTAATTTTGGATGTTGCTTGATAATTGGGTTTTCGCAACGTCCCCACACGAAAAAATTATAATACACAATATTACTAAAATCAACCTCATTATTTTGTAAAAAATAATGAGGTTGCATCATGTTTCGCTATTTTGATATGGCGTCAAAAGTGTGACAGTTATGCCCCGAAAGGATTTTGACGCCATAATCTTATTTTAGAAGCTCATATATTTGGAATATCCGAATCCGTTTACCATGGCCTCGATCTGGATCTGTTTCTTACAGAACGGGCACTCCCTGGGTTCGTAGGCCTCGTATCCGGGCAGATCATCTTTTGAGAAAATATAGTCGATCTTCTGTCCATCGATCTCATCAATGGTAGAAAACAGAGAATTGACTCCTTCCACGATACCCTGATAATAGGTGATGCACTCCATACTACGCCTTATGGTCTGACCTGTGGTAGTGGTAGCCATCAGCAGGAGTACATGTTTATCCTTGATACAGCGGGCAATATTGTCCCGGAACATCAGCTGGTTATTCCGGTTATATTCCGGTGTTACCACATAAATGGTATTATGCTTGTTGCTGGTCAGATATTCATGATCTTCAAACTCCTGTGCTAAGAAGGTTCCAACCGTCTCCGTACCATCCATACATACAATGGTATCAAAGATCTTATTGCTTCCCCGGTAACCCTGTTCAATGATCTTTGCCACTTCTTTTGCCTCATCGATACGGGTTTTCAAGCTGGTAAGATCAATGTAGTAGTTGATGTGGGAATGACTGGTGGCAAAATGTCCCGGTGCCGCATGAAGCGGTGCCCGGCTGCTGTGTTCTGAATAAAACTTCACCATTCTTCCTTCAATATCAATCTCGTTTACTCCCATGCTGTGCTCCTCCTGTCTATCACTATTTTCCCGTGGAACCAAATCCACCCTCTCCCCTTTGGGTCTCCTCCAACTGCTCTACTTCTTCAAACTCTACGGCAAGATAAGGAAGGATCACCATCTGGGCGATTTTTTCTCCCTGTACCACCTCTCTTACGGTATCACTGTCATTATGTAACGGCACCAGGATCGGTCCCCTGTAATCAGAATCAATGACTCCAACGCAGTTGGCCGGCCGCAATCCTTCTTTGGTGGAAAGACCGCTTCTGGCAAAAATGCCGCCAAAATAACCCTCCGGGATCTCCATGGCAACGCCCACGGGGATCTTCACCGTCTGCCCCGGCGCGATCTGCTCCCGTTCTACGTCGGCATACAGATCATAACCTGCCGCACTGCTGCTGCCTCGTGTGGGCAGTAACGCAGACTCACTTAATTTTTTTATCTTTACTTTCATACGCTTCCTCACTTACTTTTTTAACTGCAGCAACAGCTCTTCCGGTTCTCTATCTGTTCCACCAGGGAGGTATCCACTTCCTGCGTCCGGTGTAAAACAATGCTGTTGGTCCTCCTGGTTTCCTTCATGTCTATGACGCGCTGGTTACTGCTACCTACCCAGTGAAGCTGATTATCATTCAAGGCAACCACAAAGGGTCCGTCCACCAGCACATCCACATACTGCATGACTTCCAGATCCTTCACCTCTTCATACAGGTATCCGGTGTACAGCCAGATGGTTTTATCCGGAAAGGTCTCTTTGATTTCCCTGGCAAGAAGCGTAACATCCGGACGGTTTCCCAGGAATAAGGGATCTCCGCCGCTAAAAGTGATGCCGGAAATGTAATCTCTGGAGAGAAGTTCAAACAACTCTTCTTTTGCTGCCTCGTCAAAATGCAATCCCCCGTTAGGATCCCAGGTAACCGGATTCTGGCACTGTTCACAGCAGTGATCACAGCCGGAAAGCCATAACACTGCACGAAGCCCGTCTCCATTATTCATATCATCTTTGGTAATGTTATGATATCTCATAGTTTCTTCTCTTTCTACATAGATTTTCGATCTGCGATCTCGCTCATCTTGGCCGCATTCAATCTGGTATCTCCTTTTACCCTGGAATAGGAAAGGTAACCGTTCATACGATCGATCTTGGTCAGATTACGGCTTCCGCATTTCGGGCAGACATCCATGTCCAGTTCCTCATGTCCGCAATCATCGCAGTAAGCTAAAGACAGGTTTACGCCCTCGTAGAATCCCATATCCATGGCCCTTCTTACCAGGGTCTTTACTGCTTCTTTGTTGTAGCTTATCGGATAGCGTACATACTGGATCTTTCCGCCGTTAAATAACTCCCAGAACCTGTATTCCAGATCCTGTTTTTCGATCGGTGTGATATCCTCGGAAACGTGGCAGTGGAAACTGTTGGATACATAGTCCCTGTCAGACACGCCTTCAATGATACCGTATTTTTTGCGGAACTGTTTTACCTGCAGTCCGCACAGATTCTCAGCCGGCGTTCCGTAGATGGCATACAGGATGCCGTCTTCTTCTTTGAACTGCTGGATCTTCTTATTGATGTATTCCATCACTTCCAGGGCAAACGCACCGTCTTCTACCAAAGACTTCTTATTGTAGAGTTCCTGCAGCTCATTTAATGCCGTAATACCAAAGGATGCAGTGGCAGAATCCAATAACGGACGGATCTTATCGTGCAGCCCTAAATGACCACCCAGAAATCCTCCTTCGCAATAAGCCAGAGGATTGGTGGAAGCACGCAGCTCGCCCAGATAATCTCTGGTACGGATGTGAAGCTGACGGATCAACTCCAGATAATAATCTAAAACTTCATAGAAATCCTTGCTTTCCTGTCTTGCCTTGGCTAAGATCATTGGCAGGTGCAGGGAAATTGCTCCCATATTGAACCGTCCTACGAAGATTGGTTCATCGTTATCATCTGCCGGATACATACCGCCCCTCTCATACCATGGGGATAAAAATGCTCTGCAGCCCATAGGAGAAATGATCTTTCCATAGCGTTTGTACATACTTGCGATATAACCTTTTCCGGTTAAAGATAACCAGTCCGGATACATGGTCTTCTGGGAACACTCGATGGCCACATCAAACACATCTTCCAGTTCCTTTCCTTCACCATGCAGATTCTCATCATATAAAAAGACGATCTTGGGGAAAAGCACCGGTTTCTTGCGGCCCTTCTTACCCTGTCCGTTCTTTCTTACTTTCAAAAGTGAAATGGTTGCCAGTTTCGCAAACCGACCGGTGCCGGTTCCTGCAGTCACCGTAATGAACGGATAATCCCCACGGCTGCTAGCTACGGTATTAAATTTGTATTCCCATCCCTGGAATCCCTGTTCAAAATCATTGGTAATATCCCGCATGGTCTCTTCGATAGCCCGCTCTTTAGGAACACCCATAGCAGTATATTTTTCCATATACTTGATATAAGATTTCTCTGCATAGGGCTCTAAGATCAGTTCCACGCTGGGAATGGTAAAACCGCCGTACTGCTGGCTTGCCGCACTTAATACGATGTCTCCGATGACATCAAAAGCCACTTCCAGTGTCTTCGGTTCGTTATACCACAGATTACCCATTTCAAAACCGCCTGTTAATACGTTTTCCACATCAAACAGACAGCAATTCATGGTATCACGTCTTGCAGACATATCATGGATGTAAATATAGCCATCCCGGATAGCCTGCACTTCCTCTGTGGTCAGGAAGAATTTTTTATATAATTCCTTGTTTAATTCGTTAAAAATAAGGCTTCGCTTGGTGGACACCAGCGCACTGTCCGTATTGGAGTTTTCTTTATCTCCGATATACATGATAGACTGGCTCTTTTTATATACTTCGTCCAGCATGGCCACGAAATCCTGCTTATAGTTCCGGTAATCCCGGTAGCTCTTGGCAACCAGAGGATTAACTCTCTCCAGAGCACCTTCTACTACATTATGCATGGTCGCAATGGGAACTTCGGTCAGACCCATGTCTTTCACCTTTTCCTCCACGAATTCGCAGATAAATTTCAGTTCCGCATCGGTGAAGGTTACCAGCGCACGGTAAGCAGATTTATTCACTGCCACAACAACCTTCTGCACATTAAATTCCTCTTTGGTTCCGTCTTTTTTGATTACATAGATCAACCTTAGATCCCTCCTTATTCGTCCCAGCTAAGAGATGTATGTTCCATTCGTTTGTCTCTCACCATCAGTTCCTTTACTGCATCTTTTGCCGGAAAATCTTCAAATAAAACTCTGTTTACCACTTCCACAATAGGCATACTCACATGATACTTTTCTGCCAGCTGCAGAGCTGATTTGGCGGAATATACTCCTTCCACCACCATCTTAACTTCATCCATAGCTTCCTTCATGGTCTTTCCCTGACCGATGAGATAACCGGCCTTACGGTTACGGCTATGTACGGAAGCGCAGGTTACAATAAGATCCCCGATTCCGGTAAGCCCCTGCAGGGTCTCTCTCTTTGCTCCCATGGCTTCTGCCAGGCGTCCGATCTCCGCAATACCTCTGGTAATGAGAGCTGCCTTGGTATTATCTCCATATCCCAATCCGTCTGCCATACCTGCCGCCAGGGCAATGACGTTCTTTAAGGAAGATCCCACTTCCATTCCCAGAACATCCGGGGAAGTATACACGCGGAAATTCTCATTCATAAAATAACCCTGCACCTGTTCTGCCACTGCCTTCTTATGGCTTCCTGCCACCACAGTGGTGGGAAGTCTCCTGCCCACTTCTTCTGCATGGCTGGGGCCGCAAAGCACTGCCACTTCCGCCTGGGGCAATTCCTCTTTGATGATCTCTGCCAACGTCAGATTAGTATCCTCTTCGATTCCCTTTGCCACAGTCACAAGTAGCTGACCGTCTTTTAAGTACGGCTTCATGCTTTTACAGGTGCTTCTGGTAAATACTGACGGAACGGCCAATACCAGCATCTCCTTATCCTGCATGGCAAGTTCTAAATCCGCAGTCAGATTGATCTTTTCGTCAATTTTCACACCGGGAAGCTTTGCTTTATGCTCGTGCTCCCGCTTTAACGTCTCAATCTCCTCTTCCATGATAGACCAGATGGTCACATCATGACCGTTATCATTCAATACGCATGCCAGGGCTGTTCCCCAGCTTCCCGCACCAATTACGCTAACTTTGCTCATAGATTTTACTCCTCATTTCCTTTTTTATGAAAACTGATCTTATTTTCGGTTCCGTTTTTCAGTTTCACGATATTACCGCGATGTCTGACAAACGCCATGATCACGATAAATGCACCCAGAAGATAGATTTCATTCAGATACTGGGAGCCCACATTCAGCCATCCCATATTGCCAAACAGCAGAAGCTGAATATAAAACAGGGTCACTACCACCAGAGAGCCCAACGATACGTATCTGGTCAGTGCCACCACCAGAATAAAAGCCACCAGGCAGACCGGAGCAATCCTTATACAAAATGCCAGGATAAAACCTCCGGTACAGGCAATTCCTTTTCCACCTTTAAAATTCAGATAGAACGGAAAATTATGTCCCAGAATAGCTCCGATACCGGCATACATCATCAACAGCCTTATGCCATCCGGATACTGGTTGTGAAAAAGCGCCCACACCACAAATACAGCCAGCATGCTTTTTAACACATCTCCAAGAAGTGTGATCACGCCTCCCCAGATACCAAAGGTTCTTAGGGCGTTAGTAGTTCCGGCATTACCGCTTCCGTGCTCTCTGATATCGGTATGCTTCAATTTTCCATATAAATAACTTGTCTCAAATAATCCAAACACATAGCCCACTGCAATGGACAGAATCCTTGCGATGATCATAATGCTACTCTTCCTTTCTTTCCCTGATGATAAATCTAAGTGCTGTTCCCCGGAAACCAAAGGTGTCCCGGATCCTGTTCTCCAGATACCTCTGATAGGAAAAATGCATCAGTTTTTTGTCATTCACAAAGATCACAAAGGTTGGCGGCTTGATGGATGCCTGGGTAATATAAAACAGTTTCAGACGCTTTCCTTTGTCGGTTGGAGGTTGCTGCATAGCCACAGCCTCTGTCATGATCTCATTTAACACACCGGTAGCCACACGCATGGCATTATTTTCCAACACCACATCGATCATATCAAAAATCTGATTTAACCGCTGTCCTGTCTTAGCGGATACAAACATGATCTCCGCATAAGACATGAAACTTAACACGCTGCGGATCCTCTCGGTTTCCCGGTAAATGGTCTTATCATCTTTTTCTTTGGCATCCCATTTGTTCACCACAATGATGATACCTTTGCCCCGGTCATGAGCTACGCCTGCGATCTTGGCATCCTGCTCGGTAACGCCTTCTGTCGCATCAATGACCAGAAGCACCACATCGGCCCGCTCTACCGCAGACACGGCACGAATGATACTGTATCGTTCAATCTCTTCTTTGATCTTGTTCTTTCTCCGGATTCCTGCCGTATCAATAAACACATACTCTCTGCCATTATACGTAACATCCGTATCAATGGCATCCCTGGTGGTTCCTGCCACATCCGATACGATGACCCGGCTTTCTCCGCACAGCTTGTTGATCAGGGAAGATTTTCCCACGTTGGGTTTTCCGATGATGGCCACCTTCGGGCGTTCATCTTCCTCCTCACTTTCGTCCGGTTCCGGGAATTCTTTTACAACAACATCCAGAAGATCCCCCAGTCCCAGCATGGACGCTGCAGATAACGGCACCGGATCTCCGATTCCCAGATTATAGAATTCGTATACATCCGGCATATATTTTTCAAAATCATCTACCTTATTTACTGCCAGGATCACCGGCTTTTTACTTCTGCGAAGCATATCCGCCACCTTCGCATCTGCATCGATCAGTCCCTGACGCACATCTGTGATAAAAATGATCACATCCGCCGTGGCGATGGCAATCTCTGCCTGGTCCCTCATCTGACTTAAAATCACATCGTTGGACTCCGGTTCGATTCCACCGGTATCGATCAGGGTAAATCCATAATTCAACCATGTCACATCTGCATAGATCCGGTCTCTGGTCACTCCGGGAGTGTCCTGTACAATGGAGATCCGCTCTCCTGCGATGGCATTAAACAGGGTGGATTTGCCCACATTCGGTCTGCCAACAATGGCAACAACTGGTTTGCTCATACACGTTCCTTTCTCTATCCTAACTCTCTATTCTCATGAATTTGTGGTCATCATGCATCAAAACACCTATATCTAGTATATTATATCACTTTATTCTGTCAAGTGTTTTTTCCGTGACCGCTTATGTCACTCTTTCGTAATTGCCTTTAACAGGTCTTCTCCTTCCGAAGAAACCACCCGGATCGGGATATGCAGTTCTCCCGAAACCTGCGTTAAGGTATAGTCATCCAACAAAGTCTCTTCCCCGCTTCTTAACATATTGATGGGCAAAAGAAGGCAATCTGCAGCACACTTACCTTTAAGCTGGGCT
>JBJEKY010000103.1:0-4423 GCA_051878875.1 Lachnospiraceae bacterium | reverse complement strand
AAGAAGGCAATCTGCAGCACACTTACCTTTAAGCTGGGCTACCAGATCCTGACCGGTGATAAGACCCGACACCGTGATCCGCTCCCCGAAAAAATCATTTCGGATGGGAATCACCTTCGCGGTAACATTGGGAAATTTCTCCTTAAGGGATTGGCATAACTCCGTAAGCGTTGGAGCCGCCAGCATACCGGTGGCCAGGATAACCCTTCTTTCCTGATCAGATCCTTCCGCTTGACTTAGAGCCTCCATAAATTCCTCCCGCAGTAGCCTAAGCATTCCCACGCCATTTTCCAACTGCAGGTAACCATCATAGCGTTCCTCCTCAGGCAATTGCCGTTCTGCCAGAAGATACCATTCGTCACTGGCATGTACGAAATGGATGCCATACTCTTCCATGCTCTTTCTCTGCCATGCTTCAATGGTATCGATCACTTCTTTAGCATCCTCTTTGGTAAAAGGCTCAAGCGGATACAATCCCTCACGGAATTTGGATAATCCCACCGGCACCACCGATACGCTCTGCATGGTAGGTGCAAAACGGAACAGTTCCTGAAGACTGTATTCCAGCTCTTTCCCATCATTCACTCCTTTACAGAGCACGATCTGCCCATTCATGGTGATCCCTGCCTTTGCAAACCGGTCGATCTTTTTTAATGCTTCTCCTGCAAACCGGTTATGCAGCATCATGCACCGCAATTCCGGGTTCATGGTCTGCACAGAAACATTGATGGGTTCCATTTTATACGTAATGATCCGTTCCACGTCTTCATCGCTCATATTAGTTAAGGTCACATAATTTCCCTGTAAAAAAGACAAACGGCTGTCATCATCTTTAAAATACAAGGTTTCCCTCATTCCCGGTGGCATTTGGTCTATAAAACAGAAAATGCACTTATTACTGCAGGAACGATACTCGTCCATCAGGCCATTCTCAAATTCAATGCCCAGATCGTCCTCGTATTCCTTCTCTATCTCCAGCTCCCACTGCTCACCATCCGGCTTTTCGATGAGCACGGTCAGATATTCTTCATTACACAGATAATGATAGTCAAATACGTCTCCTACTTGTGTCCCGTTGATGCAAAGCAGCTTGTCCCCGGGCTGCACCCCCAGTTCATCCGCAATACTGCCGGGCAAAACGGATTTGACCACATGTTCCAGTTTCTTTTTGCTCATATAACTCCTTTCGATCCATGCAAAACAATTGCAGATCATATTCTAGATTTTATCATAGTATGCCAAAGAATAAAATCAAAAATATCATTTGCAATGGAAAAAATAGCGGTCTTACAAACACCACCAACGCAAAAAGCTGCCACCGGTGCGATAAAATCGCCCGGCGGCAGCCAATCATTTCTTTAGAAATCTTTGCCCTTACGGATTAGTCATTTCCGTAAAGTTTTACTAATTTCTCCAGGTAAGCTCTTCTTGCTTTTGCATTCTCTTCTGCAGAATCGAATAACTTCTCTGCTCTTTCCGGATTAGCACGTACCAGTGCATTGTAACGAACTTCTCCGTTTAAGAACTCTTTGAAGTCTCCGGTCGGCTCCTTGCTGTCTAAGGAGAACGCCGGTTTTCCTTCTGCTGCAAGAGCAGGATTGAAGCGGAAGTTATGCCAGTAACCAGCCTCTACAGCCAGTTTCTCTTCTGTCTGAGATTTGCTCATACCTTTCTTGATACCATGGTTGATACATGGAGCGTAGCAGATGATCAGGGATGGTCCCGGATAAGCTTCTGCTTCAGCGATTGCTTTTACGCACTGTGCATAGTCAGCACCCATGGATACCTGTGCTACGTATACATAACCATAGCTCATTGCGATACCTGCAAGGTCCTTCTTCTTCACATCTTTACCACCGGCTGCGAACTGAGCGATTGCTCCGGTCGGTGTAGACTTGGAAGACTGTCCGCCTGTATTGGAGTAAACTTCGGTATCGAATACCATAATGTTGATGTCTCTTCCGGAAGCCAGAACATGGTCAACTCCACCGAATCCGATATCGTATGCCCATCCGTCTCCACCGAAGATCCACTGGGATTTCTTAGCCAGGAAATCTTTGTCTTTCAGGATTTCTTTACCGCAGTCACATCCGCAGTTCTCTAATGCTGCAACTAATCTATCGGTTGCTTTACCGTTGGTCACACCACAGTTGAAGGTATCTAACCATTCTTTCGCTGCTGCTTTTGCTTCAGCATCTTTGCCGTTTTCTGCGATATTTTCTACTTTTTCTTTTAATCCGTCACGAAGAGCCTTCTGAGCTAAGAACATACCATATCCAAACTCAGCGCCATCCTCGAATAAGGAGTTAGACCAAGCCGGTCCTTTTCCTTCCGGTGTGGTGGTATATGGTGTAGATGGTGCAGAGTTACCCCAGATAGAAGAACATCCGGTAGCATTTGCGATATACATTCTGTCACCAAATAACTGGGTTACCAGTTTTGCATATGGAGTTTCTCCACAGCCTGCACAAGCTCCTGAGAACTCAAGTAACGGCTGTCTGAACTGGGATCCCTTAACAGATGCCAGTTTGAATTTCTCCACAACGTCCTCTTTGTGAGGTACGGTAATACCAAAGTCAAAGTATTTCTGATCTTCTGCGTTTGCTTCAAAGTTCTGCATAGACAGAGCTTTCTCACCCTTCATTCCAGGACAAACGTTTACACAGGATCCGCATCCGGTACAATCGTAGGTAGATACGGTTACGGAGAACTTGTACTCCGGCATTCCTGTTAACGGAAGCATCTTCATTCCTTCCGGTGCCTTAGCAGCTTCTTCTTCGGTCATAGCAACCGGTCTGATTACTGCGTGCGGACATACGTAAGAACAGAAGTTACACTGGATACACTTAGTCGGATCCCAAACAGGGATATCAACAGCAACTCCACGTTTCTCGTATGCAGCGGTTCCGCATGGTGTGGTACCATCTACATAATTTAAGAAAGTGGATACCGGTAATTTATTTCCTTCCTGTCCGTTTACAGGTTTCTGGATATTGTTAACAAAGTCAAGTACTTCCTTGCTTCCCTGGGTTGCTTTTGCAGCCAGTTCTTCATCCTGACAGTTCTTCCAGCTATCCGGAACCTTGATCTCAACGATCTTCTGTGCACCCTGATCGATGGCATCATAGTTCATCTGAACGATAGCATCACCCTTCTTACCATAGGTTGCTTTTGCTGCCGCTTTCATCAGTTCGATCGCTTTCTCTTCTTCCAGAACTCCGGAGAGTTTGAAGAATGCAGACTGTAAAACGGTGTTGATACGTCCGCCAAGTCCGATCTCTTTACCGATCTTAATTCCATCGATGGTATAGAACTTGATGTTGTGCTCTGCAATGTAACGTTTTACCTGTCCCGGTAAGTTCTCTTCCAGTCCTGCCATATCCCAGGAACAGTTCAGAAGGAAGGTTCCTCCGTCCACTAAGTCCTGAACCATGTTGTACTTATGTACGTATGCAGGATTGTGGCAAGCTACAAAGTTTGCCTTGCTGATCAGATAAGTAGAACGGATCGGTTTCTTTCCAAAACGAAGGTGGGAAATGGTTACACCACCGGACTTCTTGGAATCATAGTCAAAATATGCCTGAGCATACATATCCGTATTATCACCGATGATCTTGATGGAGTTCTTGTTTGCTCCAACGGTACCGTCTGCTCCAAGTCCCCAGAACTTGCAGTTGATGGTTCCTTCCGGTGTGGTAACCGGATGCTCGGTAACGTCCAGAGAAAGATGTGTTACATCATCGTTGATACCAACGGTAAACATCTGTTTCTCATGGTTGTTGTATACAGCAATGATCTGTCCCGGTGTGGTATCCTTGGATGCTAATCCATAACGGCCTGTGAATACAGGGATCTGATCGAATTTGCTTCCCTTTAATGCTGCAACAACATCTAAGTATAACGGTTCACCCTGTGCTCCCGGCTCTTTGGTTCTGTCAAGAACAGTGATCTGTTTTACAGAATCCGGAATTGCAGAAATAAGGGCTTCTTTGGAGAATGGTCTATAGAGACGTACCTTTACAAGACCAACCTTCTCACCCTTTGCTAACAGGTAATCGATGGTTTCATCAATGGTATCACATACAGAACCCATAGCTACGATCACATGAGTAGCATCAGCTGCTCCGTAGTAGTTGAATAATTTATAGTCAGTTCCGATCTTTGCATTTACCTTGTCCATGTATTCCTGAACAAGTGCCGGAATTGCTTCGTACTTCTGGTTGCAAGCTTCTCTTGCCTGGAAGAAGATATCCGGGTTCTGTGCAGATCCTCTCTGAACCGGATGATTTGGATTTAATGCATCTTTTCTGAATGCATCAATAGCATCCATATCTACCATATCTTTCAGATCTTCATAATCCCAGGTTTCGATCTTCTGGATTTCATGAGAAGTTCTGAATCCATCAAAGAAATTGATGAATGG
>JBJEKY010000102.1:0-2212 GCA_051878875.1 Lachnospiraceae bacterium | reverse complement strand
CAAACACCATAGATCCGGCATACCGCCAATGGCAAAATGACTGACCGCTCCGGTAAAAGCTGTAAATGCCATAATAAACACACTGGTTCCCACTGCTGTTTTTAATTCGTAACCCAGCATAGAAGTCAGGACCAGAAGCATCATCATACCACCACCAGCTCCGACAAATCCACAGATAAAACCAATCATAATCCCAAAGATCACCGACTGGATCAGACGTTTTTTCGGATCAACCGCCTCCATGGCCTCTTTGGTGGTCATCACCGGTTTCACAATAAACTTTATACCAAGTAAAAAGGTCATCCACACGGAAAAACTGCCCATGGTCTGGTTCGGAACCTGTTTTGCCACCCAGCTGCCTACCAGAGTAAAGCACAGCACGAAAAACATCATGACCAGACCATTTTTAATATCCAGATTCTTGTTCTTACCATAGGTATAAGCGCTGACTGCACTGGCCAGCACATCACTGGCAAGGGCAATTCCCACTGCCTCATAAGCAGGCAGTTCCAGAAACGTGATCAACATGGGGCTGATCACCGCAGCCGCACTCATTCCTGCAAATCCGGTGCCAAGTCCTGCACCGATTCCCGCAATAAAACACACTATAAACTTCGTTAACATTCTCTCGCCTGACTTTCTATTCCCTTTTTTGCAATGTCAGACCATGATAGTAAAAAGACGTAGAAATGTCAAGAACGTTTTCTCAGATCCGGTCAGTTTGACCGTAACCTGGGCACCCAGGTTCAATATAGATATTGTTTCGGTCTGCAAATTTATCCTTTCCTGCAGACCTCCAAAATCGCCTTCGGAAGAAGCTCTGTCTTAGCCCTTTCATAGATTGCCTGCTCTGCCTCGCTCCGTCCTACCAAAGCGTTTCCGGTGGCCGAATTATCGGAAACCACAAGTAGCGCTATACCCGGCACCTCTAAAATATCTGTCATACGGTAAAATGTGGCCGTTTCCATTTCGATAAGCTGCGCGCCTAATTCCTTGATCTCATCCAAATGAAGGTATTCCAATGCCACCGAATCGGTGCAGAATACAGGTGCTTTTTGCAGTACAATTCCTTTCTGCTCCAACTTCTCCAGCATTTCATCCACATACGATGTGGGATACACTTTTTCAAAAGGAACATAATCCTTCAGAGACTCTTTCAGATAAGTGTTGGCCAGCGCTCCCTCAATACTGTAAGATGGGGTACACAGTTCGCCCAAGCTGTGGTTGGATGTCAGGGCTCCCACAGATCCCACGAAAATGAACTTCCTGACCTTTAATTCTCCACAGATAGACATATAATCCAAACAACTACCTGCTCCAATACCGGTGCGGATCCAGGCAATGATGAGGTTGTCTTTTTCCACCAGATATCCTGCCTCGTGAACAGATTCATGTAGCGTTGTTACATGGCAATACTTATCCATCCCCAATTTATATGGGGTATAACTGGGCGCCACCACCACAGCATCATAGCTGATATCCCTTCGCAGACCAAAGGCCAGTTCCGCCATGTTTTCGGAATTGTATTTATGGAACGCATCCAGGATCTTTTTCATTTGTGGTTTCATAGGGGCCTCCTTGTATTTTAAATATGTAAAATCAAGTTATGTCCCATATTTATACCATATCTGTCAATCAAACGCAACAACTCCGAAAAGAAAACATCCCCTGTATTCCTACAGAGGACGTTTCCTTTCTCCGGGCGGGGGTATCCGGGAAAAATATATGCAACAATTACAAATGCGAAGTTTTCTTCTATGTATTTTTCTTAGTATAAAGTATTCTACATTTGAAATAAATACAGGAAAACCCCGATTTTAAAAAGGAAAAAACTGCAAAAAAACAAGCCGTAGAAAACCTACGGCTCAATGATATGATTCCTTACTGCATATAGCACCAGTTCAGTGATATTTTTGAAATTATGCTTTTTCATAATGTTGGCCCGGTGAGTTTCCACAGTTTTTACGGAGATTACCAGCATTTCTGCAATCTCCTTGTTGCTGTAGCCCTCTGCCAGAAGTTTCAGGATCTCACGCTCTCTGCCGGATAAGTCTCCTTTTTCCTCTTTCTCCGAAGAAAGAAATCCTGATACCATAAGGGGCACCAGTTCATCGGAAACATAGATCCCGCCGGACATGGTTTTGCGGATGGCTCCCGCCAGTTCCTCAAAAGCATTTTCTTTCAAAATATATCCGCTACATCCGCTGTGAAA
>JBJEKY010000101.1:0-2265 GCA_051878875.1 Lachnospiraceae bacterium | reverse complement strand
GAAAGGTTCAGGTCAATACCATTTTCCCGGATATTGTTATGAAGGATGGCAGCCATTTCCGGATCTAACGGAGCCATAACCTGATCCATGGCTTCTGCAATAGAAACCTTAAGGCCTGCATGGTGGAGATTTTCAGCCATTTCCAGACCGATAAAACCGCCGCCTACCACAACTGCTGATTTTGCCCCCTGCTCTGCAATCATGCTTCGGATCTTATCGGTATCCGGGACGGTCCACAAAGTCATGATCTTCTTGGAATCAATACCCGGAATTCCCGGTCTTAGTGGGGAAGAACCGGTAGCGATCACAAGGGTATCGTAGCTTTCTTCATAGGTTGTTCCGTCAGAGTGGTTGGTGATGGATACGGTTTTCCGGTCACGGTTAATGGCGGTTACCTCGGTTTTAGTCCGTACATCCACGTGGAAGCGGTTTCTCATCACTTCTGTTTTTGTTACCAGCAGGGCATCCCTTGATTTGATCACGTCTCCCACATGATAGGGAAGTCCACAGTTTGCATAGGAGATATATTCTCCCCGTTCCAAAAGGATGATCTGTGCGTTTTCATCCAGTCTGCGAAGTCTTGCAGCACAGCTCGCTCCGGCCGCAACACCTCCGATGATTACTGTTTTTTTCATGTTTGCTAACCCTCTTTTCATATTCTTTATACGTTATCAGAATCATTTTCAGTTTAGAACTTTTGAGTAGTTAATTCCGTGACAATGTCACATTCAGAGAGTGATGAAAAACATAATGCATAGAATATGTGGAAAAATTTGGACAGAATATAGCAAATGGTGTATAATAAGGTAGAATATTCTGGAAATCATATCATATCAGGGAGGACAGTGTATGAGGAAAGAGGATCGAGAGGTTAAAGCACCGCAGACACAGGTGGCCGGACTAAAAATTGTGTTTGCATCAATTTTTATGGGAGCCAGTCTGATGCTGGATCTGTATGCCATGATCAATTATTCGAAATTGCTATGGTTGATCGGTATTCTGTCATTGGTCTTTGTGGCCAGTGTATATTTCTTTTCCAGTTCCGTGTTGCAACTTAAATTTAGTGCTCAGATGGAGAGCGACGAGTTATATAATGATCTGTTTAAATCATCCAAGGCAACTTACCTGATGATGAAAAAGAGTTTTGAGGAAATTGAGCAGCAGCTGATCGAGATAGAAGAAAAAGCAGGTATTCCGCAAGAAGAGATCATTAATGCGCAAAAGAGTATTGCCAAGATTTCCATTAGCAGAAATAAAGAAAATACTGATGCCTTAATGAACTCCAATGACCGGCTCCTGGAAAAAGTATTTGATTTTGAAGATCAGTTGGCGAAATTGGAAGAAAAGGTAGTGGCTGGACAAAAGGCATCCACCACAGAGGCAATCCAGGATGTTTTATTAAAGCAGCAGGAACTTTCTAATCTACTGAAGGAAGTTGAAATTGCCTTAAAGAAGGATATTTTATCTATTAATAGTAAGATTCAATCTCAACCACAACCGGTGGTGATGGCTTCGGCACCAATGCCGGGACCGGCTTATGTTCAGGATGCGTTTGCACAGCCGGAGGTACCCGTTGTAGATCACAGCGAGATTCCTAACGATGTGCTGGATGATCTGATTGCGAAAGCCGGCGAAGAGCTGGATCGTCAGGCAGCAGGTGTTGATGAAGAGGTTAACCAGCCGGGTGAAGTGATTTCCTTAGATCAGATGGTGCCGGATGAAGAACCTCTTATAAGTGAAGAGCCACTTATGGTGGAAGAGCCGCTTGTGCAGGAAGAACCGTTGGTGGACGAACCCGGTATTCAGCCGGATTTCTTAGATGAGCCGGTTGCAGATCTGAACGACGAGATCGTGGCGGATGAACCAATAATGGAAGTAGAACCGGAGATTTCACTGGAAGCAGGAGCTATAGATGAATTAGAGATTCCGGTAGAACCGGAAATCGTAGCTGAGCCGGAGATTCCAATTGAGCCGGAAGTTGCAGCCGAGCCGGAGATTCCATTAGAACCGGAAGTTGTAGCTGAGCCTGAGACTCCAGTAGAACCGGAGATACCGGAAGAACCTGCACAGGAAGAGAAACCTCCAATGCCAGATCTGTCCGATCCGAACCATGTGATGACTCCGGATGAGATCGCAGCGTTATTGGCGAATATGTAACTTAATAGTTTTTAAAAGAAAATCCCTTTTATTGGATAATACCAGTAAAAGGGATTGTTTGTTTGCGCGCCATGGGCGCGCTCTAACGGGTGAAAGTCCCAAACACGC
>JBJEKY010000100.1:0-2279 GCA_051878875.1 Lachnospiraceae bacterium | reverse complement strand
AGTGCGCCACCAGGGGTTCGAACCCTGGACACCCTGATTAAGAGTCAGGTGCTCTGCCAGCTGAGCTAGTGGCGCATATATTTGTTTCGCAACACTTGATTATTATATTATAGAATTAACAAAAAGGCAAGTCTTTTTTTACTTTTTTAGTACTTTTTTTCGTTTCTTTTTCCGGTGCGATAGTATATAATAGAACTGCAATACGAAAAACAGGAGGGATTACTAATGAATGTGAAAGAACGTTTATTAAACTATGTTGGGGTTTATACCACGTCAGAAGATGAAGCAGGCGTAATTCCCAGTACCAAGCGTCAGTTTGATCTGGCTTACATACTTGAGAAAGAATTAAAGGAATTAAAACTTGAACATGTTAAAGTAGATGATCACTGCTATGTTTACGGTTTACTTCCGGCCACCCCGGGAATGGAAAATAAAAAGCCCATGGGATTCATTGCCCACATGGATACTTCACCGGATTTCTCCGGAGAAAACGTAAAACCTCAGATCATCGAGAACTATGATGGCGGAGATGTTGAATTAAAAGGTTCCAAAGACATCTTAAGTCCGAACAGCTTTGCAGACCTTAAGAACTTAAAGGGACGCACCCTGATCACCACTGACGGTACAACACTGCTCGGTGCTGATGACAAGGCCGGAATCGCTGAAATCATTACCGCTGTTTCTGAACTCATTGAAGAAGGAACACCTCATGGTGATATTTGGATCGGTTTCACTCCGGATGAAGAAGTTGGATGCGGAGCAGACGAGTTTGATCTTGATTATTTTAAGGCTGATTATGCATACACTCTGGACGGAGATTATGAAGGTGAAGTTGCTTACGAAAACTTCAATGCTTCTACCGGAATCGTAACAGTACACGGTACCAATGTTCATCCCGGTTCTGCCAAGAATATCATGAAGAATGCTGCTTCCATTGCTGCTGAATTCCATGGTCTTCTTCCAAAAGAACAGACTCCGGAGCACACAGAAAACCGCGAAGGATTCTATCACTTATTAGAAATGGAAGGCGGAGTTACCAAAGCTACTCTTACCTATATCATCCGTGACCATGACGCTGCAAAATTCGCTGAAAGAGCGAAATATATGCAGGAAGTCGGTGCATTCCTGAATAAGAAGTACGGAGAAGGTACCGTTGAAGTTCAGGTAAAAGAAAGCTACCGCAATATGTTAGAAGTTATTGAGAAGAATGAATACGTAGTAGAACTTGCAAGAGATGCCATCCGTTCCGTTGGCTTAGATCCAATTTCTACTCCGGTTCGTGGCGGTACAGACGGAGCAAGATTAAGCTTCATGGGTCTGCCTTGTCCAAACCTTGGAACCGGCGGATACGCTTTCCACGGACCATTCGAACACATTACTGTAGAAGGAATGGAAACAGCTGTAAAGATCATTAAGTATCTGGCAAGCCATCCGGTTGAGAAATAAAAAATATAGGCTTTGCTTTCTGGATTCATCCACGAGGCAAAGCCTCTTTTTTTATTATAAATATCGTGTTATAATATCCATATAGAATTCCTCTGTAAAACACGGAGGAAATATGAGTAAAACATTACAGAATCTTACCCTAAAAAGTAATTTTATGTTCGGAGCCGTTATGTCCGATCCTGAAAACAGTAAACCTCTATTAGAAATGATTCTTGGTTTTCCAATTAACAAGATTGAAGTTTGTCAAGAACGGAGCATTGTTTACCATCCGAAATACCATGGTGTACGGTTGGACGTTTATGCAAAGGATGATAACAATACTCGCTACAATGTCGAAATGCAGGCAACCAGAGAAATTGATTTAGGAAAACGTTCCCGCTATTATCATAGTCAACTGGATATGGAACTGCTAACAAGCGGAACAGAATATGCCAAGCTTCCTGAGGTATTTGTTATATTTATTTGCGATTTTGACCCTTTTGGAAAAAATAAATACTGTTACCATTTACAAAATTGTTGTATCGAAGATAGAGATATCGGCATACAGGATGGGCAACACACCGTTTATCTCAGCACAAAAGGAAAAAACTCTTCAGAAGTTGCTCCCGAATTAATAAGTTTTCTAAACTACATAGGTTCTGACTTAGAACACAGCCAGATACCTTCTTCGGACCCTTTTGTAAAACAATTGCAGAATGCTGTGCAAAAAGTAAAAGAGAGTAGAGAAATGGAGGATCGATATATGCTTTTTGAATTAATGTTACAAGATGAACATAAAAAGGGCATGCAGGAACAGGCTTCTCAGCAAATCCTTGATTTTCTGGGTGATCTGG
>JBJEKY010000099.1:0-2280 GCA_051878875.1 Lachnospiraceae bacterium | reverse complement strand
TTATTTGTGATGTTATAATTTATACTCTATCCGCTACCTCTTAGTTTCAAACTTTGCTCTTCTCCTTTATAGCCGACGCAGGGATCAAGTTACTTCTGGGAAAATGTCTTTCCGGCAGATATCTTTTTCCCGGCTCAGTTCATTTTTCCGGCGCAGGGAGAAAAAGCGGCATGACTTAAAAAGTCACACCGCTTTTTCTCCGAACCTGTGCAGCAGCGCTTTTTCCGTAAGAGGCACTGCTACGATCAACATTATCGTCTCTACCAGAAGCCAGACCCCGCAGGCCGTTTCATATCCAGAAAGCGGCAGCCGCAAAAAGATCAGGCTTAAGATCACCGTCACAAGCAACGACCCTTTGCCGAACAACAAATAGAATTTGCCGCAAACCTGATGGGCAAATCGATTTGTCCGGTCGTTTCTCATGGAACGGGCTGTACGATAATAAATTCTGCAATTTCTGCTTTGGGGACGGACCCTGACGAAACGGATTCCTATGAGAAGCATCAGCACAGGAATCACGGCCAGCATTCCGGTCAACAGCAGCCACATTGGCATCACCTGCATCCTTCAATATACTACATATTGTATATCGTACAGTATAGCAGATATTTTAGCAAAAAGTGCACTTTTTTCGTAATTTTTGCATATTTTGTGGTTTTTTATATTTTTTATTTGATTTTTCCACAATTATTAACTGGCGAAGAAAAGTTATCCACAATTATGCCAGTCCTACATCTAGTGCCATCATAATGGTGAACCCTGCCGCAAACAGAATCGTGGCTACATTGGTGTGTTTTCCCTGGGACATTTCCGGGATCAACTCCTCTACCACTACATACATCATAGCGCCTGCTGCCAGGCTAAGCAAATACGGTAACAGCGTGCTGATCACCGAAGCAAAGGCAATGGTAAAAAGCGCCGCCAGAGGTTCCACGATTCCTGAAAGCGCGCCATAGGAAAAGGCTTTTGCCTTGGTCTCTCCCTCCGCTTTTACCGGCATGGAGATGATGGCTCCTTCCGGGAAGTTCTGGATGGCGATTCCAAGGGCCAGAGCCAAAGCCGACCAGGCTGTGATTTTTTCATTGCCCATCATAAGTCCGGCAAACACTACTCCTACTGCCATGCCCTCAGGAATGTTGTGAAGGGTCACCGCCAGCACCAGCATGGTGGTCTTCTTCCAATTTTTCTTCGGGCCCTCTGCCTGGTCCTCATGAATATGTAAATGGGGAATGATGTGATCCAATAACAGCAGGAATAAAATCCCTCCCCAGAAGCCTACGCAGACCGGGAAAAAGGCCAGCCGCCCCAGATCCTCCACCTGTTCTAACGCCGGCTGGATGAGGCTCCAGATAGACGCTGCCACCATGACTCCGGCGGCAAATCCCATCAGGGCTTTTTCCACTTTCTCGTGCAACTTATCCTTCATAAAAAACACGCAGGCCGAGCCCAGCATAGTTCCTGCAAAGGGTAAAAATAATCCAATGATGATCTCTTTTGTCAATTGTCTTCCTCCTTTCTTCCCTTGTTGGTGAGTTTTCCGCTATATTACTGTATGCAGGAAAGTGACAGCGGTTACAGGGGAAGCTTTTTTCTATTTTGCCGGCTGCCGGGCGGCGGCCGGGACTGTACTCCATACTGTGGGGCCGGCTTTGCCGGGTGAAGCGTTGTTACAACTCCGGGTGGCTCCGGAAATATTCGATCATGGTCCAGGTCAGGCTCAGGGTATTATCTTCCTTTGGAAGATGCTCCCGGTCAAACCACACCGCTTCGCACAGTTCATTCCGGTCTAAGGTCACGGTATCATCGCCGTCCAAGTCCGCAAAAAAGCCCATAAGAAGTGATCCCGTAAAAGGCCAGGGCTGGCTCCTAAAATACCGTAAGTTTTTCACTTTTAATCCGGTTTCTTCCATGACCTCCCGGTGCACACACTGCTCTAAGGTTTCCCCTGCTTCGCAGTAGCCTGCGATCAGAGCATGTTTTCTATAATAGCCGTCGGAATACCGGCTGAGTAAGATCTTTCCGTCGTTTAAAATCGCCACGATCATGGCCGGGCTGATCTTGGGATACAGCACGTTATGGCAATGCGGACAGATCAAGGCACGCTCATTTTCTTTGTGAGAAAAAGGTTGTCCGCACTTTCCGCAAAATCGGTTTTTCTCATACCAGGATCCTAGGTGAAATCCCACAGAAGCCGCAAAGGCGGTTTCTTTGGGGACCTTGCCCCGGAATCTAAATTTTTCCTGGAAGGAGAAGGCGGGGGCGGGTTGGCCGGCGGTGTCT
>JBJEKY010000098.1:0-2283 GCA_051878875.1 Lachnospiraceae bacterium | reverse complement strand
TTTTCCGTGGTAGGAAATAGCCACCCAGTCTGATGATTTGCTTTCTTTCTTTGCAAGTTTAAAACGGCTTCCCTTATCTACTACGGTATAGATCTTGCTGTCCGTAGACGCTTTACTTCTTACCCGAAGTCCGTCGCTTTGCGCGATCGCATAATAGCAACCCTGTTTCTTGGCAAGTTTTTCTGCCTCCTCTCCGAACACACAATACTCTGCCTTTACATAACCTTTTACATTACCGGATTTGATCTTTACCCAGTCACCGTCCTGTTTTAAAACCTTAGCTGCACTGCCCGGAAGCATTTTTCCTACGATCTTGGAATCTTCTGATGCTTTGGAACGTACATTCAGGCAATCCTTTACATCTACCATCAAACGGTCTTCCCATTCGGAATCCACCTGCTGGGTTGCACCTGCTTCCTGAATCGCTGCATCAATCTGTGCATCTTCGTTTTCTTCCTTTGCCACTGTCTCACTCTGAGAACCAACCACGTCTCTGTCCAGTGCTTTTACATCTGCGGTCTCAAACTCTCCGGACGGACCTACCACATTGGTCACACCTGCTGTGGTACTGTCTTCGATTTTATTACCGGCAACTTCCTGTTTGTCATTTCCCAGTGCCACGATTGTCATAACAAGGCAAAAGATCATCACTGCAAAACAGGATACGCTTTTCTTACTTAACTTCATATATTCCTCCTAATATCTGGATGCATTACAGTTCTTTTACATCAAGTATTACGCTTTTTCTAATATTTTATGCACAAATATTACATTTGTTACGAATTTATTACGGTATGTTACCATAGAAATACATGGTTGTCAAGTTTTTCCAAAATAATCCATTTTTCTTTCACAAACACGCCACAAATGCATGGAAAAACCGGCACCCATCGGATGCCGGTCTGATATTTTCATTATAATCTTTTCAGTAATGCTTCTCTTGCCTCTTCATAACCCGGTTTTCCAAGAAGTGCGAACATATTCTTCTTGTAGCTTTCCACACCCGGCTGGTTAAAGGGATTTACACCCAGAATATAGCCGCTGACACCACAGGCAAACTCGAAGAAATAGAACAGTTCGCCTAAGCAGTATTCGTTCAGTTCCGGAATGTTTACTTTCAAGTTTGGCACATGACCGTCCGTATGGGCAAGAATGGTTCCGTTCATGGCACTCTTATTGACAAAATCCATTTCTTTTCCGGCCAGATAATTTAAGCCGTCCAGATTCTTTTCATCCGACCCGATGGTTACGGTCCGTCTGGATTTCTCCACATTTAAAACCGTCTCATACATGATACGGGCACCGTCCTGGATAAACTGTCCCATGGAATGAAGGTCTGCGGTAAGATCTACAGATGCCGGGAAAATACCCCGCTGATCTTTTCCTTCACTCTCTCCATATAACTGTTTCCACCACTCTGCTACATAATGAAGATTCGGCTCATAGTTAGCCAGGATCTCTACGCTTTTTCCCTTGCGCAACAAAATGTTGCGGATTGCCGCATACAACATGGCATCATTTTCTTCAAAAGGTGCTTCTATAGCAAGTTTCCGTCCTGCTGCCGCTCCGGCCATGAGCTGATCGATGTCGGCACCACTGACTGCGATAGGAAGTAAACCGACTGCTGTCAGGACAGAGAATCGTCCACCCACATCATCCGGTACCACAAAGGTTTCATAGCCCTCGTCATCGGCCAGGGTTTTTAACGCTCCTCTTTCTTTGTCTGTAGTTGCGTAGATCCTGCCGGCTGCCTCTTTTTTACCGTATTTCTTTTCCAGAAGCTCTTTGAAGATACGGAATGCAATGGCCGGTTCGGTAGTCGTTCCGGATTTGGAAATAACGTTTACGGAAAAATCCTTCTCTCCCACTACCTCTATAAGGTCTGCCAGATAAGTGGAACTGATGTTATTTCCCACAAAGTAGATCTCCGGTGTTTTTCTCTGTTCTTTGGTCAGGCAGTTATAGAAATTGTGTCTTAAGCACTCAATAGCTGCCCGGGCACCCAGGTAGGAACCACCGATTCCAATCACCAGGAGTACCTGGGAGTCGTCCTGTATTTTCTTCGCTGCACGCTTGATGGCTGCAAACTCTTCCTTATCATAGTCTACCGGAAGATCGATCCATCCCAGATAGTCATTTCCCGCGCCGGTTTTGTCCAGCAAAAGTTTCTTGGCAGATTCTGCGATCTGCTTCATGTTGGCAAGCTCGTGGTCTGCTACGATTCCTTCAAGCTTTGAATAATCCAATGTAATTTTCATTTTTCCACTCCTTTGCACCCCAAAA
>JBJEKY010000097.1:0-60969 GCA_051878875.1 Lachnospiraceae bacterium | reverse complement strand
TATTTGTTCTGCCCTATTTTCTTGGGTAACCCCTACTTCTTTGTTTCAAACTTATTTAACTCCATTTAATTATTTCTAAGTTTAATTAATTTGATATTCCCTGAAAATAAAATGATTTTTTGGCGAATTATATTTATTATAAATCATAATAATGCATTTATTAATTTTAGAATAAACAAAACATACGAATCTTTTTTCCGCTTATAATCATTCAAAGTGGTTCTTAAAAGATTTGACTTTTTTCCTTTAGCAATATATCCGATAAGTGATTTTTTGCTTACCCTTCTTTGTCAATTCACCAAGTTCTATGATTTGAAACTTTCCAACATGCCGGACAGAGATTACATCTTGGGAATTACAAAGAGTAGCGTTATGAAAAACCTGACGTTGATTCAAAAATACCACCCCTTCCTGAATCTGTTTCAGCGCCTGTGACCGGCTTAAATTTGCCATCTCTGCAACTACACAATCAAGCCTTGACGATGCAACCGTTCCGGACTTTATTTCAAATTTCCTTTCAAAGGTCAGATCCATATTTTCACAAACCGAAACCGTAACAGAGGTTTTACGGATCCGATCCACTTCTTCGCAGACTAAAGAGGCAATTTGATCTTTTACAAGAACATAGCAGCATCCATCGGTAAAGATGATGTCCCCTAACAGTCTTCGCTCGATCGAAAGTCCCATTAAAGTCCCCAGAACATCTCTATGCGTCAGTTCCTGAGCAAATTTTGCATTTTTCGGTTGGATCTTTAGGAGTTTTATGGGGAATTCGTTATGAAAAGCAAGAGCATCAGGGATAAATGCTATCATCTGACGCTCTAAAAATTCAATCTGATCAAAAACAGAAAAAGAGCAAAAAAACTCCTTCCGATGTTCCAGAAACAAACTATATTCTGTTGCATTTAAAAAATCACTAAAACAGACCATATGCTTTCTATCCGCCATACGGTCCAGATCCGTCAATCGTTTTAATAAAAGCTTGTCTTCCGCTGTCATATTTTAAAACTCGCTTTTAAAAGAGTTGGCATCAAAGCCATCTACATAGCTCTGAAAGTCTCCGGATATTTCCACATTAGCCGGGGTGATGATAAAAATATAATTTGAAATCTTCTGAAGGTTACCACCCATTGCATAGCAACTTCCGGATGTAAAATCAATGATACGCTGAGCAATGTCCACTGCCAGTCCTTCTACATTCAAAACAACGGTTCTTCCGTCTAATAACGTATCTGTGATCTCACGCTCATCATCAATAGAGGACGGACGTATTACACAAACCTCCATACCACTCATGTTTCGGCTGGTTTTAACAGAACGCATCGGCGTTACTTTGCTGGTTGTTTTTGCAACGGTCTTGTCCCGGTTCTTCTTTCTGTCTTCAAAATCAATCTCTTCCGCCTTGGTTTCTTTAAATGAAGTTTTTACGTTTTGATCCTCATCTATGTCAAAATCATCGTTGTCATATTCAAAATCATCATCCGGATCCAGTTTCATAACATCAAGAATCTTGTCCATCAGTCCCATATTCACATCTCTCCTAACACTACTGTTTTGACTCGGTACCATAGTAACGCTGGCCAAAAATCTTACTTCCAACCCTTACCATGGTGGCGCCCTCCTCAATGGCAGCCACATAATCCTGTGACATTCCCATAGAAAGAACATCCATACTTACATTATCAATGTTTTTGCTTTCTATGTCAACAGATAATTGCTTCATTTTGTGGAAAATCTCCCGATTTTCTTCAAAATCAACAACATATGGTGCACTGGTCATGATACCGCGTACCCTGATCCCGGGTAGTGCGCTGATCATACGGATTAATCCTTCTGCCTCCTCAGGCATCACACCAAACTTGCTTTCTTCACGTCCCATATTCACTTCTACAAGTATATCCTGTGTTACCTGCATCTTCTGCGCAAGCTTACTGATTTCCTCGGACAGACGCAGAGAGTCCACGGAATGGATCAGGGTGACTTTCCCTACAATATACTTTACTTTATTTCGTTGCAGATGACCGATCATATGCCAACGGATATCTTTGGGGAGACATTCCATTTTCTCACATAGTTCCTGCACCTTATTTTCGCCAAAATCACGCACGCCCGCATCATAGGCTTCCTGTATCAGCTCAGCAGGTTTTGTTTTGCTGACGGCCACAAGAAGGACCTCAGAAGGGTCTCTATGAACCCGATCAGCTGTTTCCTTCATTATATTCTGTACATCCTTTAGTTTCTCTGTTAATTCACTCATGCTATACCTCCGGTGTTATTTAAAGTTACATCAGAAAATAAGATCGCCCTCTTCAATCTCCTGGCTATCCAGAATAATATGATCATAATTGCTGATACCATAAGGTGTCTTCATTTTCACGATGGTATAATCTTCGTTACTGTTAACGACTTCAATCCTGCGCAAAACCGCATATCCCTTATTAACACAGAAAACACAGGGAAAACTTATGCTTTCCGAAATCTTCATACGTTGTGTAGAATCCGGCATTTGTATCTGATCATTTACCGAAAGCTCCTCTTCATGAATATAATAATAGTCATCATCGGAAGAATACAGTGTGGCAGCTACAAAGTTGACGCTTTCTTCTCCCTTTTTATTTGTACTGACCTTTAAAAAACCTTTGGAGTTACCGCTTTCAGTCAGATACTCTTTGGGTATTGCACAAAATTCAGTATCACGGATTGCTGAATTCGGGATCTTGTATCCCGTATTCTGGTTTACGACAATATCAATGTCAAGATAGCGCTCGGAGGCATAACGGATCATACCGGTGGATAATTCCAAAATAATATAGGTATCCCCATCACGTTCGTCCAGTGTAAATGGTACCTCTGCTGAAAAATCATCTTTTTTTAAGGTAACATCAACATAAGTCTGTTCTGCCAGTTGTTCTTTTAACGACTCATCGATCAATGCAACAAGATACCAGTTCTCATCTGTTACCAGTTTGTAAACATCCTGCCCTTTCTCAACATAGGGTTCTTGCTTCAAATTTTTCTTGGAATAATTAATACCCAGGACATCCTCTTTGGTATAGGTATTTATAGTAAGATCTTCACAATCATCTGTTTCATATAAAACAACTCCCGGTTCATAAGCATAATAGGCTGACATTCCTTTTAAAAACTTTGCACCACCGGATTTTTCCGCGATGGTTTCTACGATTTTCAGATTTAGATTTTCATGAAAAGAATAGGTTTCATAAAACATATCGTCGGAATAGGAATAGGAAAAATCATCCATAAGCGATAACAATTCTTCTTTTTTCTCCGGTGAAAACAGATCCTCTGTGCAATCCTCTGCCTGCTCTGCAATATCTTGAAACAGATTGCCTGATTTGTCTAATGCATAAACTACACTTTTCGCACCAACTTTCGTATTTTCGCCGGCAAAATAAGTTACAGACCCGGAAGAAGATGACTGAACTACGGTTTCATTTCGAATCGCAAGTGCCTGATAAGAATAATAAGAAGACAGATCTCCGGTGGTCACTTCATAGGTTGCAACTTTTTTTTGCATAAAGAAAGACACCATAACGATGATCAGATATATAAATAAGACGGCAAAAATAATTGTGCCGACATTAAACTTAAAAGGTTTTTTAAAACGAATCACATTGTTGTCCATGAATTGTTTTCCTCCAAGTTGTATTATATCACTCCTGCCTGTATTAAACAAGAAAAGAGACCACCCATTGGATGATCTCTTCATCTGTTTTGTTTTATTTTCATGTACCACTTCGTTAAGCGATACTATCATCAACTATAATGAAATTTCTATGTACTGTTTTGCGCATTCCGGAAGGTCCGCTTCATTCTTTGATACACTTAAAATAAAGTTGATATGATATTTGTCGCTTAAAACATTTAGTTTCTTAAGAACCTTACACAATGCCTCATCAGAATCAATGTGTGCGATATTTAAGAAACTGTCCAGATACATTTCTTCAAGATCATTATCCTGAGAAACGATTCCACATAAAAATCCAATGAACTCATCCGTATTATCTACCGGTAGTTCAGGAACAGTGATCAGACGAACCTTATTATTCAGCTCATACATATGCTTTGTATTCTTATCCAAGAATACGATACTGCCATTGGCTGTCTTCACTGCGTTATTCACTTTTTCCAGTAAGAATTTTGTTTTTCCTTTACCCTTTTCACCTGAAATAATCTGTATCATGACGTTTTCCTCCCGGCTCTGTCGTATTCAAAATTGTCAGAATAGGAAACTATTCAAAACTTTTTGATATACAACTTTTGTTTATGTATCTATTATATTGTATTAACCACAATAATACAACCTCAAAAACAGAAAATTTTAAACAAAAGAAGACGGCTACTTTAGGGATTTCTTCATAACTCCATTCATAAGGTTATCCAAAAACAAATAAAGATGATCTCTGGTATCACTTCCCAGTGCTACAAAGACAATATCCTGTCCTTCTTCATTTTTTGCCAAAAGGACAAGACATTTTCCTGCATCATAGGTTGTCCCTGTTTTTCCTCCAAGTATTTCATATTCGTCCGGATACTGGTATTTCCCGGTTAAAAAGCCATTGGAGGATACGTATTTTTGTTTTATGCTCTCCCCATTTGCACGTTTTATAGTCACCGTCTTGGACTTTGTTTTCAAGATCTTAAGAAAGTCTTCCTCTTCCATGGCATTCTGGAAGATCAGATACAGATCGTAGACACAGGTATAGTGGTCCTCATCCTGGATACCGTTGGCATTCACAAAATTCGAATGCATGGCTCCCATCTGTTTTGCCTCCGCATTCATAAGTTTGGCAAACTCTTCCACCGATCCGCTGATATACTCTGCCAGCGCGTTCGCAGCGTCGTTTCCGCTGGCCAACAGCAGACCATATAACAACGATTTTACTGTAAGCTCATCTCCTGCCGCTAATCCTGCACTGGCTGCGCCACTGGGAAGATCCACCGCATCACTGCTAATAGTGACCTTGTCCGAAAGTTTTCCATATTTAAAAACAAGATATGCAGTCATAACTTTCGTTGTACTGGCAGGATAACATTGTTTCAAGGCATTATAGGAATATAACGTCTCTCCCGTTGTTACATTGAATGCGCCTGCAGCCTTGACATAGGAATTACTTACAGAATCGATCAATACATCATCCGAAGTGACGGTACAGTAATCCTCTGCAAGATAACGGGTTCCGCTTTCATCAAACTCCGTATTTTTTGCATTTCCGGAAGCCACTACACCGGTCTGGTCAAAAGGATCAGAAAGAACTGTTTTCTGTCCGCATCCTGTACATACCGAAAGCATCAGACAAAAGCAAACAATAAGCGACAGCGCTTTTCTATTTATACATCTCACGCCACTCCATGTCTCCTCTATCCAGGGATTTAATCAGCAGCTCTGCTGTAGCAAGATTCGTAGCCAACGGGATATTATGCATATCGCAAAGCCGTACAATAATATTAACATCCGGTTCATGCATTTTAGGCGCCAGTGGATCTCTCAGGAAAATAACCAGATCCATCTGGTTATGTTCAATCTGGGCTCCCATCTGCTGGTCTCCACCCAGGTGACCGGCCAAATATTTGTGAACCGTTAAATTCGTTACTTCCTCCACCAATCGTCCGGTGGTTCCGGTAGCATACAGATCGTTTTTACTTAAAATACTCCGGTAGGCGATACAGAAGTTCTGCATCAGCTTCTTCTTTGAATCATGTGCGATTAATCCAATGTTCATTAGTATTCCCCCGTTGTTTTATTGTATTTTCTTGGCTGAAGACCTACATTTAATACCAGACCGATTCCGATGTACGAAGAAACCAGTGAGGTTAGGCCATAACTAACAAATGGAAGTGTTAAACCGGTATTTGGCATCAGTCCGGTTGTTACACATATATTAACAAAACTCTGCACACCGATAATAGCAGCTACACCAACTGCGATCAGACGGCCCTGCATGTTTTTGGCTTTCTTTGCGACCCAGACACATTCCAGCGTGATCAAAAGCAATAGAATGATCACAAACGCGCATCCGATAAATCCCATTTCTTCACCAATAATGGCAAAAATAAAATCCGTATGCGGCTCATAGATAAAATTACCGTTTTTTAGCGATGCAACCTGGGAATTAAATAATCCCTTTCCAAAAACCTGCCCCGATCCGATTGCTATAATGGAATTTTGTTGCTGAAGAGCTTCCTGAGGATACTCTTCCGGCCGTAGCCATGCCATGATCCGGATATACTGATGATGGCGAAGGAAGGTCTCTCCTTTTGTCAGAATAATATTCAACAAAATGATGATCGTCGGAACCAAAATGGCAATGGCACCACCTACGATTTTCCAACTTAATCCCGCAACAAATAACATGACACAAAACATGACCGCCGTTACAATGGTGGTGGATAGATCGGGCTGTTCCAGGATCAAAACTAGTGGTACTCCCGCAAGCAGGAAACTTATAATCAAAATTTTCAATGTATTTATTTTTTCCATGTTCTTTGCGAAAAAATAAGCAAAAAACAAAATGATCAAAATCTTTGCAAGCTCCGAAGGCTGAAAACGGAAGCCCCCGATTTCAATCCAACGTTGGGCTCCTTTGGAATCGTCACCAACTAAAAGGATCGCTCCAAGCATCAGTACCGTACACCCATATATTGGCCAGGCAAGCTTCATAAAATACTCATAATCGATAAGTGACGTTATAACCATGACAACAACTCCCAGGATCATTCCCAGGATCTGTTTGGTCTGATACCCGCCATTTGCACTTCCGATCACAATGATTCCGAAAATATTGAGGATCATTACTTCTATAATAAGCCGGAACTTGTAATTCTTTAACTTATACTTTAACATGGCATTTCCTTTAAATTTCTTACTTAGATGTATGCTTCATATCCTTGATCGGAATATTGGCCAAAAGTGCGGGTACGGAACCGTTTCCTCCTTCTGACTCTGTCTGTGTGATCTGGATATCCAATCCGGAAGCATCAATATCCATGTATTTACTGATTACATTGATTATATCATTCTTAATAGCTTCCATAATCTCCGGAGAACAATTTGCCCTGTCCGAAACCAGAAGCAACTTCAGTCTGTCTTTTGCTACATCCTTCGATGAAGGTTTTTTAAAAAAATCAAATAGACTCATACGTTCCTCCTATTTTTTGAACAATCCGGCCAGTTTTGCAAAAACACCTGTTTTTACATTCATATCCATAAGCGGTACTTCTTCACCTGTGATCCGTTTACAAATATTCTGATAGGCTGTTCCGGCCATAGAACCATTTCCAACAAGCGGAATACCCTGATTGGTGGAGACAACAACCTCTTCGTCATCCGGAACTGCTCCCAGCAGATCAATGGCCAGAATATCAACTACATCATCAATAGACATCATATCACCCCGGTTTACCATATCCATACGGATACGATTAACGATCAGTTCCGTCTTCTTCATTTCTGCCGCTTCCAAAAGTCCAATGATACGATCAGCATCACGGATGGCAGAAACTTCCGGTGTGGTTACGATAATAGCACGGTCCGCTCCGGCCACCGCGTTCTGAAATCCCTGCTCAATTCCTGCGGGACAATCTAAGATTATGTAATCAAATTCTTCCCTCAGTTCATCGGTCAATTTAATCATCTGCTCCGGTGTAACCGAAGTTTTATCACGAGTTTGAGCAGACGGCAAAAGATATAATTCAGGATACTTTTTATCTCTGATCAGTGCCTGTTTTAAACGGCAATTTCCTTCTACTACATCTACAAGATTGTAAACGATACGGTTTTCCAATCCCAAAACAACATCCAGGTTTCTCAATCCGATATCGGTATCAATGAGAACTACCTTTTTATTTAATGCAGCAAGACCACAACCGATATTTGCTGTTGAAGTGGTCTTTCCTACGCCGCCTTTTCCTGAAGTAATTACAATAACTTCACCCATTTCTCTTCCTCCTTAAAAACCTGAAATCATACCCTTGGAAATCACATTCAGACTAATGGCCTGATTTTCCACCTGGGCTATCATAGGTTGATTCAAATTCTTGTCGATTTTCTTATACATCATCATTCCATCAGATTTACGTCCAATAGCATCTGCGATCCGAATCTGAATCGGATCCATATAGACCGCAGCAACAAAGCACTCAGGATTGCCGGAAACACCAGCATAAGCAGTTCCACGTAGTGCACCAAGAACAACAATGTTCCCTTTTGCAACTACTTTGGCACCGGGATTAACATCCCCCAGGATAATGATACTGCTTTCTGATTCCAACACCTGACCGGAACGTAAGGTTCCCTTATAGAATTTGCCCGTATTTACACTGTTTTGTTTCTCCTGCTTTTCCACGGCACGAAGAAATTTCTCGTTATCCTCTTCATTATTAGAGAGGATACAAATAATTGAGATACCCGTATTGGCAGTGATCTCAGCTACCATTTCCTGTTGTTGTTCTTCCGTAAGCTCTTTTCCTTTAAACTCAATAGCAAATTTACTTCCGGAAAAGAAGGCCTCATTTTCTTTAAATTTTGAAATGGTATCCTGAACCAGCTGCTCAAAGGAAAGGCTTTTATCTAAAGTAAGAGTCAACCCATTGGGGCTGCTTTTGATCATAACACTCTCTTTCATGCTGCCTCCTAATCTAGTGTTCTGCCTCCAGTTACGTCCGTTGCTTCGCCATCAACCTCGTCACTTTCATCAAAGTAGTATTTAATGATGTTCGCAGATACCTCAGCCGCATTAGACGAAGAATATCCAAACGGAATTCGCGTTGCAATGGCAAATTCCGGATCAGAATAAGGAGCATATCCGATAAACAACGCGTGACTCGGACGGGTCTTAACCTGCTGTGCCGTTCCGGTTTTTCCTGCAACATCTGTTTTTACACTTTGGAAAACACTGGAATTTTCACAAACCATCTTCATACCATAATGAATCGCATTCCATTCAGCCTGTGATACTTCCGTGATCTCATTTTTCACTTCCGGGGCATACTCTTTGATCACTTCACCATCCGGAGTTGCCACTTTTTTCAATAGTGTAAGATCATATACCGTTCCGGAATTGGCTATGGCTGTTGCATACCTTGCCAGACCGATGGTGGTAAAATTATGGTTACTCTGACCAATAGCCGCCATAACCGGGAACTCAGTCGCCACGGATGGTTCACTTTCCGTAATCTCTACCCCGGTTTTTTCAGTCAGGCCAAACATCTCGGCATACTTTGTGATCTTTTTAATCCCACGGCTGTCACTGTAAGTTCCGCCATACGTACTGAGACGATATCCCACTTCATAGAAGAAGTAGTTACAGGAATCCCGCAAAGCGCCGGAAACATTAATGCTTCCATGAGTAGAATGACTGGAACTGTAGATCCAGCATTTTGGTTCATTGCTAACTTTGGTAAAAACTCCCTTATCCTGAATGGTCTCATTTAAGGAAATTGCCCCTTCTAACAATCCGGCCGCTGCCATTAACGGTTTAAAAGTAGAACCTGGGGCGGTTTCCTGTTGCGTGGCAAAGTCATATAGCGGAGTGGCATTGTCGGTAAGAAGATCATTATAATACTCTGCATCCACAACATTCGCCATTTTATTGTTATCATAGCCCGGATATGAAACGCAGGCCAGAACCTCACCTGTCTGCGGATTCATTACAACGCTGGAACCGGAACAGGGATCCAATGCCAGCTGTGCCGGCGTAATCTCAAGTTTCTTGATCTTCTTCTTCAGAAAATCGTAAGCCTGGATCGTTCCATTTTTCAATTTAGCAATATCTGATTCATTATTTGCCAAAACATCCTGCTCATATAACACCAGACATACCTGCCTGCCCGTGATCACATCATCTAAAAGCATATACTTATAGATCAGCTTATGGAACTCTTTTTCTCCTGACAACATGCCACATATTTTTTCTACCAGTGCTTTATAGATTTCTCCGGAGTCAGAATAATTCTCGGAATCTTCTTCTGTTAAAGAAGTAATATCGATCCAGTTTTGGGAAATACAGTATTTCAGGTATTCCCTAAAACTGATCTTTCCATGATACCATTTCTGATAGGTTTCATCTTCCTTATCAATGGCATCTTTCATTAGGATCTCATTGTCCTTCAACATAGCAGAAATATAATCCACATACTCTTTCATACGGTCACTAAGGTCATTATAAACCGTATCCTGACTACCAAGTTCTTTCTTTAGTCCCGAAATTGTGGATTTATAACGGCTGGTAAAAGCTTTGTACAGGGCAGCCTCTGTTTCCATGGCGTCCTCGTCCGCAAATTCATCGATATCGATCACATTATTATCGATCAGTGCAAAATACACGTCATAGATCGGGATCACTACGTCAGAAGATGTACTCTCAGCACCTGCATGATAAGTTTTGATATTTGCAATACTCCGATAAAGAATTCCTGCAATCTCCTGTTCCAGAAGCTTGTACACAGTTTTCTGGAGATCTTTATCGATGGAAAGATACACGTCATTACCCGGCACGCTGTCCTTGTGATCCACCACATCTACAATCTTTCCAACATTATCTACATAAAAGGTCTCGCTACCTTTTGTACCCTTGAGTTCGGATTCCATTACCTGCTCAATACCGGACTTTCCAACGTAATCATTTAAAGAATAACTACTATCTTCTTCTTTCAATTCATCGTACTCATCCTGGGATATTTTTCCGGTGTAGCCGGTGATATGGCAAAACGCTTCACTATCCACATACTTTCGAAGCGTACTTTCTTCAATGGACACACCTTGCAGATCAGACTTGTTTTCGTTGATGGCTGCAACTGTTTCTTCGCTGACATCTGTTGCGATCGTGGTAGAAATATACTTCCTATAATAATTGGCAGACAATCCATATCGCACCACGGCCACTTCATAAGCGATCCGCTCATCATATTCTTTGGAGATTTCGTATTGATCGTACATCAGATACTCCATGATCTGGCGTGCCGAAGCCGTTGCTTCATTGAAACCTAATTCTTTATTTACACCAAGTTCATCTATAGTAGCCAGTCCAAAGATATCTGCCAGAAAACGAAGCCTTGCAGTCCCATTTACCGTATATTCAAATTCCCCATTTTCATAGGTAATGTTAAAGTTATTATCTGCGACATCTCCTCTGGACTCCAGAATGGTCAGTGTCTTGGCAATCACAGCATTTAACTGTTCAGAACGTTGCTCTGAAGAATCATAAGTACCGTTATCTTCTATAACAACAGAATAAGCCAGCTCATTATAAGCCAGCACATTACCGTTACGGTCATAAATATTGCCCCTGGTAGCGGCAATCTCTTTCTCTTTTTCAATTTTTAAAGTATAGTTCGTCAGGTAACTTTCCCCGTTAACGATCTGCAATACAAATAATCGCTGTAAAAGCACTGCCGACATAAGGATCAAAACAACAGACACCGTAAACAAACGGGATTTCCCCAGACGATGAATAAACCTCTTTATGGAATCAACCAAATTTACTTGCACTCTTCTTTTCATACCTTTCTATTCTCTGATTGATCTTCAAAATAAGTAAATACAAAACGATGGAAACCAGCATGGTATATACCAGTTCCGGAATCACGATATTCACCAGATAATATCCAAGATTCATATCTCCACGAAATGCAAAAAAGATCACATAGATCGCACAGTTCAAAACAAAATCACTCATGGCAATAAGAAGCATAGGCAACTTTATATCATCCGGGAAAAACTCATTTTTGAAAAATCCGTTCAGATAACCGATGAACATATATAAAAGGGTATAGATTCCCAAAACCGGGGAAAAATACAGATCCACAATAAATCCGCTTACAAACCCCAGGATCATGCCTTCCCTTTTTCCCTTCATAAATCCAAATGAAGCAACCAGTACGATCAGCAGATTCGGTGACACGGAAGCTATCTCCAGTCGTTTAAACAACGTAATCTGCAAAACAAAACATAGTATACTCATTAGGACTTCAATAATCTTTCTAACCATAGAACTTAGTCATACTCTTTCTTTTCCATAATAACAAGAACCTCTTCCAGATGTTCAAAATCCACGACCGGAGTAATGGTTCCTGATTTTGTAAGGTTATTGGAATCCGTCTTGATCGTAGTAACATATCCGATCAGGATACCTTCCAGGTATTTATCGCTTATGTTAGAGGTAACAACCTGTTCACCTTCTGTCACCTTATTTTTATTATCTTTCAAGGTATCAAACTGAATCACCTGATCTTCCGTCATGGACTGCAGGGAACCTCTTACTACGCAATAATCCGATGTAGAGATCATCATACCACTGACATTGGAAAGATCATTGATGATTGTAGACACTGTTGCAGAGTGCCTTCCCACCGAAGTTACAATTCCAACCAGACCACTGTCTGCAATAACATTCATATCAACTTCGATTCCATCCTTACTGCCTTTATCAATGATAAAAGTATCAAACCAGTTTCCTGCATCTTTTCCAATGACTCTGGCCGCCGTTTTCTTGTAGCTTGGATACTTCTGATCCAGTTCATAAAGATTCCGAAGGTTTTCCAGCTCGTACTGTTCCAGCTTTAAGGTGGAGTTCTCAGAGGTTAACTCTTCTACCTGAGCCTTCAGCGCCTCATTTTCTGCCATAACCTCACGAAGGGTTTTTATCTCTTCTACATGTTCACTGGCTGCGGATCCAATCTTATTCAAGCCTCTCTGCATGGGGACAAAAATGTAATCTGCCACCGTTTTGATCGGCCCTCCGTTGATATTTAACGTCAGACTCAAAAAAATCACGGAAATACAGATACAGCTTAATGTGATCAATAAATTTTTTGTGGAAAAATAGATCTTTTTCCTTGCTGAACGTTTTTTCTTCTTCAAATTCCTAACCCTCTGTCTCCTTAGTTATAAACCCGTTTCTTAAGATTATATGCTAAAGACTGATATTTCTTTTCTGAAACGATGGTATTCAATCCCCTTACCACACATAATTCCGGTTCCTCACATAAATTAACACTGATATTGGTCACCTGCGTAATGAGCTTATCAATATCATGCAGATTGGAAGTACCTCCTGCAAGATAAATACCGGAATGGATCACATCCTTTGCAAGTTCTGGCGGAGTCTTTTCCAGGATCATTTTTATGGACGTACAGATAGAATTAAGTTGTTCCTTAATAGCTTCATTTACGTCCTGGGAAGAAATCTCCATTTCCACCGGAAGTCCGCTGACGACATCTCTTCCAACGATCACCTGCGTGCCATAATCTTCACCGGTTGCACTGGCCAGCTCCATTTTCAGGGTCTGAGCCGTTTTTTGACCGATCACCAGACTGAATTTCCGTTTAATATGCGTGATAATAGACTCATCCAGATTATTTCCTCCCACATGAAGCAGGTCACTTAAAACAAGACCTCCCAAAGAAAGTAAAGAAATTTCCGTTGTGTCAGCTCCCAGATCCACCACCATCACACCGGTCGGTTCATTTACGTCCAATCCAAGCCCCACCGTTGTTGCTATGGGCTTTTCACACAACATAACACTTTTCGGTCTCATTTTGCTCTTAAAGAAAAGCTCATAAAAAGAACGTTTTTCCACTTCTGTGATATCCGTAGGCACGGCCACAATAAACTCACAGTTTTTGGTATGATTCTTGGCATGTTTTTCCAAAAACACCTCTGCCAGTCGCTGCATATTATTAAAATCAGCGATCACTCCGTTTACCACCGGAAAAGAAACCTTAATGATAGACGGTGCCTTTTCATACATGGCATATGCGTCATCTCCGAAAGCATACAGTTCTGTTTTATTTCTGATCGCGATTGTATTTCTCTCAATGAGGACCTTGTTCTCTCCCTTAGAAAACATTTTTATATTGGCTGTTCCAAGGTCTACTCCGAATAAATTGTTTGCCATTTTTCTTCCTCCTAAAGCAGATTTTTCTCTTTCATGCTCACGTATTTATTATCACCAATTATGATGTGATCTAACAACTCAATTCCTATCATTTTTCCACTGTTTTTTACCAAAGCAGTGACCTCCACATCAGCCCGGCTGGGATTTGGGTCTCCGCTGGGGTGGTTATGCAACAGAATAATATAAACGGAATTTCGTTCCAAAGCCTCTATGAAAATCTCTCTGGGTGAGACCAATGCCGCGTTTACGCTCCCCACACTTAACAATGTCTCTCCAAGATAAGATGCTTTGCCGTCCAAAAAAAGACAGTATAGATGCTCCTTGTCCAGAAATCTGGTCCTTTGCATAAACATTTCTGCCACAGTACCGGCATCCCGGATCGGTTGGTGCGTTTTTCTGGTTGCAAGGCAAAGTCGTTTGGATAGTTCCACCATACATTCTAACTGCATGGCCTTCACCTGCCCGACGCCTTTGATCTGCATCAGCTGACTTCTCGTCATGGTTGCCAGATTGCACAGACCTCCTTCATTGAGACCAACAATTTCCTGTGCCAGGGCAAGAGCACTTTGTCCCCTGGTCCCATTCTGGATCAAAACAGACAAAAGTTGTGCATCGGTAAGACTTTCGGCTCCTTTTTCCCAGCACAATCGATAGGGTTGTTCCGATTGCGGCAAAGTTTTCATTTTTTCCTGTTTCATGGGTTCATCCTTTCTTTTTTTGAAATCAAAACCCATTTTCAATCCTAAAAACTTTTCATATTATTTTAACACACTTAACAAGTGATGTATAGAAGCAATTTAGAGAGAAACCACACCTTTTTCCTTTAATTTTTGTAATGACATCAGGATTCCCAGCTTCGCATGATCCCAGGTAAGACCGCCCTGAAAAAAAGCAGTGTATGGCTCTCGCAAAGGTCCATCTGCCGATAACTCGATGGAGGATCCCTGAACAAATGCTCCGGCGGCCATGATCACCTTGGAATCATAACCGGGCATATCCCAAGGCTCCGGTCTGACATAACTGTCCACAGGAGCCGCTGCCTGGATTCCTTCGCAAAAAGCGATCAATCCTTCCGGTTTTCCGAATGTTACCGCCTGGATGATATCGTGTCTGGATTCTGTGGCATTAGGATGAACTTCAAATCCTAATTTTTCATAGATATTCGCTGCAAAAATAGCTCCCTTTAACGCTCCTGCCACAACGGTTGGCGCAAGGAACAGTCCCTGATAAAAAGATTGCATCAGTCCAAGGGAAGCCCCAACTTCTTTTCCAAGTCCCGGAGATGTAAGACGGTATGCTGCATTTTCTACACATTCTTTGGTGCCAACGATATAGCCTCCAATAGGAGCAAGACCACCTCCCGGATTCTTAATAAGGGAGCCAACCATCATGTCTGCTCCCACATCCAGAGGTTCCTTTGTTTCCACAAACTCTCCGTAGCAGTTGTCCACCATACAGATCACATCCGGCTTAATGTTCTTAATAAACGAAATCAGTTCTCCAATGCGATCTACACTTAAGGTCGGTCTTGTGGCATAACCTTTTGAACGCTGAATGATTACCAGACGTGTTTTTTCATTGATCGCCTGTCTGATCCCCTCCCAATCAAATCCACCATCTGCAAGAAGATCAACCTGACGATAGGACACTCCGTACTCCGCCAAAGAACCTTTGGATGGACGAATTCCGATCACTTCTTCCAGAGTATCATACGGTTTTCCTACAGGAGAAAGCAATTCATCTCCCGGACGCAGGTTCGACATTAGCGCAAGCGCCAGGGCATGAGTTCCGCATGTGATCTGCGGCCTCACCAAAGCATCTTCCCCATGGAAAAGGTCAGCATATACTTTTTCCAGTGTATCGCGTCCAATGTCATCGTATCCATACCCTGTAGCCGTATTAAAGCATTCTGCACTGACACGATTTTTTCCCATTGCCTTTACGACCCGAAGTTGATTTAATTCCGCCACCTGATCGATCTGTTCAAACCGTTTTTGTAAAGAAGTAAGTACGGTCTGGCCAAAAGAATATACATCCTCATCAATCCCCATGGCTTTATATTGTGCTTTTAAGTTGTTTTCCAACATTTTATCTGTTCCTTTCTACGATCTTTTTTTGTTCTAAACTATCCAGCATCGCCTTAAGGATTGCATTCTGGTCCTGGTCAAAATCACTACGATTTAACCAGACAACCTCCTTTTCCCGCTTAAACCAGGTTAATTGCCGTTTCGCAAAATGTCTGGTATCCCTTTTTATGGTATAAACTGCTTCCTCAAGCGTGCATTCTCCGTTCAGATACGATAAAAGTTCTTTATACCCCAGTCCCTGCATGCTTACCATTTCTTTGGTGCATCCTCTTTGCTTCAGAAATAATACCTCATTTAGAAGTCCTTCCTCCATCATCCTGTCCACTCTTCGATCAATACGTTGATACAGAAGCTCTCTTTGATCGGTCAAAACAAAAAATGCATACTCATAAGGCGAGACTCGCTGTTTTTGCTCCATGTTGTGTTGGGAAATTGGTTTTCCCGTTTCATGGTAAAATTCTAACGCACGAATTACTCTTTTCACATTATTGCAGTGTATTGTTTTACAGGATTCCGGATCCACCTTACGCAATTGCTCATACAAAACCTGACTTCCCCCCGGCATTTGACTTTGTTGCTCCAACATCTGCCGAAAGTCACCGTTTGTATCCCCTTCCCGAAAATCAATATCATATAGCAATGCCTGAATATAAAATCCGGTTCCGCCTACCAGTATGGGAATACGATCCTGCTGATAAATTTCTTGTAACGCCTGCTTTGCCAGGTCACAGAATTTCACCACGTGAAACTCCTGCTCCGGATCAAGACAATCCACAAGATAATGAGGAATCCCCTTCATTTCTTCTTTTTTTATTTTAGCAGATCCGATATCCATGAACCGATAAACCTGCATACTGTCGGCTGAGATCACGGATCCGTTGATTTGTTTTGCTAATTCAATAGACAATTCTGTTTTTCCCACACCGGTGGGACCGGCCAGAATGATCATTGGTTTCTTGTCCTTACTCATTTCCACTTATTTACTCCTGAAAATCTTACCGATGAAAGCGACGTTCCAGTTCCGTTTTTTTCATTTCTATAATGGTTGGACGACCATGGGGGCAATGATAAGGGTTCTCAAGTTCCATCAGATCCTCCATAATATGTCGTGCCTCCTGAACGGAAAGACGCTGATTTCCTTTTACCGCTGCTTTACAGGAAAGCATGGCCACCTTAGATATAACAGTCTGCGGAGTCTCGTTTTTTCCAAAGGACTCCAGTTCATCGATCATGTTTAAAAACAATTCTTTGTCATCAATTCCAAGCATATTATACGGTACTTCCGTGATCATTACATCCTGCCCGCCAAAGGATTCGAAACAAAAACCGACCTTCTTAAACGAATCACGATATTGCTCCAGCAGATTAAGTTCTTTATCACTTAGAGTAAGTACCATAGGAGGAGAAAGCTGTTGTGACAGACTATCCTGAGCCTGAATTCTTTCCATTGTCTTCTCATAGAGGATCCTCTCATGTGCCGCATGCTGATCCACAATATAAAGGCTGTCTTTTAATTCGATCAGCCAGTAAGTATCAAACACTTCACCAATGATACGGTACTCCCGGACAGATTTTTTGTCCAAAAGGTGATACTGCCCATCAAACAAAGATTGTTGGATTGTAGATACTGTTTGCTTAGGCTGTTCGGCATTCTTATGTTCATAAACCGGCTGAACAGGTCGGTTGAACTTCGGTTCATACGGCGATGTTTCACGGACAAACCGTTTTAATGCCTTTAGTTTTTCCGCTTCAAAAGGTTCCGGTTTTACGTTACTTTCAAGTTCTGCCTTTTTCTCTTCTCTTACCTTTTTCTCTTCCGTCATAGGTGCAGCGGCGATCAGCTCCTGATGTGATAATACGTAGCGAACCTGTTTTACCACCTCATCATAGATGGATGCTTCATTTTGAAACCGTACTTCCATTTTCGTGGGATGAACGTTTACATCTACCAAAGTCGGATCCAATGTAAGATACAGTAGTACAAAAGGAAATTTATGCTGCATGATAAAGGTTTTATACCCTTCTTCCACAGCCCGACTGAGCAGGGTACTCTTTACATAACGCCCATTCACAAAAAAATTCTCATAGTTACGGTTTCCCCTTGATAATGCCGGTTTTGCGATATATCCTTCCACCTGAAGGTTCTTTTCCTCAATGGAAAACGGCATCAGATCACTCATTACGTCCCGTCCGAAAATACGGTATACCAGATCTTTTCCATTTCCGTTTCCGGCCGTTTGCAAACGGGTTTGTCCATTAACAATAAAACGCATAGCTATATCCGGATTTGATAAACTTAAATGCTCCATCATACCGGAGATATAGCCTGCCTCTGTCTGCGCTGTTTTCAGGAAGTTTCTTCTGGCAGGTGTATTGTAAAACAGATTCCGTACGATCATAGTGGTTCCGTCCGGTGCACCGGTCTGTTCCGGCACCCCCACAACACCTCCTTCAATACGGAGTCTGTTTCCCATAAGTTCTGTGGCGGTTTTCGTGATCACTTCCATCTGGGATACCGCACAAATACTGGAAAGAGCTTCACCGCGGAACCCCAAAGAATGAATATGCATAAGGTCCTCTGCTTTACTGATCTTACTGGTAGAATGTCTTAAAAATGCCGTGGGAAGATCATCCGACGCAATGCCGCTTCCGTTATCCGTAACACGGATCAGGCTGACACCACCGTCTTTAATTTCCACTGTAATACTGTCTGCACCGGCATCTATGGCATTTTCCACCAGTTCCTTAACTACATTTAAAGGCCGCTCCACCACTTCACCCGCAGCGATCTTATCAATTGTCAGTTTATCTAATACTTGTATTTTTCCCATCTTACCACCGGTTTCTGATCTTGTTCTGAAGTTCGTTTAGTTTATTCAATGCATCGATAGGTGTCATATTTGACAGATCCATTTCTTCGATGCTTTTTATAATATCATTGTCTTTCACGGTATCAAACAGACTGATCTGGTTTAATTCCAGCTCATCTTTTTTCTTTCTTCGCTTCGAAGGAAGTTCTGCCGAAATCTGTTCGGAATGGATCACTACATCATTTTCCACTAACTGCTCTACGATCTCTTTGGCCCGTTCGATCACCGTCTCCGGTACACCGGCCAGTTTCGCCACCTGGATACCATAACTCTTATCGGCTCCTCCGGGAATGATCTTGCGGAGAAAAACAATATCATCTCCGTTTTCTTTTACAGCTATACAATAATTATGTACATTGTCCAGTTTTCCTTCCAGCTCCGTCAGTTCATGATAGTGAGTGGCAAACAATGTTTTCGCTCCAAGGATCTTCGGATCTGAAATGTGTTCTACCACGGCCCAGGCAATACTTAATCCATCAAAGGTGCTGGTTCCCCGCCCGATCTCATCTAAGATCAGCAGACTGTTGGCCGTGGCATTTCTTAAAATGTTGGCCACCTCCGTCATTTCCAGCATGAAGGTACTCTGTCCGCTGGCCAGATCATCCGAAGCTCCTACTCTGGTAAAGATCCTGTCCACAATTCCAATGTCCGCACTCTTTGCCGGAACAAAACATCCCATCTGAGCCATCAGAACGATCAGCGCCGTCTGACGCATATAGGTGGATTTACCTGCCATGTTGGGACCCGTGATAATAGAGATTCTCTTATCCTTATTATCCAGATATGTATCATTGGAAATAAACAGCTGGCTGGTAGTCATTTTCTCCACTACCGGATGCCTTCCGTCTTTAATATCAATTACCCCATCTGTGTTGATCTTCGGACGTACATAGTCATTATGTTCCGCCACATATGCAAGAGAACAAAAAGCATCCAATGCTGCAACCGCTTTTGCCGTTGCGTGGATCCGTTCCACCTGGGATGCTATTTTTTCCCGTATTTCGGAAAATAGATTATATTCCAGACTGACAAGCCTCTCTTCTGATCCCAGAATGGTGTCCTCTAGTTCTTTCAATTCCGGAGTGATAAACCGCTCCGCATTGGTAAGGGTCTGCTTGCGGATAAAATAATCCGGAACCATGTTCAGGAAGGAATTGGTCACTTCAAGATAGTATCCAAACACCTTGTTATATTTTACCCTCAGATTTTTGATCCCGGTTTTTTCTCTTTCCTCTGCTTCCAGTTTAGCCAGCCAGTTCTTGCCTTCTGTTTTGGCACTGCGAAGCCTGTCGATCTCATCCAGATATCCGGACCGGATGATTCCGCCTTCCCTGGTGGAAATCGGAGGTTCTTCCGTAATGGATTCTTCGATCAATTCAAAAATATCCGTCAGCGGATCGATATCTTCATTTATACAGCACAATAAAGAACCGGACATATCATTAAGCAGGGTTTTAATATGCGGCAGCATCCCCACAGAATTCTTAAAAGCAATAAGATCCCTTGGGTTTGCAGTTTCATAGGTCACTCTGCTGATTAAACGTTCTAAGTCATAGATCGGACTTAGATACTCTCTCAATTCATCTCTTATGATCAGGTTATTATTTAATTCTTCAATGCAGTCCAAGCGATCATTGATCCTGTCACCATCTACCAGAGGCTGCTCTACATAGCTGCGCAACATTCTGGCACCCATGGCCGTTTTGGTTTTGTCCAGTACCCAGAGAAGGGATCCAATCTTGCTTTTATCTCTCATAGTCTCCACTAATTCAAGATTTCTTCTGGAAGAACCGTCAATGATCAGATATTTACTGTTGGAATAGGGGTTTAATGCCGTAATATGAGCTAAGGAATTTTTCTGGGTCTCATACAGATACTTTAAAAGAGCTCCCGCTGCCACTGTTCCGATGGGATAATCCGAAAGCCCCAGTGCATCCAGACTTTTAACATGAAAATGTTCCGTTAGTACAGTGTGTACTGTCTCATCAGCAAAATACCAGCTCTCAAGATCGGAAACATTCACACAATTTCTGTTCTGATATTCCGCAAGATCTACACCACTGACATGAAAGGCTTCATTAAACAATATCTCAGCCGGTGCAAACATAGCGATCTCATCCAACAGACGTTTGTCTTTCTCTATTTCTGTTACATAAAAATCTCCTGTGGTCACATCAGCTGCAGCTAAACCAAAGCTGTCTGATAAATAAACCACACAAAGAAGATAATTGTTCTTACTTTCATCCAGAGCCTGCATACATGTATTGGTTCCCGGGGTGACAATGCGTACTACTTCCCGTTTTACCAATCCTTTTGCCAGCTTCGGATCTTCTACCTGCTCGCAGATAGCTACTTTATATCCTTTTGAAACCAGTTTATTAAGATACCCTTCTACAGCGTGGTAGGGGATCCCGCACATGGGTGCCCGCTCTTCAAGACCACAGTTCTTTCCTGTAAGGGTGATCTCCAGTTCCTTTGAGGCTGTGATCGCATCCTCAAAGAACATCTCGTAAAAATCTCCCAACCGGTAGAACAAAATACAGTCTTTATACTGTTCTTTGGTTTCCAGGTACTTTTGCATCATGGGTGTAACTTGTTCCATTTTATCTAATCTCCATTTGCGTCAAAACGCTTCCTTTCCATCTACTTTCCTTCAACTTCATCCATTGGGTCAAACAGTGCCGCGATCTGTTCTGACACTTTGAGTCCATCCATAGCCGCTGACATGATGCCTCCGGCATATCCGGCTCCTTCGCCGCAGGGGAAAAGTCCACGTACATTGCTTTGTAACTGTTCATCCCTTCTGATCCTCACCGGAGAAGATGTCCGGGATTCCACACCGGAAAGGATGGCGTCCATCCGGTCAAATTGAGGGATCTTCTTTCCGAACGCATGCATTCCTTCCACAAAAGCCTGGTTGACCGGTTCCGGGAACAATTCTGAAAGATCAGCAAATATTGTTTTTCCCCGGGTTTCACTTTGGAATGAGCCAAAATCTTGTGACGGCCTCTTTTGTTCAAAGTCTCCGAATAACTGCTGGGGAATGCATCCATTTCCCAATTCATATGCTTTTTGTTCCAGTAGTTGTTGAAAATGTACTCCCCCCAGCGGTCCCTTGTCAGGGTAATCTTCCGGTGTTACCGCAACAATGATCGCGCTATTGGCATTTTTACCGTCTCTGGCACGATAACTCATTCCGTTCACGGCAAGCTTTCCGTTTTCACTGCTGGCATTCACCACATAACCCCCCGGACACATGCAGAAAGAGTATACTCCTCTTTCATTGGAAGCGGTAAAGGTCAGCTTATAAGGTGCTGCCGGAAGCTTTTTTGCAAAGTCTTCCCCATATTGAGAGACATTGATCTGATGCTGGGGATGTTCTACCCTGAATCCAACCGCAAAGGATTTGGGCTCCATAACCACATCCGTTTTGGAAAGGGCTTCAAATGTATCTCTGGCGCTATGGCCAATGGCTAGAACACAGACTTCGGTAGGAATCATGGTTCCATCCGATAGAATAACGCCTTTGATCTTACCATCCTGAATATAAAAATCACTGACTTTCGTCTCAAATGCGATCTCACCACCAAGGCTAATATATTTTTTCCGCATATTGATCAGAACGTTGTGTAACACATCGGTACCCACATGAGGTTTGTTTTCGTACAGGATATCCGGATCTGCTCCATACTCCACGAACATCTGAAGAACTTTCCTGCTACGGCCTTCCTGATCTTTGACTAAAGTATTAAGTTTTCCGTCAGAAAAAGTTCCGGCTCCGCCTTCCCCAAACTGAACATTGGAATCCGGTTTCAAAAGACCACTGGCAAAAAACTGTTCCACATCCTCTGCTCTTTGCTCCACAGCCCTTCCCCGTTCAAGGATCAGAGGACGATATCCATGACTTGCAAGCATCAGACCGCAAAAATACCCGGCCGGACCGGCACCGATGATCACCGGTCTATGCTGAAGGTTTAAACGTTGCGCTTGCATAAGACTCCTGCGTTTATAAAATTCGTACTTGACAGGTTCATACCTGCTAACCAATGTCGCATTTTTCTTCTGCACGTGTTTCAGGATCTTTTCTTCTCCGGGGACCCGGACCGCAACCTGGTATACATCAAAAAGTGTATTTTTTCTGGCATCTATGGAATGCCTTAATATATCAAATTCATTAATGGCATCTCCCGGAATCCCCAGAAGTTTCGCACACTTACTCCGAAGAACGTCCTGACCGGAAGTCACCGGAATCTTCACCTGATTTATCTTGATCATATTCATTCTCCTATCAACCTGCATGCGATCCCGCCACATATCCGCTGGACCATGCCCATTGGAGGTTATATCCCCCGCACATCCCATCGATATCCAAAAGTTCTCCGCACAAAAAAAGTCCGGGAACCAATTTCGATTCCATGGTATTTGGATTCACCTGGGAGGTATCCAGCCCTCCGGCACAAACCTGGGCATCCTCAAATCCCTTTGTTCCCGTAATTTTCACTTTACACTGCTTAATCTTTCCGATCAATTTTCTTAATTGCTTATCCGTCATCCGGTAAGCAGGCAACGTATGATCAATGGAAAGATCCTTTAGCCATGCAAGACACAGCTTATACGGAAAGAATCCCACCATGGCCTCAAGAATGGATTTTCCCTGACCAAATACATAAAATCGGTTGGACAGTTCTGTATAAAGCTCTTCCTCACTTCCGGTGGGAAAATAGTCAATCTGTGCCTCAACCGTCTGCCCATTCAGGCAGCCATAGGAAGCGTACCGGCTGGCCTGAAATGACACAATACCGGACAAGCCACCCTCAATATGTAAAAGTTCTCCCCGATCCGTAAATACACAATGTCCATCAACCAGCAATTTTAGACAAATTTCTGCACGAATTCCTGCAAGATTCTTTAAAAAAGAATCCCCAGACTTCATTTGAACCAACGCAGGTACTACATCTATGAAGCGGTGTCCAAATTGTTCTATATATGGAAAAGCACTTCCGTCACAGCCGGCCTTTCTTCCCGCCTTCAATCCGGTGGCAAAAATCAAAGATTTGCCTTGAAAGCTGCCCTGATCCGTCTTTAAAACAAATTTCTCTGCTCTTTTGATCGATTGTAATTCAGAGTTTAAGCAAACCCGGACACCGGTATTCTTTAATGCCAGTTCCAACACTTCCACCATGGAAGAAGCCTGTTCGCTATAGGGATATATATATCCGTTTTTTTCTTTAGGATAGATACCAAGTTCTTTAAAAAAAGAGATGGTCCTGTTCTCATCAAACTGTTCCAACACCGGCACAACAAATGCAGGGTGCGTTCCTCTGTAGTAGCACGTACCCTGCGCTTTATTTGTATAATTACATTTTCCGTTTCCTGTGGAAAGGATCTTCTTTCCAACCTTATCAAGATGTTCCAAAAGGAGCACTTTTTTTCCTCGTTTAGCAGCCTGTATTGCTGCCATACAACCGGATGCACCTGCTCCGATCACAATTACATCGTAGCTTAACAACTCTATCACCTATGTTGATTTATTACTCTTTATTATAACACAGGAAGTAAAAATCAACTACTGTAATTTTCCAGAAAATCATAGAGTTCCTTTAAACTATATACCGGTATTCCCTGCTGTAGCTTCTGCATAAGATCTTCCGGCAGAGCTTCCACTGAAATATCAGTTTTATCGTATACTTCTCCGTTAGAAGCATGATAGATCACTACATTATCCTGCTCCAGTTTTAAAAGATAAAGTGCATCGGTTGCCAGAGTCTCTTCCGATCTGTTTTCTGATTTTTCAGATGCGATGTTTTGAGCGTTAAACTGTTTTTGTGAATCTTTTTCGTTTTTTTTCAATTCATAGGCTTCCCGAAAAAATATCACAAGGAGAACAAGGATCACGATTCCGAGAAGCAGTTCTAAAAGAAAGCGAATATTGACTGTTTTTTTCATTACTAATCACCCACAGTCAGTATTCGCCTTATTTAAGCTGTTTATTCACTTTTCTTTGAAAAAGTTCCTTTTCTTTAGGTCATATTATGGTTTAACACTACATCAGATGCAGTTTCTTTGCCACTTTGACTAAAGAAGTACCTTTCGGAAATGCTTTCAATTCTTCCTCTGTCAATCCTCTGAGCAAAAGAAGAAACACTCCATAAACCAAAACACCGATAACAATGGAAACCAGCGTCCAGATGGTATTATTGGCATACAGTTTCATCAGTCCATGATACGATCCGTAAACTGCAGCTCCCATGATACAGGAACAGATGGTTGGAATAAAAAAGGTTCGCAGTACTTCCTGACGATATCTTAAATATCTTCGTATAGACCTTGCATTTAAAATACACATCACCAGTGCATAGAATGCATTTGCATATACCACCGCATAGATGTGCAACTTAAAACCAAACATCAATACAAGCAGAAAGATCACATGCAATACAAGTGCGATCACAGCATTTTTCACCGGTTCACCCAAACGATTGATTCCTTGCAGGATACCATTGCTTAAGGTAGACAGCGAATAAAATGCCACACTGATGCAACCCGCGATCAGCAGATTGGCTGTCAACGCAGAGCTGTCATGAAATAGCAACTGCATGATGGGCGATGCAAGCACTCCGATCCCCACAACACAGGGAATGGAAACCACCATGACAAATTTCGTTACCTGATAAGTTTTCCTTCTGGCGGTTTTGTAATCCTTAGCCGAAAAAGCTCCTGTTAATGTTGGCACCGTAGATGCTGCCATGGCAGATGCGATAGCCAGTGGAACGTTGATCAGCACCTTGTATTTTCCGGTAAACACGCCCCACCATATACCGATCTTAATAGGATCGTAATTCTGATAGGTTGCAACATTTTTAAATATAAACTGATCAATGATCCCACTGATATTATAAATGGTGGTACTAAGCAAAACCGGTACGATGGTCAGGATCAACGTTTTGGCCAATGATCCATAAGACTCTGCGGAACCACGCTTCTGACTACGCTCCATTTTCACAAGTCCCGGACGAAATGCCGCAAAAATAAATAATACAAAAAGCAAGCCAAACAACGCACCCATGGTTGTACCCATGGTTCCGCCTGCAGCACCCATGGCTGCACTGTATTCCTCCTTATTACCAAGAACAGCTCCAACCTTCAGACCATAGCGGAACAATCCATAGGCAGCGGCCACGCTGACAATGGCATTCACGATCTGCTCAACGATCTGGGAAAAAGCAGTTGGTATCATGGTTCCCATACCTTGGAACAAACCACGAAGTACACCCATAGCAGATAAAATGATCAGCGCAGGCGCCAGAACCAAAAGCGCATAGATCGCCAAAGGTGTTTTCAATGCTTGTGTGATGTAAGCTGCCCCAAAAAAGATAATGGCAGCGGCTAAAATACCACTGGAAAGAGAAAGCACCATAGCGGTTCGAAAGACTTTATGTATTAATTTGTAATCTCCCTTCGCACGACATTCTGACACATATTTGGAGACTGCAGTAGGCAGACTGTACGATGAGATCAGCAACATGATATTGTATACTTCATATGCCGTACTGTAATAGTCGTTTCCCAGATCTCCAATGATGTGCTGCATGGGAATCCGGTAGATCAAACCTATGATCCTGGATACAATGGATGCTATGGCTAAAATCGATCCCTGTACCAGAAAACTGGACCCTCTGCTTGTTTGACTGTTCTTACTCATTCCATACTTCCTTACTTTTTTATTGTGAAATGGACTTGATCTCCACTTTTCCTTCTTTATTGCGATCGATCAAAAGCACCCAGGTTACGCCCGGATTCAAACAGATTTCTTCCCCTGAACCGTCATAATAATGTGTGAGCTCAAAAGTACCGTCTTTTTCCCAGGTAATAGGAATCGCTTTCCCATTGGTTATAAAGATACCGTTTCCTCCCGCTGTCGTATTCACATTTAAACTCTTTCCATCATCCAGCAGACTAATAGGTACATACTGTAAAATGATATTCTTACAGGAAAGCTGCTGTTGTGTCTCGTTATCCAGATGTTCTTTCCCATACTGAAAACGATAATATAAACCATCCTCTTTATCATATTCAAACCATGGATCATCTACCGCATAACCGGGACGGACATAGGTTGCTTCTTCTCCACTTGAAAGTTCTGTAGGACTATCCTCCTTGGCAAATTGAAAATGTCCCTGATAGGAATCTTCATAAGTGGTTGCATATCCTTTTTTCTCCACATATTCATAGAGCTTTTGTCCATCAGCAAAGGCATTATGTGGTGCCTTCCGGTCTTTCGTCCGGTAAAACACACTATTGGTTGCGCCTTCCAGTCCATTGATATTTTCCACGCGGGAGTCACCCAGTATTAGCAATGCATATTTGGATTGTCCGAAATGCGCATATAACGCATTATATTCCATAGCGTAATGAACAAAATAATAGCGGCAGCTTCTCACACTTCCGATCCGGTCTAAAGAACGATAATCCTCTATGATCGACATCAATCTTGTGATCCCGCCTTCAACCGGGATTTCATAAACAACACCTGCTCTTCCGATGCCGCTTTGAGGAGATGCTTCGCTGGTATTACCCATCATAATAGCCAAAGGTCTGCTTTGAGCCAAATCTTCATCTATATACAAACCGGTTAGTTTGCTCTGTACCTGTCCTTCATGGGGATCGACGGTCTGTTCCGGCTCTTTTTGCTCTTCTTTCACTTCAACCACGGTATTCTCTTCCTGCTTCTTTCCACAGGAGGAAAGAAATATTGCCATTATGATCAGTGTGACCAGTGTATATACCCTGTTTCCTTTCATGTTGTTCCTCCTTATTATTCTCTTCGGATACCTAATTGGTTAAGGATTTCTTCCTGTTTACCATACATCACGATCTCTTCTTCACCCGTTTCATGGTCATAGCCCAGAAGATGTAACATACTATGGCATACCAGAAATGCAAATTCCCTCATTTTAGAATGACCATATTCCTCTGCCTGCTGTGTTACCTTATCCAGACAAATAACGATATCCCCCAGCATTACTTCTCCGCTGTCCGGATCAAAATTGTCATCATTTTCCTCTACCCTGCTGTAATCTCCTGCACAGGGGTATTCTACCATAGGAAAAGACAGCACATCCGTCGGGCGGTCAACACCACGCTGTTCACGGTTGATCTCATGAATATCTTCCGTTTCTACCAAGGTGATATCCACGCATACTTCAAAGGGAAACTCCTCATAGTCAAGAACCGCATTTACAACCTTTTGTCCGATCTCTTCAAAGGAAAAATCAAAGGTTTGTGTTGTTTCATTGGTTAAATTTACTGTCATAGATTTCCACCTCATGTAATAAGCTTTCCCTGATCTTCAAAAAAGAGTTCATACTTAAACCGCTTTCATCATATCTTCCTGTTGCCGAAAGGTCATTAAACGTCTTTAATACCAGCATTTCACGTTCAATAGGATTTACTACGGCTCCCGAATCCATCATCTTTTCTAATTTCCCAAGCGTTTCATCCACCAGATCTACCAGCGCAGCTTCTTTTGTAGAAAGATCACATTCTCTTCCCTGATATTGGCTTAAGATCCTTACCGCCTGGATCGGAAGTCCATTTTGTTTTGCCAGCTTCACGGCATAGGTTACAGGCTCTTTTTCATCATTGTCACACAAAGAATAATAAAATCCTGCAAGGCAGGAAAGATTCTCATTAAGACCTGCTGCTTTTGCACATCGGTAACAACAGTTTGCAGTAAAACGACTGTGTCGATAACGTTCTTCCGGAAGAGATTTCACAAATGCCATCAGCGGGAACTCATCTTCCAGCGCTAAACCATATTCTGTAACATCCTTATCCTCCTCTTTAAGATAAAACAAAGGAGTAAGCGATACGATCAGCAGGATGTTAAGAATTCCTTCCACGCAACCGGATACCAGCGTTTTATAGGATAATGCTCTGACAGACATATAGGTTCCAATAAAATAAATGGAAATATACATTGCCAACATCATAATGGTTGATTGCAATCGGATTTTTTTCCTGATGATAACACCGGAAAACATTCCTCCCACCATACATAGAAATATGAAATAAATCAGGTCAAAATAACTTCCAAGGCTATTTAAGCTGATCACTATACTGATCAATAGAGACAGGAATAATCCATACCGCACCGGAAGAAGCATACAAAATAGCGCCGATACAGCCATCATCACATGCACCGGAACCGGCAGTATCGTAGCTAATGTACAGACCGCCATACAACCACCGTATGCAAGAAAACTTCTCTGAATCGTTCTGTGAACATGCAGCTCTCTCTCCTCCAACACATAGTCATTTGTCATCATCAATAAAAACGCCGCAAAAAACAAGGCACTGATGAAAACTGTGATCAAGAGGTAATCTAATCCGGCTGCATTTCGTATGAATAAAATCCAACTGCACAAAACCGTGATCAGCCACATACCGAGAATCTTCAGTTTATCTTTTCCGTTCAGGAGATCATATAATTTCATCTATCTTTTCTCCGGTCTATGGTGGGTATTTTTCCTGTTATTTCCGCCATTTATGGTTCCCGGATGTTTCGCTTCGTAATCATCATACGCTTTTACAATTCGCTGTACCAGAGGATGTCGAACCACATCACTACTGGTCAGGGTACAGGTCCGGATTCCCTCCACATTCTTAAGCACCTTTAATGCCACATCCAATCCGGATACGGTTCCCGGCGCAAGGTCCTTCTGGGTTGCATCCCCGGTTACAACTACCTTGGATCCAAATCCGATTCGTGTCAGAAACATCTTCATCTGAGCAGGTGTTGTATTCTGTGCCTCATCCAGAATGATAAATGCATTGTCTAATGTACGGCCCCTCATATAAGCCAATGGGGCGACTTCGATCAGTCCCTTTTCCATATTCTTAAGGAAACTGTCTGCCCCCATGATCTGATACAGAGCATCGTAAAGAGGCCTCAAATAGGGATCCACCTTGCTCTGAAGATCTCCCGGAAGAAACCCCAGTTTCTCTCCTGCTTCAATCGCCGGTCTTGTAAGAATGATCTTCCCCACCTCTTCATTTTTGAAAGCAGTGATCGCCATAGCCATGGCAAGGTAGGTCTTTCCGGTTCCTGCAGGCCCGATACCAAATACGATCATATTATTCCGAATGGCATCCACATAATCCCTCTGGCCAAGGGTTTTGGGCTTCACCGGTTTTCCTGCAATGGTATGACAGATAAGCTCCTTATCCATTTTCATCATTTCATCCTGCTTATCTTCCATGGACAGAGCCAGACAATAATCGACATCGTGTTCCGTAATCTCTCTATGGCTTTGAGACAATTGTACAAGTTGATCGATCACCTTTCTTGCCTTCTCACAATCAGCCTCTGTACCGATCACCTTGATCCCCTCATTTCTTGCCACAATAGTAACATGAAGGGTTCGTTCTATCTTTTTTAAAAACATGTCCAGTTGGCCAAACACATTTGCAATATGACCGGCCTCTACATTCATTTCCAGTTCCTTTAAACTCATGCTATTCCTTTCCTATTTCGGGTACTTTCGTTTGCTTGTAGGTACAAAAACGCTTCTGTATGGTCAATGTCCCCGATAGCACAACTTCTTTCTTATTATGTTCTAATTGGAGATTTTTTTCAATGATTTTGCATCCTTTTTCTTCTATTTTTTTGCAATATTGCTCCATTTCATTCTCCGCCTGCAAAGCAGCCTCATCTTTACTTAAAGATACCTTTGTTTTTTTATAGAAATATTTTGTTCTATCCAGACGATAACAACCCGGCAAAATCCTTGAAAGATACGGATGCTGTCGGTACTCGGTTAAAACAGCTTCATTTTCCTTTCGGTGAAAAGGCAGTTTCCGGCCGATCACTCTCTCCCCATATAAAACCCCCCATGCTTGTTCCGTATGTTCCACTACATCACTTTGTTGGATGAGAGGCACGGATTTTAAAACCTTTCGTTTATATACGCCATAAATGTCTGCATCGGCAACACATTTTTGCACCCCGGTGTTGGTGTCAAAATCATCTTTATAGATCAAATATCCCGCCACCAGGATCTGTCCCTTTTTAACTTTCTCATTTTGTTTTACCAAAGGTGTTCCCGTACGTGTAACAATCGAACTGATAATAGCAGTGTTGTCTGCCACGATGGACCATCCGGATTTTCCCTGCCGCTCTTTCTCAAATAATTTATTCTCTGTAACTGTCAGGATCAATTTGCACCCTTCTACACTCATGCTGCACCATGCAATCCGGTCGTGACTCTTTCTTAATGCCAGCTCTTCTTTTTCACAGGAAAAAGATCCGGAGAAACAGCCATAAGTGATATGTCGTTCTCTAAGATAATCCAGCAAGGTTTCTTCGGTATAAAAACTGTTTCCTTTGATCTCTATCTCCCAAACACAATGAGACATCCCCAATAAAAACAAGAAACACCCCAAAGCCCCTACATAAAAAGCAACCCGGTTTCGGTAATAATTTACCACCGCCGGAATTCCCAATGCTCTTTTTTGCTTTACCTCTATGTTATATTTTGCGCAAAGCCCTATAAGCTCCTCATAATCTTCCCGCTTGATCCTGATCCTGCACTGCTTTTGTGCATGTGCAGATAAACCTTGCAGTTCTTCCTTTTCCTCGTCCCGATATGTAATGCTCCGGATATCAATCCCCCGAAAAGCAACAATATTAAAAAATCGTTCCAGTCTGGCTCCATATAATACCAGATCATACATGCCAAACAGACGGTTAAAATTCTGTGCCTTCATTTATCACCTCTTGCTACATAATGGATCTCTTCAATCCGCCCGGTGATCACGGCTTCATCCTTGGAATAGGTGTGAACTTTCAGATTTGTTCCCAAAATATCAATGCGAAAATGTGTACATAAAAGACGTATCAAAGATTCCTCACAGGAAATAATGCCTTTTAAGTTTTCTACCTTTAACAAACGATTGTCCGATAAAGTTAAAATTGCAGCCCCTAACAGAATATCTGTGGGAAGCTGCAATCCGTCTGTGATTCGTTCACTAAAAGAAAAATCTTGTTTACTCATGTTCCATGTATATGAGACAAAATCCTTATTTATGATATGGCTCTCCTGATATGATCCGAAAGCTTCTGTAAATCTGTTCTAAAAGGATCACCCTCATTAACTGATGAGGAAAAGTAAGATTTGAAAAACTCAGTTGTTCATTGGCACGTGTTAAAACCTTTTGAGAAAGCCCCAAAGATCCTCCGATCACGAAAGTAAGATGGCTGGTTTTATAAGTGGTCAGTTCTTCTATCTTTTTGGCCAATGCCACCGAATCAGGTTGTTTTCCTTCAATCGCTAAAGCAATGACATAATCCTGATCTTTAATCTTTGATAAAAGACGTTCGCCCTCTTTATCTTTGATCTGTAATTCTTCCCTTTCCGAGGCCTGTTCCGGAGTCTTTTCATCAGGCATTTCCAGGATCTCTAACTTACAATAGCGGCTTAAGCGTTTCGAATATTCCTCTACTGCCTGTACAAAAAATTTCTCTTTGATCTTTCCAACGCATAAAATTGTTATCTTCATACTTTCATTATAACCGATTTTACTCTATAATGTATACATCAAATATCATCATAAACTATTTTCAGGAGGAAAAGATATGACTTGCTGTCCAGACAACCATGAAGAACCTATAGAAACCCAGGAGACCTTTGAGCCAACTGAACCCACCAAAACATATGTGGAAGCCTCTTTCCGGGAGGAAGAAATGAAATCCAGTTCCTTTTCCTTTCTGATCGTGGCTATCCTTTTAGCTGTGATCACGGTTTTGGTATTTTTAGATATCATCCCCATTGCGGTAGGTTCCACTGCGGCCAAGGCCCTGGATGTTTCTGTTTTATTGATCATGATGTTTATCTTTCTTGGAATTTCTCTGTATTCCATGAAACGTGCCAGAGAACTTTCCGGAGCTTCCAACCGTGAAGTTGCGTTAACAGAAGAGATCCTTCAGTATTGCCTTGCTAATTATAAGGATCCGGCCTCTGAAGATTCTTCCGAAACCGATCAGTATTTTGAACGTGAAACATGTATCCGGAATATGATTTCAAACCAATATAAGGGTCTTACCGATTCCTATTTAGATTATCTGGTAGAGATCGTATACACAGAGTTGTATCCGGAACAGTCAGAAGCTACTTTAGACAAACAATCCTAAGTTCAATCATTCAAAAACGGTGCAGCGAAAAAACGCTGCACCGTCTTTTATTATTCTTCCTCTTCAACATCTTCCACAACCGGATAATAAATATAATTAAACCGGGCCACATCACTGGCCTGATCGTTCTGATTCATGATCACAACACTTAATACATTATTTCCTTCCAGGATCTCAAACGGGCCGGTATATTTTGTGGATCCTTTGTTGGGTGTGGAACCATCCCAGGTATAATAAGCACTACAACCTTCCGGTACGGAAATCATGATGGTCTGGCTTTCCGAATAGGTTCCGCTGGCCAAAGACACCACAGGTTTATCCGGAATCGCAAGTTCAATCTGATAAGTTCCTTCCACCACATCGCTAAAAATTCCAAACTCATTGGTAGAAACTGCTTTTACAACAGTTGTTCCTGCCTCTAATTTGATTTCCTCTGTGTAAACCATTCCATCTGTTACCGGGGAAGATCCGTCGGTGGTATAATAGATCTGGCTGGTAGAATCACTTTGCAGTTCTAAAAGGATATTCGTATCATAGGTTCCAGGCTCTGTTTTAAAGACCGGTCTGGTGGGAACATACCCTGCAAAGAGAGCAAGGATCCGGTCATTCTCCACATCTTTTGCCAATTCTGCAATAGACTCATAATCTCCCTGTTCGGAATACAGATCAATAAGCATATTGTATGCCTCAAAACTATCCGGATACAGATCCACAACGGATAACAAGGTATTAATAGCATCCTCGGGCTGTTCCAATGCAACCTGGATCTTCGCTAGCAGTATTAATCCATTTTCATTGTCACTGTCTACTGCCAGTGCCTTTTTAATTGCCTCTAACGCTTTGTCCGGCAGTTCATTTTCCAGATATTCAGCAGCTCTGTCATATTGATAAGAGAAGGATTTATTTTTCTGATTATTCGTGATCAATACAGAAATTCCAAAAATCACTGCAACCACAGCAATCACCGCAGTTACAATAAGCAGTGCCCTCTTTTTCTTATCTACCGGTTTCTTTTCTTCGTTTACCGTAACCGTTCGTTCTTCCTTAAGCGCGCTGGATATGTCTTCATCAAACACGTTGTAATCCGGAACGATCTGTATCTCAGCACCGCATTTCGGACAATATACATCTCCGGCTTTTACTTCATTTCCGCATTTTTTACACTTCATCAGCATTTCTCCTTGACTTCTTGTAAAATACTTATAGTAATACTATATAATTTTCTTAACAAAAGTGCAACTATTCACTTTGCTCTTGTGTTATCATACCTTCAAATTCCTCTAACGAAACAAGGATCTTTCTTGGTTTGGTTCCTTCTTCCGGACCCACGATACCAGCTTCTTCTAACTGGTCCATGATCCGCGCCGCCCTGTTAAATCCAATCTTAAACATCCGCTGCAACATGCCTATAGATCCTCTTTCTTTTTCAATCAATAACCGGGCAGCATCTTCAAAATAAACATCTCTTCCATCATCCGTAGCCGCTCCGGGCGATGCAGTTCCTGCCTTCGGTGCGAGGGACATAGCATTCACACGCTCTTCAATATCTGCAGCCTGATTCTGTAGATCTTCTCCCGGTTGGAAAGATTTCTTCATGAATTCTACCACCGCAGAAACTTCTTCATCCGAAACATAGGCACCCTGCACACGCAACGGTTTTTGATATCCCTGCGGATAAAACAGCATATCGCCTTTTCCCAATAATTTCTCTGCACCATTCATATCCAGAATGGTTCTGGAATCCACTCCGCTGGAAACAGCAAAAGCTACACGGGAGGGCATATTCGCTTTGATCAGACCGGTAATAACATTTACCGACGGACGCTGCGTTGCTAAGATCAGATGGATTCCTGCCGCTCTTGCTAACTGAGCCAGTCTGCAGATCGCATCTTCCACCTCTCCGGGCGCTACCATCATCAGATCCGCAAGCTCGTCCACTATGATCACGATCTGTGGCATCCTTTCCAGCTTCGTATCCGGATGTTCAAGATTATACTGATCAACGTGCTCATTATATCCTTTTAGATCCCTTACATTGGTCTGTGCAAAACGTTGATAACGCTCTGTCATCTCTACAACAGCCCAGTTCAGGGCGCCTGCCGCTTTCTTAGGGTCAGTTACTACCGGGATCATGAGGTGTGGAATGCCATTGTATACACTTAACTCCACAACCTTAGGGTCGATCATGATAAGCTTCACTTCATCCGGCCTTGCCTTATATAGAATACTCATAACAATGGTATTAATACATACCGATTTACCGGAACCTGTGGCACCGGCGATCAGGACGTGAGGCATCTTGGCGATATCCGCCACAATAACTTTTCCACCGATATCTTTACCGGCAGTAAACGGAATTTTGCTTTTTGCATTCACGAATTCCTGGGACTCAAATAATTCCCGAAGCATAACGGTAACATTTTCCTTGTTCGGAACCTCAATTCCAACCGCAGCTTTTCCCGGAATCGGGGCCTCGATTCGAATATCCGCAGCTGCAAGATTCAGCTTGATATCATCTGCCAACGCTACGATCTTACTAACCTTCACTCCCTGTTCCGGTTGCAGTTCAAACCGCGTTACCGTCGGGCCACAACTAACATCGGTTACCGAAACCCTTACACCAAAGTTTCTCAAGGTTTCCTCCAGCTTATTAGCTGTATTTAACAATTCGTTCTGATTGTTTCCGGCGCGTTGATTTCGCCCCGGTTTTAACAATGACAACGGTGGGAACTGGTACTGGTCACCCACAGGATTCTCCATAGGAAGGATCTGTGGGATATCTTTCGATTCCGGTTTTTCTGCCGTATTTTCCACTTCGGTTTTTGCAAATGAATTTCTCTTTGACCTTGGTTCTTTTTTGGGAACCTGCTCCTGCTTTTGCATCGCAGGCTCCTGCCAGTTCTCATTTACCTGATAAGCCGGGATTGTCCCTTGTTGCACTTGTGACGATTCCTCCATCGGATGGATCACCGGCGCCGCACTGTATTCTTCCTTACTATGTAATTCTGACATATCGTCAGAATGGATCTGTTCCTGTTCGATTCTGGTATTCAGGGATACACCGGTTACCTTTCTGTTTCTTCTAAGGCCGCGTTCCTGACGATAATCCTGAGAAGCCTGCTGGGCCAACATTTTCTCCCGGCGTAACTCTTGTCGTGAAAGTCGGGCTTCCCGACTTTGCTGTTTCACATGGGAAACGTCTTTTCCTCTCCGCTTCAGAAACTCATACAGAGAATATTCTGTGGTAAATACCACACTGATCAACACAGCTGCTATATCCACAAGGTAAGCACCAAACAAACCAAGGTTAGGAACCAACACTCCACTGATCAGGGCCCCCAAAAAACCTCCACCCTTTTTTACCAGGCAACCGGTGGCATAGGCACTTTTCAATCCGGGAACCTGTTCTCCATTAAATACAAGGGTTACAAATCCGCATAAAAAGATCAGTCCCAAAAATGCAAACAATAATTTACTTAATGCAAGCGGATTTGACCGGTTTGCCACAGCAAAAAAGCATCCTACCGCAAGTAAAACAGGAAACACATAAGCAAGAATACCAAATACTCCAAACATTGCTCCGCTTATTACTGCTCCTACTTTTCCACAAACACCGAAATTACTGACAAACAAAAAAACAGAAACCATAACAAAAAGGATCAACACACATTCCCCTTGTATGGATATCCCCTTTGTTTTACTGTTTACTTTCCTGCCTGCAGCGGTACGTTTCGTCGTTTTCTTTGTTGTACCGGATGTTCTTTTTCTGCTTTCTGCCATGGCTGCCTCCTAACCGTTCTTTCCTGTCAGGGCTTAAATCTCTTCAAGTCACTATTTTTAGTGTATCATATTTTTACTTTTGTGTCATTATTCAAAATACACTTCACTGCTGGGTTTCCTCGTCGATCATGGTGTGGAGACGTTTCAGCGCCTCAGAAATCCCGCCGACTTCATTAATGATCCCCTCTTCCACTGCCTGGGCACCAACCAGAATGGTTCCCAGATCCTTGGTCATTTTCCCGGTTTCCATCATTAATTCCAGAAAACGTTCTTCTGTTATAAACGAGTGTGTTGTAATAAACTGTGCGATACGATCCTGCATCTGCTTAAAATAATCAAAGCTCTGGGGTGCTCCGATCACCAGTCCATTGATCCTTACCGGATGAACCACCATGGTACCGCTGGGAACAATAAAAGAATAATCCGTTGCTACAGCAAGAGGAATTCCAATCGAATGACTGCCTCCCAACACCAGAGATACGCTTGGCTTTTTCATGGAAGCGATCATCTCCGCGATGGCAAGACCGGACTCCACGTCTCCTCCCACTGTATTTAGTAACACTAACAGTCCGTCTACATTTTTATCATCCTCTACCATAGCAAGCCGTGGCAAAACATGTTCATATTTCGTGGTTTTTGCAGTAGAAGCAGCCTGTTCATGCCCTTCGATTTCTCCTATTACAGAAAGAAGATGGATACGATGCTTTTTCGTGGAGTTTTCCAAAGTCATCTGTCCTTCTTCCAGGATTTTTTCCTCCGTATCTTTTGCCTTGTCATTGTTTTCCTCATTCATCCTGTCATCCAGTTGTTTCATTTCATCCATAAAATAACCTCACATACTCTTTTCCCTTTAGTATGTGAGGTTTGATTTGAATTATTCAAAGGTTTCTCCCAACAGATAATTGTACAGGTCTTCATACTCACTGCGGGACTTTTTCCAGGAATGGTCTACCTTCATTCCACGTTCTATGATCTTATTCCAGTCACGCTTTTTCTCAAAATAGATTTTCTTTGCATAATTGATGGTATATAACATATCATCACCATTATAATTTGCAAAGGAAAATCCTACTCCGGTCTGTTCAAATTCATTATAAGGAATTACCGTTTCCTTCAGTCCACCGGTTTCCCTTACAATAGGAACTGTTCCGTAACGCAACGCAATAAGCTGCGACAATCCACAGGGTTCAAACGCAGACGGCATCAGATAGGCATCTGCTCCAGCATAGACCTTATGAGCCAACTCATCACTGTAACAGATATTGGCTGAAACCTGACCGGGATATTTTCCGGCATAATAGCGGAACATTTCCTCATATTGATATTCTCCGGTACCGACCACAACAAACTGGGTAAACTCATCCATGATATGTTCAAATGCGTAGCGTATGAGATCCAGACCTTTCTGGTCCGTCAATCGGGATACGATACCAATGACAAATTTTTTCTTATCCTGTTCAAGCCCTAAGTCTCTTTGCAGTGCCAGTTTATCATAAACCTTTTTCTTACGAAAATCCTCTACAGAATAGGATTTCTCCACATACGGATCCGTAACAGGATTAAACACCTCATAATCAATCCCGTTTACAATACCCTTTGTATCCATACGCCTTGCATAAAGCAGTCCATCCAGCTGCTCTCCATAGTAAGCTGTCTGGATCTCCTGTGCATAATTCTGACTGACCGTAGTAATATAATCAGCATAGGTAAGACCACCTTTTAGCATATTACCATCTTCATAAAGCCCCAGTTTATCATTGGAGAACAACTCCTTTGGGAAACCGGTAACACTCATCAGATATTTTTTGGACCACATTCCTTGAAACTTTAGATTATGTATGGTCATCATGGTCTTCATTCCCTGATAAAACTCAGAAGAGGCAAATTCTGTCTTTAAATAGACCGGGATCAGACCGGTCTGCCAGTCATGGCAATGAATGAGATCCGGTTTGAAGTCGATCAATGGCAAAACTGATAAAACGGCCTTGTCAAAAAACGTGAAACGCTTAATGTCAAAGTAAAAATCGCTGTAAATATAGTTCTGAAAAAAGTATTCCCGGTTATCAATAAAATAATATAGGATGCCCTGGTATTCATAGCGGAACACACCCACATATTTATTCTGGATCTCCGGTCCGCAACCGATATAAAACTGCCCGATATATTCAAAGTCATCGGTAAATTCCTTGCAAATGCAACTATAATACGGCATGATCACGCGTACATCCCAATAGCGTTTATCAAACTCCTTTGGAAGAGCTCCTACCACATCCGCAAGTCCGCCGGTTTTTACAAACGGAACACATTCTGAGGTTGCAAACAATACTCTTTTCATATATTCATCCTCTTATTCTTCCCAGTTATGATATACCATCTGAACATCATCATCTTCATCCAGAAGATCCAGTGTTCTCTGGATACATTTGATGTCTTCTTCACTGGTCAGTGTAACATATGTCTGTGGAATCATTGTGACTTCGGCATCAACCATAGGAATATTTTCTTTCTCCAGAGCCTCTCGAACCACGCTGAAATCCTCCGGTGCTGTTAAAATCTCGAAGCTGTCCTCTTCTTCGGAAAAATCCTCTGCACCTGCATCCAGTGCCATCATCATCAGATCATCTGCTTCCAGGTTACAATCTTCCTTCGCGATAATGATCTGTCCTTTTTTATCAAACATATAAGATACGCAGCCCTGGGTTCCCACATTGCCGTGTCCTTTGGTAAATGCACTTCTTACATTGGCTGCAGTACGGTTTTTATTGTCCGTCAACGCATCTACAATGATCGCTGTTCCGTTCGGTCCATATCCTTCATAGGTAACAGCTTCGTAGTTTACACTTCCCACATCTCCGGCTGCTTTCTTTATACCGCGCTCGATGGTGTCGTTGGGCATATTGTTTGATTTTGCTTTTGCAATAACATCTCGTAACTTGCTGTTATTGGAAGGATCCGGACCACCCTCTTTTACGGCAACCGCAATTTCTCTTCCGATAACAGTGAAAATCTTTCCTTTTGCAGCATCGTTTTTATCTTTTTTGTGTTTGATGTTGGCAAATTTGGAATGTCCTGACATAATTTCTTCCTCTTTTCTATTCCTTGTTCTCTTCTTCCACCAGTTCATCCTCCGGTAACTTTGTCACATGAACTGTCTGGATCATTTTATTTTCAACAGAAGTAACTTCAAACTGATATCCTTCTGCTGCAACCTGTATCTGATCTTCTTCCGTTGGAATCCGGTCGATCAATGAGATGAGATATCCATTCAACGTATCATATTCATCCTCCGGTAACTGGACATCCAGAAGTTCTGCTACATCCTCAAGAGGGGTCATTCCCCTGATCAGATAACTTCCATCCGGTAACGTGGTTATGGACAACTCTTCTTCATCATATTCATCAAATATATTACCTACGATCTCTTCCAGAATATCTTCCATGGTGACCAGTCCTGAGGTCTGGCCATACTCATCCACAACAATGACCATGTGATTTTTCTCACTTTGCATACTATGGAAAAGATCACTGATATTTCTGGTTTCCGGAATGAAACTGATCTCCCGGATCAAACCTTCAATATCACATAATCGTCGTTCAAATATTCCGGCATTCTTCATGCGTTCCATACAATCCCGGATATGTACTACGCCGATGATATTATCCGTATCCTCCATGTAAACAGGAAACCTGGATACATTGTTATCCAGCATCACATCCAATGCTTCTGAAAAACTTGCCTCACCGGACAACATGATCATATTCTTCCGGTGTGTCATAATATCCTGGGCTTCTTTGTCTGTAAACTCAAAAATGTTGTGGATCATTTCCGCTTCACTGGATTCGATCAGACCCTGTTCATGTCCTTCGTCAACCATAGAGATGATCTCATCTTCGGACACCTCATCCAGATTCTTATTGGGATCCACACCAAATATACGAACAAATAATCCGGAAAACACCCTGACAGCCACCCTGAAGGGAAGGATCACATGGATCAAAAGGTCACAGATTCCACACAGGAACAATGCTGCTTTGTCTTCTTTGGCACCACCAATCTTTTCACCGGCATAACCGAAACATAGCATCAATATGTACCCGAGAATCTCTGCAAGGATCCACAACGCAGTGAACTGGTATCCACTGTCATACGGCAAACCTGAAGATTTGGTGATTCCGAATGCAATACAGGGCAAACACCAGGCACCGCTGATCAGATAGCAAAGTCCCGATATCAACTGACGGCTATCTGAAAGTACAGATGGATTATCCAGATAAAAGCAGATGCGTTTTGCCTTCTTATTTCCGTCCTCCGCTTCTTCCTCCATCATGGAATCATTCAGATTGTCCAGTGCACTGCAAAATGCATGCAACAAACCATTCAAAATAAGTAACGTTAAAAAAACTAAGCTCCCTATAAGGGGATTCCCGCCACTTTCCATTTTAACTTTTCTACTTCCTTTCTTTCTAGAAAATCAGACAAACAACCTCTTGAAATATACCATATTACCAATGGTATCGTCAAGTTTATGTATTTAGGTCCAGACTGATCTTCAATGCTTTTTCAACTTTCTGTATCATCCATTCATCAATATGGCATACTTTATCTCTTAATCTGGTTTTATCAATGGTACGCACCTGCTCCAATAAGATCACGGAATCCTTCTCCATATGGTATTCACTTGCACTGATCTCTACATGAGTAGGCAGTTTTGCTTTTTTCATCTTTGATGTTACCGCTGCACAGATCACAGTAGGACTATGTCGGTTCCCAACATCATTCTGTAAAATCAAAACCGGTCGTATTCCGCCCTGCTCAGAGCCCACAACCGGTCTTAAATCCGCATAAAAAATATCACCACGTCTGATAACCAAGATACATGCCTCCGACTTCTTTCTTTACTGCTATTCTTTCCCGAAAGAAATCGTTTTATTCAAGACATAAACTTTCCTTTGTCATTTTTAACGCTATCGATTCATATGACTTTCTTACCTGTAAACACGCGGGATCTTACTTATGAGGTCACACAATAGTTCATAACTGAACCGTCCGGATAGTTCCCCCAGATATTCTACACCAAGTTCTTCTTCCTGATCCTTTCCCACCAGGGTAACCGGAGTAAACTCTTTTACATCCGGAACCTGTGTTACATCTACCATCATTAGATCCATGCATATCATTCCACGGATAGGTGCCTTTTCCCCGTTGATAAGCACATATCCTTTATTACTCAGGCTTCTTGGATATCCATCCGCATACCCAACCGGAATGGTAGCAATTTTTTCTTCCGAAGGAAGTTTATAGGTTCCTCCATAACTGATCTTATCATTTGCTTTTACTTTTCGAAGATATGACACACAGCTTTTCAGTTCCATGGCCGGAATCAGGTTAAGATCCCTGCTCACTTCTCCCGGAGGGTAAATTCCATACATCAAAATTCCGACCCGCACCATATTCAACTGTGCTTCCTTAATATCCAAAGTTGCCGCGCTGTTAGCACAATGCTTGATCGGAATATGGATCCCTCTGTATTCCAAGCCCTCTACAATGTTATTGTACCGGGAAATCTGTTCATAGGTAAAACTCTTATCCTGCTCCCCTGCTTTCGTAAAATTGGTAAAAATACCTTCCACTACTACATTAGGAAGTTTTGTTATGGCCTCTATCTCATCTATCACTTCATCCGTGATCTGGAATCCCAAACGGTTCATACCGGTATCCAGTCCGATATGCACATATGCGGTTTTTTGCTGTTTAACTGCCTCTTCCGAAAGACCCTTTGCCATATCAAAGCGATAGACATTGATCCGGTATCCCCTTTCCACCACTCTGTCATATTGATCCGGAAAGGTTACTCCCATGATAAGGATCGGTTTTCTTCTCCCTGCCTCATAGAGCCTGTCTGCCTCTTCAATATTTGCTGTAGCATAAAAGGTTACACAGTCCATTGATTCCAGTTCTTTGGTAACTTCCACCGCGCCATGACCATATGCATCCGCTTTCACTACAGCACAGATTCCTGTCCCCTCATCCAGGGATTCCCTGATCTGTTCCATATTATGTCGTACGGCACCAAGATCTACTGTTGCATAAACTCTATTAAACTCTTTCATTCTAATCTAACACTTCTCCATCTTCCTCATATTTCAGATCAAATACATCAATCGCTTTCGCCCCAAGGATATCATGCATATACGCATAGATTTCCTCGTTCTTCTGTTCATCTGCCTGTTTTATGATGATGTTCTTTTTCAGTTCAACACGGATTCTTTTGATCCAGTTTCCTATCTCCTCAATCTGCGCTGCATTGTCGCGCAGCTTCTTATAGCACAGATCCATACTGTATACCATCAGTGTTTTATTTGCTTCATCCAGATCTCTGGGAAGATCCAGAAGCTGATCCTGAATTTCATCCATTTTCTCATTTACTTCATCAATGAGCCGCTTATTCTCATCCATTTTTTTCTGGCGAAGAGTTTCATCCTGTGAATGTTCTCCATCCATATTCTCCATAATACTGCTCATGAGATTCTGTTTCACTTTTTTGAGATCCTTCAAATCGGTATTCAGTTTTCCCTGTAGTTTCAAAAGGTCATTGACTTTATCTTCCCATTGTCGGATTTCTTTGGTTTTTCCAACACCTTCAAACAGATGATGCCATTTTTCATCTAAAACAAGCAAAGGCACTTTCACATCTTCAAGTGCCTTTACAAAATCGTCTTTGTTATGTTTTAGATTGCTTTTTATTCCATCACTCATCGTCACGTATTCCCTGATGCTGCATCATATTTAAGGATAATCTCATGAGGCTGTCAGAAAGATGTACATTCTGGACCACCACATCTTCATTGACCTTAAGGTCAATATGTGCAAAATTCCAAAACGCTTTAATTCCCAGCGTCTGAAGATGATCCACGATTTCCTGAACATGTTCTTTAGGAACGGTCAATGCAGCGATATCGATCCGATTTTTTTTTGCAAATTCATCCAACTCAGACATCATCATGATCTGATTATGGTTTACTTTTTTTCCTTTTAACTCCGGGTTAATATCAAAAATTCCAGTAACCACAAATCCCTGCTTATCAAAGGTGGAATGACTGGCAAGAGCAAGACCCATGTTTCCTCCTCCGATAATGATCATGTTATGGATCCTGTCCAGACCCAATATCTTTCCAATTTCATCATAAAGATGTTGAACATTGTATCCATATCCCTGTTGTCCGAAACCGCCAAAATTGTTCAAATCCTGTCGGATCTGGGATGCTGTTACATTCATGATCTTACTAAGTTCACCGGAAGAAATACGCTCTGTTCCCTGATCCAGTAATTCTCCCAGATAACGATAATATCTGGGCATTCTTTTTATTACAACTTGAGATATCTCTTTTTTCACGATCTATGTTCCTCCTCTGGATTTTACTAATTATAGTGCAATTATGCCTCGTTTGTCAATTCTTCCCACTCTGCATACAAGGGTTCCAGTTCCTTTTGTACCGCCTCGTGTTTAAGCAGCCACTCATTCAATTTAGCCGAATTGGTTGCGATCTGAGGATCTGCCTGTTTTTCCTCAATATCTCTTAATTCCTGTTCCAACTTTTCGATTTTATCCTCAACCCTTGCAATGGCATTTTCCAGCTTTCTTTTTGCCGCGGCCTTTGCTTTCTGCTCCTGCCAATCCGCCTGCCCCGCAGAATTCTGGCTCTCATTCTGCTTTCCTGACGGCGAAAAAGCACTTCCTTCCTTTTTTTCTTTTTCCGGCACACTCATTGCTTCTGCCTGTCTGGACTTTTCAATATAATAATCGTAATTGCCCAGGTAGTTTACGAACTTTTCGTCTTTCAATTCCAGGATCCTGGTTGCAGTCCGGTTAATGAAGTATCGGTCATGGGATACAAACAACACCGTTCCGGTGTAGTCATTTAATGCTGTTTCCAAAATTTCTTTCGATGTAATATCAAGATGATTGGTAGGCTCATCCAGGATCAGAAAGTTTGCTTCAGACAACATAAGCTTAGCTAATGATAACCGTCCCCGTTCACCACCGCTCAGATCCTTGATCCTTTTAAACACATCATCATCCGTAAACAGGAACGCTCCCAACACATTTCGGATCCTGGTGTTTGTCATATCCGGGTAAGCATCTCCAATTTCATCAAACAGGGTTTTCTCTTCATCAAACTGCTGCTGTTCCTGATCATAATATCCGATACTGACCTTTGCTCCCAACCGGAAAGATCCCTCATCAGCCTGCAGGATTCCATTCAATATTTTCAGGAAAGTGGTTTTTCCGGTGCCGTTTGCACCTATGATCGCAACACGCTCTCCCTTCTTAATATCTACCTGAACATGATCAAACAACGTCCTGTCTCCGAAACTTTTCTTTAATTCTTCAACATACAGGACATCTTTTCCGCTCTCTACACTTGGTTCCAGTTTAAAATGCATATCAGCCCGGATTTCCATGGGTTTATCCAGCCGTTCCATTTTATTTAGCATCTTTTCCCTGCTTTTGGCACGGATCAGTGCAGCTTCCGTTTTAAATCCACGGATCGTGGAGATTACCTGTTCCTGATGTTTGATCTCCGCCTGCTGTTCAAAATAATGTTTCAGGTAAATAGCACGCTGTTCTTCCTTTTTTCGGGAATACTCTGTATAGCTTCCCCGATACACGTTTGATCGTTTATTCTCGATCTCCACCACCTTGGTTACGATCTTATCAAGAAAATACCGGTCATGGGATACGATCAAAACCGCTCCTTTGTATCCCTTCAAAAAGCCCTCCAGCCATTCAATGGACGCAATATCCAGATGGTTTGTAGGCTCATCCAGCATCAGTACATCCGGTTTGCTCACAAGCAGTTTGGCAAGTCCCACCCGGGTTTTCTGTCCACCGGAAAGCTGATGTACCGGCTTGTCAAATTCTTCGTCTGAAAATCCCAGTCCGCGGATCACCGCAGTAATCTCTCCCCTAAAGGTATAGCCTCCCAGATCTTCGAATTCTTCATTTAACCGATGGTATTGCTGCATAAATGTGTCCAATTCCTCCGGAGGAACTTTTTCCATATTACTCTCCATATCCCGGAGTCTTTGTTCCATATCTATAAGTTCCTGCTTAGAACGTTCCACTTCACCATAAATGGTTTGATCCGTATCAAAATCTTCATGCTGCGCAAGATAGCCAATGCTCTTGCCTTTTGCCAGGATCACTTCTCCTTCATCCTGGGCAAGTTCTCCCATGATGATCTTCAAAAGCGTGGATTTACCGGCACCGTTCATGCCAACAATCGCCGCTTTTTCCTGGTCATTTATGAAGAATGACACATCTTCCAAAATGGTATCTACACCGTATGCTTTCGCAATACGATTACACGATAGTATCATAATAGTTCCTTTCACTCCATCAGGACTGTAACAACAGCCACGTATGGATTACCTTTATATCCTTTCATCGATTTTGTATATAATTTTTTTAGACAGCATTCCGTGATTTCGTGCATCACCGTCCGTATGCATTCCACATTTTCTTTATACACCAGATTACCCTGTATTGCCCCATCCTGCGGATCACAATAAAAACGAATCACATAAAAATGGCTGGCCGTATCTAACGCTACCCCAATCCTATATCTCAGCAAGGTAGCTCTGCACAAATGTTCCATAAGAAATACAGCAAAATACAGTTCTTTGGCTTTTCTGCCGGAAATCTGTGTTTCACAACGGTTTTCAAATCTAAATCCGCATTCGTGAGCTCCTTGTTCATAGTTCGCAAGAAGTTTACTACGAAGTTCCTCAAAACTCCTATCCCCGAAAATAAAGACATCAACATATTCTTTCACAATCTGCTGAATAAATTCTTTCAGACGAAATTTATCCTGCTCGGAAACTTCGGCAGAAATTTTCCAGGTGTCCACGTTTCCCTCTACAATTCCACCAAGTGCAGTGTATAAACTGGAATAGTCCCTGCTCCGTTTAAACCGCTCCTGTCTTAGTCGGTCATATTCCATATCATAATTATAGATCTGTTCTTTGGACTGACTGGTAGTGTCTGCCTGTGATATACGTTGTTCGTATTCCTGCATTGCCCTTCTTAGGGGTTCCTCCATATCCTCTGCAAATTTAAAAGGCTTAAGAAGGATTTCAAAAATATTTGCATTGTTTAAAGTCGTAAGAACCTTAGGAATTTCATTCACTTCCGTCATTAGAAGCTGGACGATTTCCGGATGCATTACCCCCAGCATCTCGGATAGTTCCACTGCATTTAAAATCCCCATATCATTTTCCGTCAGGACCACTGCAATTTCCCTTTCAGAAAGCAATTCCATGGCCTGCTCCGGGTAAGTGGTGTAAAGGATGTTGTATTCTTTTTCCATATTTCCCAGCATGATCTTGTATTTTTCCATTGCACCTTCACTGGGATCCAAAATCAGGATATCAGCCATACCATCCCCCTCTTCGTTTCTTTTGCACGGACATTTGTCTGTCTATTAACAAATTCTGTAATATTATAGCACACTTTCCCTTTCCTTGCATACTATGAATTGTAAGATTCTTTAGGAGGCAATACACATGGGTGAATTAGCTGCAACAAACTGTGGCTGCGGATGCGAGAGAGAGAATAATTCCTGGATTTGGATCATTATTCTTCTTCTGTTTTGCTGCAACAACGGATGTTCCGGTATGAATGGCGGTTCCTGCGGTCAGGATAACAACTGCTGTTGGATCATTCTTCTGTTACTGTTATGCAATAACGGCTGCAATTCCATTTTCTAAGGTATCAACCAGATACCATGATGCCATTTAGGCATTCCACTGGGAGTATCGTAACTTAACTTAACGGTTAAGAAGCGGTACTCCCGCTTCATTATGAGAAAAAAGGGGGGCTTCCCCCCTTTTTATCTGTGGCCTTTATTTCGTTGTCCTTTGTTTTTTTGATCCTCATGATTTCTTTTTTCTTTTTGCGTTTCCTCTTTGTTCTTTCGTCTTCGCTTTCTCATACAACTCTCGTCAACTTCGTAAACACTGTTGCCGTTTACCACCAATTTTCCCATCACATTTCCCCTTCCTAAGTTGTTACGTACTAATCTATGTTTTGTTTCGATTCTTGTGTGCACTTAAGATACTTTCTTCTTTTGTACAATTCATATCCCGTTTTTTCTTTCATATATATAAAGAAAAACGGATTTTTCATGGAAACAGATGCTCTGAAAACAATGACAACCTTTGATAGTTTATTACAAAGTAATCGTCTGCAAATGTTAAAAGCGGCAATTCCTTATATGTCCGGAAGTTCCCGGAAAACCCTTTCCATTCTGACAAAATATCTGGAATTATCCAAGACTATCCAGATGAGCTCAGATGAAAACTCGGCACTTTGCATGTGTTCCGCTTCTTCGGACGACAAAAAGGAAACTACCATTTCCATGTTGCAGGAGATTAAACCGTATTGCACGGAAAAAGAAAAAGAAAGCGTGGATTTTTTTATTGATTTTCTCCAGATGTATGGTACCTATGAAGCAATTCTTAATTAAAGGAGTATGGTATGAATATCTCGTCTCTGATGGACAATCCGGGGTTAAAAGATATTTCCCCGGAAAAAATGCAGTTTTTACTGGACTTTGCAACCAAAAACGAGAACCGGAGTCCAAAGGATATGATTCCCTTCTTCATGGCAGCCTCAAAATCGGCCAAAAACAGTGGAATCGATTTTTCAAATTCGGAAGTGTCCCTGATCATTGAGATCATGAAGCAGAACATGACGCCGGAAGAACAAAAGAAAGTAGATATGATCTTATCTATGTTTGAAAAACATAAAAAAACAAATTAAATACTCCCTGAGGCTTTCGCCTCAGGGAGTACCTGCTTATAGGGAATTTTAATCTTCTGTTTCTTTCGCTCTCGCCTCAACTTCCTTTTCCTGTACATCGGATGGAGCCTGTTCATATCTTGCAAATTCATAAGAGAATTCTCCACTTCCTCCTGTCATGGAACGAAGGGTGGTGGAATAACCATACAATTCCGCCTGTGGAATCTCAGCCAGGATCTCCTGTTTTCCACCCAGAACCGGATTCATTCCTAATACACGGCCACGCTTCTTATTAAGATCACCCATGATATCTCCGGTGTATTTATCATCCACCAGAACCTTCAAGGACAAAATTGGCTCTAACAGAATTGGCGATGCATCCATAAATCCTTTCTTAAACGCCTGACTGGCAGCAGTCTTAAACGCCATTTCAGAAGAATCTACAGGATGATAAGATCCGTCATACAGTGTTGCTTTCACACCAACCACCGGATATCCCGCCAAAGGACCTGCCAATGTGCATTCTGCAACTCCCTTTTCTACCGCAGGGAAATAGTTCTTTGGAACTGCTCCGCCAACAACAATCTGGTCAAATTCATAAGACTCTTCCAAATTTCCGGAAGGCTCAAAGGTCATTTTTACATGTCCATACTGACCATGTCCGCCGGACTGTTTCTTATATTTGTATTCCACATCGGATTTTTTCTTAATGGTCTCTTTAAATGCAACCTTCGGTTTTCCAAGTGACACTTCCACTTTGTAGCGTTCTTTCAATTTGCTTACCGCAACTTCCAGTTGTTGTTCACCAATACCATACAGTAAAGACTGACGATTCTGTGCATCATTCACACTCTTCAAAGTCAGATCCTCTGCCGTCAGTTTTGCCAATGCCTGAGCGATCTTATCGTCATCGCCCTTATTCACCGCCTTGTATGCCATACAGGTATATGGTGTGGAAAGCTCTGCTCTGCCGAATGCAACCGGATTTGCTTTCGTAGAAAGGGTGTCTCCCGTGGCAGCCTTGGTAAGTTTGGCAAGAGCACCAATATCTCCTGCATGAAGTTCCGGAACTTCAGACGGTTTATTACCTTTGAGTACATATAACTTACCGATTTTTTCTTCCGAATCCTGATCTTTATTATATAATGCATCATCGGTCTTGATCACACCGGAGCAAACCTTGATCAGGGAATACTTACCGATGAACGGATCAACAATAGATTTAAATATGTAAGCACTCTTAGATTTTGAGAAATCAAAATTAGCTTCAAACCGTTCATTGGTCTTTACATTAACTCCGATACACTCTCGCTCTGCCGGAGATGGAAGATATTTTACAATATCGGCCATCAATGTATACATACCTCGTGCCATGGTATTTGATCCCATAAGTACAGGAACAGTAGAACCATCCAGAACATTTACACGTAATGCCTGCCGTATCTCATCTTCTGAAAACTCATCTCCGCTAAAATAGCGATCCATAAACTCTTCGCTTGTCTCCGCAACAGCCTCTAAAAGAGCTTCACGGCAGATTTTTAAGTTCTCCTGTGAATAATCCGGAACGTCAAATTTGTCTACGGTTCCTTTCTCATTCCAACGTTTTGCCTTCTGTTGGATCACATTAACATAGCCTACAAACTCACCATTTTCACGGATTGGCATGTGGAATGGTGCAATACGCTTTCCGTATAATTCCTGCAGATCCTTTACCACTTCACGATAAGATGCATTATCATCATCCATCTGAGTAACAAAAACCATTCTCGGGAGATTATATCTATCACAAAGATCCCATGCTTTCTTCGTACCAACTTCGATTCCGTTCTTTCCGGAAACCACGATAATGGCCGCATCAGCAACTGAAACCGCTTCTTCCATTTCTCCAACAAAATCAAAATATCCCGGTGTATCTAAAAAGTTTATCTTTGTATCCTGCCAAATGATAGGAACCAAGGTAGTCTGGATAGAGAATAATCGTTTTATCTCTTCCTTGTCATAATCACTGATGGTATTTCCGTCTTCTACTTTGCCCATACGATTGATATCACCGGCCAGGAACGCCATGGCTTCAACCAGTGAAGTCTTTCCGCAACCTCCGTGGCCAAGAATCGCAACGTTTCTTATCTTGTCCGTTGTAAAAACATTCATATTCAAGTCCTCCCTATCAGGTTTTTGTTTGATAGTCTTATTTTACTTAATATTCACACTTTTTACAATATATTGTTTGCATTTTGTTTATATTTACCAGTTTTCGACTGTATATTTGTGTGCTTTTTCTTTTGTATTTGTTTTATTTGAATGTACATCACGAATAATTCAAATATTTTTACAAAGTAAAAAACTGCCATATCCAACGATATGGCAGTCAGTTCTTATATATTCCTACAGTTCATTAAATATCTGATAGATCTCAATCTTTAAAGCATCCGTTTCCGTCATGCCTATAAAGGTCGCGCCGTAATTATAGGATCCGTCTTCTCTTTCTTTTGTTCGGACTACTTCAATCACGGTACTGATGATCTCTTTTGTCCAAATCTGGATCTTTACATCATAGTATGTTCCCACTTCCAATTTCTGCATGGAATTAAATCCAATACCGGTTTTGGAAACATCCGTTACATCCACCCTGACATATTTTAAGGTAGTCATATCCTCAGTGTCCAGTCTTTCCAGCTGAACTGTAACGTCAAGATCAAGCCGTTTGTTTTTTCTTCTCTCTTCCATGTTCTCTTCTCCTTCGCCAGAGTATCAAATTACTATGTTCATTGTATTATATAAAGTTCACAGTCGCAAGTATTATTTTATCTGAAAATACTTTTCTCCGGCTTCCAGCTTCTGTTTTTTACAAACCGCCATCTCTGAGACCGTTACCATTTGATATCCCTGCTTATCGAGCTGGCGTATGATACGTTTCGCAGCAGCGGCCGTAGTGGAATATAGATCGTGCATAAGGACAATGTCGCCATCCTTCACCTTTCCGATCACAGCCCGATAAGTTTGATCCTCGCTTCTGGTCTTCCAGTCTAAAGTATCAATATTCCAAAGTATCAAAGGACGATCCGCTGTTTTTTTCAGAGTCGTGGACACACTTCCATAGGGCGGGCGGATCAGCTTTGGTTTTTCACCTGTGATTTTTTTCACTGCCGCATCCGTTTTACTTAGTTGTTGTTTTATGACCGACCGGGAAGCAATGCCCAGATTTGTATGGTTCCAACTGTGATTTCCGATTTCAGACCCACTATCATATATTTTCTTGATGGTTTTTTTATTACTGCTGACACGATTTCCCAGTACGAAAAATGTTGCTCTGGCATCGTATTTTTCCAGTGTTTTAAGGATCTCCGCCGTGTTTTTACTTGGTCCGTCATCAAAAGTCAAAGCTACCATAGGTTTTTGGGGATCCAGTCGGCTGGATTTGATCTTTAGCACCTTAGATGCCTCACTCCGGTAAGTGGTGCTTTTTGTACTGCTCCGTGCCTTCACCTTATAGTAATAGGTTTTCAACGGTTTTACTGTTTTATCCGTAAAGCTTGTATTTTTGCACTTTTTTAAAAGTTTGTAGGATCCATTTTCCGATGTAGCCCTGTAAACTTCGTATTGTACATCCTGTGAATGCCCTTTCCAGCTTAAGGTTAGATAAAATCCCTCCTGTATTCCGCTAAGTTTCGTAGGATGCAGGATCGGAACAGGGATTTTCTTACTAAGATCCACCGGCTCACTATCAGAATCACCATTCTCGGAAAGAGCCACAATGCGGTAACCATAGCTTTTTTTTCGTGCAAGGCCACTATCTGTATAAGAAAGACAGTCCCCCGGAACCAAAACCAGTTCGCGATATTCTCTCTCAACAGAATCCCAACGATATAATTGATATCCTACGGCACCTTCTACCGAAGACCAGGAAAGACGGATCTTATTCTGCTTGCACTTTCCCTGAAACGACTCCGGCGCATTTAGCGTAATAACTTCCGTTGTTTCATCCGTTTCCCCGGCATAACTGATCTGTGGAATGCAGGAAATCAAAACGCTAAGTATAAATACCAGACTGATCAGTACCCCCTGACTCTTTTTTATATACATTTTTTCATTCCCTCTGTTATCTCCCATTTATTCTATGTATTAGATATCTAAATGATATAGAATAGTTTCACGTCTATTGGATCAACATAGCATCTCCAAAAGAAAAGAAACGGTAGTTTTCTTTTACGGCTTCCTCATAGGCTGCCAGGACATGCTCACGTCCCGCTAAAGCGGATACCAACATGATCAAAGTAGACTCCGGAAGATGAAAATTTGTGATCAGTGCATCCAGCATTTTAAACCGATATCCCGGATAAATGAAAATATCCGTCCAACCGGAACAGGCTTTGATGGTACCGTCTTCCAAAGCTGCAGATTCAATTGTCCTGCAGCTGGTGGTACCGACACAGATCACCCGTTTTCCCCGCGCCTTCGCCCTATTCATAGTCTCAGCTGCTTCTTGCGTAACCTGATAGAACTCAGAATGCATATGATGTTCCAACACATTTTCTTCTTTTACCGGACGAAATGTTCCCAGCCCCACATGAAGGGTTACTTCTGCGATCTCAATCCCCTTTTGACGGATCTTATCCAAAAGTTCTTTCGTCATGTGCAATCCTGCAGTAGGAGCTGCTGCAGATCCTTCATATTTGGCATAAACGGTCTGATAACGGTCTTTGTCCTTTAACTGATGGGTTATATAAGGAGGCAGCGGCATTTGTCCCAGCTGATCTAAGATTTCTTCAAAAATCCCTTCATATTCAAACTGGATCAAGCGGTTTCCCTCTTCAACAACCTCCACGACTGTACCAACAAGAAGACCTTCGCCAAACACGATCCTGGTTCCCACACGGGCTTTCTTTCCCGGTTTTACCAGTGTTTCCCAGATATCATTTTCCTTCCGTTTCAGTAAAAGGATTTCGATTTTAGCCTGGGTATCTTCTTTCACACCAAACAATCTGGCAGGGATTACCTTGGTATTATTCAGTACAAGACAATCTCCTTCGTGAAGATACTCGATCACATCTTTAAATATCCGGTGCGTGATTTCTCCGGTTTCTTTATCTAATACCATCAGACGGGATGAACTGCGATCCTCCAAAGGATCCTGGGCGATCTGTTCCTGTGGCAGATCAAACCAGTAATCCTTTACACTCATTGTTTCCATAATTATTGCCTCAATTCTACATTCATTCCGGACAATGCCTTTATAATCTTATCCATCGCTGCACTGATCTCTGCTTCTTCCAGTGTTTTATCTTTTGCACGGAACGTAAGCGAATAAGCCAGTGATTTAAAACCGGACGCGATCTGGTTACCTTCATAAACGTCAAACAGTTCCACGTTTTCCAGATATGCTCCTGCGTTTTTACGGATGCATGCTTCAATCTCTCCGGCAAGAATGCTTTTACTTACCAGCATGGACAGATCCCGGTTCACTGCCGGGAATTTAGCAACACCTTCATATTTGAAGTCATAGTTGGATAATTCCACGATAGCCGGCATATCCAATACTGCAATATATACTTTTTCCTTAATGTTATAATTACCGCACACGATCGGATGAACTTCACCCAATAATGCCACTTTTACATCTCCCGAATAAACTTCCGCACATCTTCCCGGATGCATATAAGAGATCTCTCCATTCGGCACAAAGGAAAGGCGGGAACGTACACCACATTCGGAAATGATCTCTTCTACAACGCCTTTTAATTCATAAAAATCGCCCTCTCCGTACATACCCAGAGTCAACATCATTTTTTCGTCCGGAAGTTCGGTTAATGGAAGATTTTTGGGCACATAGATGTTTCCAAGCTCAAACAAGCGTACATTTTTGTTCCGACGGTTATAGTTGGTAGAAAGTGCATTCAGCATTCCATTTAAAGAAAGTGTTCTCATAATGCTGAAGTCCTCGCCCAACGGGTTCATAATCGTAATGACATTTCTTTCCGGTGCTTCCTTCGATAACAGCAATTTATCATATACCTTTGGACTTTCGAATGAATAAACCATGGCCTGGGAAAATCCGTTATAACGAGCCACTGTTTTTGCCTTATCTTCAAGCAACTGCTTCTTGGATTTGCCGCCTGTAGTGGTTCCACCGTATGGAAGCGTAACGGGAATCTTATCATAACCGTAGAATCTTGCCACTTCTTCCGCCAGATCTGCCATTACATGAACATCCTGTCTCCAGGAAGGAACGATCACCTCATTGGTTTCTTTATCATAAGAAAGGTCTACCATGTTAAAATAACGGATCATCTCTTCTGCAGAAATATCTGTTCCCAGCAATTTGTTGATCTTCTCCGGTTCAAATACCACGCGGTTTCCTTCCCGGACATTTGGATAGATATCTACTGCTCCTCCAACCACTTCACCGGCGCCAAACTCTTCCATAAGCTGGCAGCAGCGATTGATAGCGAGCATAGCCTGATTCGGATCTAAGCCTTTTTCAAATTTACCTGAAGCGTCCGTACGCATACCTAACTTCTTGCTGGATAAACGGATATTGGTTCCGTCAAAGCAGGCTGCCTCAAACAACACATCTTTCACAGAATCCGTGATCATGGAATTCTCTCCTCCCATGATTCCGGCAAGTCCCACCGGTTTCTTTCCGTCACAGATCATCAGCATGGTATCATCAAGGATTCTTTCCTGTCCGTCCAGTGTTGTAAATTTTTCTCCCTGTCCGGCAGTTCTGACAATGATCTTACGGTCTTCTATGGTGGATAGATCATACGCATGCATAGGCTGTCCGAATTCCTCCATCACATAATTGGTAATATCCACAATGTTATTAATAGGACGAATTCCAACACTGGCCAGTCTTCTCTGCATCCACTTCGGTGACGGGCCGATCTTTACATTTTTTACGACCCTACCCACATAGCGGGAACAAAGATCCGTATTCTCAATCTGTACACTGATATAATCAGATGCATTCTCCCTATTTCCTGTTTCCTTAATTTCCGGATAATGGAAGGTTTTACCGAAGGTTGCTGCTGCTTCTCTGGCAATACCGATCACAGAATAGCAATCTACACGATTGGAAGTGATCTCATATTCGAAATTAACATCATCAAGACCCAGTGCCTTTACTGCGTCTTCTCCGACCACTGCGTCCCCATCAAAAATATAGATTCCGTACTCCGGTGCCTCCGGATACATATCTCTGCTGGATCCCAATTCTTCGATGGAGCACATCATACCTTCACTGGGTACACCACGTAATTTTCCACGGGTGATCTTGATTCCTCCCGGAGTTCTGTGACCGTCATGATCTCCTGCCACACTGCCGCCATGTAAAACTACCGGAACCTTATCTCCTTCTTTTACGTTTGGTGCACCGGTAACGATCTGCACCTGTTTTCCTTCTCCGATATCCACCTGGCAGATGATCAGTTTATCTGCATCCGGATGGCGCTCAATGGACTTAATCTGTCCTACAACGATATTTTTAAGATCGTCTGCAAGACATTCATATCCTTCCACTTTTGTTCCGCTTAATGTCATAGCATCCGTATATTCCTGTGCAGTGACATTCAGATCCGGTACATATTCTTTAATCCATGATAATGATGTATTCATACTTCTTCACCCTTCCTTCCCTAGAACTGATTTAAGAATCTGTCGTCGTTTTCGTATAAGAGACGCATATCATCGATCTCATACTTTAATAAGGTGATTCGTTCCAAACCAACTCCAAAAGCGAATCCGGAGTATTCCTCTGTATCAATATTACACTGTTTCAAAACATTTGGATGTACCATTCCGCAGCCAAGGATCTCAATCCAGCCGGATCCTTTACAGAAACGGCATCCGGACCCACCGCACTTAAAACAGGTAACGTCCATTTCCGCACTGGGCTCGGTAAATGGGAAATGATGCGGTCTAAACTTAACCTTTGTCTGTTCGCCAAACAGTTTCTTTGCAAAATCTTCCAACGTTCCTTTCAGATCTGCAAAGGTAATGTTTTTATCCACAACCAGTCCCTCAATCTGATGAAAACATGGTGAATGGGTAGCATCTACTTCATCCGAACGGAACACTCTTCCCGGGGCCAGCATACGAAGCGGAAGTTTACCTGTTTCCATGGCTCTTACCTGAATCGGTGAAGTCTGGGTACGAAGTACGATCTTATCATTGACATAGAAGGTATCCTGCTCATCCTTTGCCGGATGGTTTGCAGGGATATTCAGCGCTTCGAAATTGTAATAATCGTATTCTAATTCCGGTCCTTCCAGCACCTCGTATCCCATTCCGATAAAGATACGCTCTACTTCTTCCAATGCAAGTGTATTGGGATGCGCATGACCCACTTTATTTTTCTTAGACGGTAAGGTAACATCAATGACTTCTTTTTTCATCTGTAATTCTAATTCCGCCGCTTCCAGCTTCTGTCTGGTCTCCTCCAGCATGTTTTCAATTGCCTGGCGGGTCTCATTTACCATCTGGCCAAATACCGGTCTTTCTTCTGCACTCAGATCCTTCATAGACTTTAAGATCTGGGTTAATTCTCCTTTTTTTCCAAGCACATTTACACGGACTTCATTTAATTTCGGCAAGCCGTCCGATTCCCGGATCTGCTTCATTGCCTCTTCCTTGATCTGCTGTAATCTGTCTTTCATATAGGCTCCTCTCTTTCCAATTACTGGGAAAATAAAAAAGACTCCGTCCCCAAAAGGGACGAAGCCAGACTCTCCGCGTTACCACCCTGATTCCTGCGGTATCATAACCACAGACTCTCACACATACATAACGGATACGAACCGTTCCGGCCTACTGGATCGTTCAACCGGAAAGCTACGGTGTGAATTTCATATACCGGTATTGCCTGACAGGACTTTCAGCCCATGATCCCGTCTCTCTAAAGGATGCCGTCATACTACTATGCACCATCAACGCCTTTTCACATAGAGGAATAGTAACATATTCTTTTTAAAAACACAAGATACTTTTCTATATTATTTATATTAGATTTGGGGAATCCCTAACGTCGTCTTTTCACCAATCGTTTTTCCCGTCTGCGCTCGCTTAAGTAGATCCTGACGCTGGATTCATACATGGAATCCACTTCCGCACAGACCAAAAGGATATACATACCGAAATAGACATACATCAGGATCAGCATAATGGTGGTCATACTTCCGTACATGGAAAACCCATCAAAAAAGTTCACATATACAGAAATCAAAAATGACATGATCACCCAACAAAAAGCAGCCGCTGCAGATGCAGGCACCTGGCTTTTAAAAGTTGTTCTGCGGTTTGGTAAAAAGCGCAAAATAAACAAAAACAGCACAAATAAAACCAAAAAGAAAACCACATGTCTCAAACTCATAAACAGCCTAAGGAAATGGTTTACAATAGGGAACGCAGATAAAAGCCTGCGTCGAAGCACTTTTCCCAGCATCAGGAATACAATACTGAAGATAATGCTGAAAACAAATACAATGGTATATCCAATGGCTCGGATCCGTAGTGCCAGCCAGTTGCGGTTCTCTTCAATATTGTATATTGCATTCAATCCGTTGGATAAATACTGTACTCCTTTTGCAGAAGACCACAGGGCACCGACAATGGCCACTGACAGCACCTCCACTGACCTTGTGTACATTTCCCTTACGATCGATACAATAAACGGGGCCACAAACTCCGGAAAAGACAACTCAATGAATCGAACCAGTTCCTCTTCAGAGAATGCTGTATGTTGCAAAAGTGAAATAAACAGGATCATAAACGGAATGGCAGAAACCACCAGAAAAAAGGTGGATTGCGCTGCAAACGCCCCCACATTGTCTTTTTTAATCTCCCTCATGATATCCTTGATCACTGCCAATATTCTGTAAACCATTGTTAACCCTCATACGTATTTTTATTTAGTTCACCATTTCCACTAATTCTACACCATGATAGAAAAATTGTAAAATATCTTTATAGTTCCACCCTGCCTGGGCCAGTTTATCGGCTCCATTCTGGCTCATTCCCAATCCATGTCCAAACCCGCCTCCGCAAAGTACAGCTTTTCCATTTTTTGAAGAAGAAATGTAAAACCATGCACTTGGCAAAATTTCCGGTTGAATGGAAGATCCATCCAAAAGCTTCACCGTCGGATCACAGGCCCCCAAACAATAGCGGATCGTATATTCTGTAGTCAGCTCCACACTACCCTTCTCATATTGGAACACCAGTGTCGTGATCCCTCCTGCTAAGCTACGCTTTTTCACGAAAATCTTCTCCGGTTTTCCCAATGTACCCATCTTTGATAGGGTTTCTCCGTCTTTATTTTTTATTCTTACCGACTTAGGCGCCGCCTGTTTACGTTGTAAAATTACTTTATTCAAAGCTTCGACATTTTTCTTATAATCCAGGGTTGCTTTCCATCGGAAATAACGACAATCCTTCTCATAAAAACCAGATATCTTAAGCTCCATGAACTCCTTAAACTTCTCTTCCTCCGAAAGATCCACCGATTTACCTTTTAAGACCTTTTCCCCGTCTTTATGTATCATCGCCGGATCAAGATATCCATATTCTTCCTGATTAAGTCCCCAAAGATCATAGCCCTGGGTAATCCCACCGGATGTAGAAAAATAATAAGTCACTGCCAGTTCATCTTGGTATGTAAGCACCTCGTTTGCCGTATCTTCAACAGCCTTTCGTGTGGATTTTGCATCACTTGATTTATTATATACCTGATACTGTACGGAATCATCAAGATCTGCATAGTAACCTGCAGATCCCTTCTTCAAAAGGTGCTTATAAGTATAACTTCTTGCACATACAGCCTGTGCTTTTAACGCTTCCTCCTCATAATACGAAGGCATTTCACTTGGAACTACCCCATATAGATATTCCCGGATGGAAAGCTCATTGACCACTACATAACCTTTTTTATAGCGATAGATCCGGAAATTTCCACGATACCCTTTAGAAAGCTTTTTTCCTGTTTTATCTGTAAAATAGATCCGACCGGATCCATCTTCCGGCTTCAATAACAGATACTCATCTTCTTCAGGGTCTTTTTTAACATTGCAGTTTACAAACTTTAACAAATGTCCGCTTTCCAGTTTTTGTTGTTTTCCCTTCCACCCTGTTTTCGTATATTCTCCTTTTGTTACCAGATAGATCTTATCACGATAAATGCCGGATGCGTTTTTTAAAAGCACTGTCACCCTGTCCTCGTCTGTCAGGTTAAGATCCTGTGTCTGCGTTTTCCCGGTTATTTCTTTATCGTAGTTTTCTGCGATCCCCAGGATTTTGGAGTCCAAAAGATAAACCAAATAGGTACTACCCTTTGTATATTTCTCGATAGCGGTCAGTATCTGATACTTTTCTCCGTCTGCAACCAAAGTTCCGCTTTTCCATGCATTACCCTCATCTATTATGGTGCTTTCTACGGTAATTGTTTTTTGCTTTACCTTACCCTCTCCGTCCAAAAGAGAAAGCAATTGATCATATAGTTGCAAAAAATCCCCGCAGGATACCACTTCATCCTGCCCGGGACACCGGTATGTTACATACTCTTTTACCCCTAGTGCATTTAATAAAACTTCCAGTTCATTCCAATGCACCACCTCTTGCATTCCCTGATCTATAAGATACCGGTTCCATTGCTGCTCATCATACTCATAAAAGCTTAAAAAACAACTTAGTTGTCTCACGCTTAGATCCTGTTTGTTAAAATCCTGTTCCGGCTTTTGCGTCGCCAGAAAAACTCCCAGCAAAAGAACAAAAATCACAAGCGTCGCTGTCAGAATCAGGATCTTTCGTTTCTGTCTCACACCCATTCTATGTTTTTTTCTTACCCTATGGCTCCTGTATCTTTTCATACTCCACGCACGGTCTCCTTACTGATTTCTATAAATAACCCTAAAGAAGCTGCATAGAATTCCTATGCAGCTTCCAAGATCTTCCTTCTTTTGTATTTCCAAAGTTCCTTCGTACTTTCGTTTCTAAGGTACTCTGCAACTACTTTTTATCATCCATTTTTGTAAAAAACCCAAGGTGCCGTTCCTGTATTTTTGACTCCTAGCCCGAGCTAGGTGGGTGTCCGCAGCATAATCTTCTGCCTTCCACCGATTCTTTGTGGCCTGACATCCAATCAGCAATATAGGAGTCCCATAAAAGTAAATGTAGGTTCAAAAATTACAGGGGTGTCGAACATCCCAGGTATTTATGTTTATTATAATATGTTTCACTCCCGGATGCAAGTATTCCATTAAATTTCCATAAACTGTGAAAATTTCAAAAGTTAATTCCACCGTTCGCTTATGCGGTGGAATTAACTCCTG
>JBJEKY010000096.1:0-12953 GCA_051878875.1 Lachnospiraceae bacterium | reverse complement strand
ATTGGATTAAAAGCATAGACTGTTCCTGAATATCTGAATAAAAGACAGCACCTGAGTGGTGCCAATAGAATTCGTGGTTTAAGATAAAATCAGTACGAAGATATATGCTTTGAACAGATTGTAGCATGGAGAAAAGAAAAAAACAAGTAATTAGATTGTTGTAAAACGTAAAGGATCCGAACTCAATGAGTTCGGATCCTGCATCTTTAGTGGAGCTGAGGGGAATCGAACCCCTGTCCGAAAGCCCATCCATTCCGGTATCTCCCATCACAGTCTGTAGTTTGACATTCCCTTACTTCATACGCCCACAGACAGGCTTATGAGCTTGGTAGCTTCATGAAATCTTCCTTTGCCGCAAAGCTTAAGCAACGAAGTGCCCTACGGATTTGAAGCCGGGGTCTTAAGCTGTAGGAACCTAAGTCCGACTGCTGCAACTAGGCAGCGTATGCTAAATTATCTTCAGCGTTTAATTTTAAGTTCGTGTTTTTGACGCGGTCAACCCCGCGGATGGCTGCCAAAACTTCAAAACCCCCGTCGAAACCAGTACAACCCCTGGTCTGTTACGTGCGGTCTGTTTTCACACAGCATTATTATAGAGAGCCGGCCTGGTTTTGTCAAGTGAACCGGCAGTTCAAAATCCTTCCATTCACAGGATCAAAAGCGACAAAATGTGATATTTTCTTTAAAAAAATGTGAAGAGATTGCTTTTCTTTTTCTGATAAGTGTGTTAAAATGTATATAATTGAATACAAATGATTTTAAATTGTTTTTCATAACCAACTAAATAGTGTGTATTCCAGAACCGATATTACTAATGAGTTACAAAAAATGCTGTAACTTAGGAAGGGGCGATGAGTATGGATATAGCAGGCCTTTCCATGGCGTTAAGTAATGTTAGCGTTTCGAATGATGTGTCTACAGCTGTTTTGAGCATGAGCCTGGATCAGTACCAGGAAATGGGGGCTGAGATGACAAAAATGATGGAACGTTCCGTAACGCCTCAGCTTGGTCAGAATATTGACTTACGAGTGTAGGTAAGAGGGTTCTGCAGCAGTGCAGAACCTTTTTACTGTTGAAAGGAGAATGCATGGCAGAAGAAAAAGGACATTATGTGGTTGACGGGTATGTATTCGAAACGGAGAGTCAGGCCAGGCAGGCGGAGAAAGAGTTAAAGGGGATCCGATATACGAAAGAAAGACTGGATATGGGAAATCCCGAAGCCGTTCTTTCAGTGTATAACAGGATCCTGAAGGAAAAAATGTTCGTAACTCCGGTGGGGTATGCTTTTCTGCGAGAACTCCAGGAATATCTGCAGGCTTCTCCCGCAATCCGCAACAAGGATATCCACCCGCTTGATCTAAAGCCTGTGATCAACCGGGCAAAGCAGGATGACAAAGAAGCTGTCCGCCTGCATAAGAAAGAAGTAAACCTTAAGTTCAGAGAACGGGAAAAGGAACGAAAGAAAAGGCAGAAGGAAGAAAAACGAGCTTGGAATGTACAAGATGGGGAAAAGTACAGGAGCAGGTTCATAAATTCCCTGATCGTGAATGTGGCTTTGATACTGGTGGTGATCGTCATGTTCCTGATGATGCATTTTTCCGATATTCCAACGATTCTGAATTATGAGAATAAGCTAATTGACCGGTATGAATCCTGGGAGGAGGAATTAAACCGGCGAGAGCAGCGTATTGAAGAGTACGAAGAAAAATACCAGATTACAGACGGGTATTAGAGGGTTTAAAAAAGATTACAATCGTACACAGAAATTTCAAAGGGTACGTGTAAAATAATAGGGATTGGAAACGGTGACCAATTATGGAAAAGATTAAAGTACTAGTTGTTGACGATGAAGCGCTGATGCGTAAGTTAGTGAGAGATTTCCTGGTTAAGAAAGAGTATGAGGTAGTGGAGGCTGAAGACGGGGAGCAGGCACTGGATATTTTCTATTCAGACAAATCCATTTCTCTCATTATTTTGGATGTTATGATGCCGAAGATGAACGGATGGCAGGTTTGCCGTGAAATTCGGGAAACATCAAAAGTTCCTATCATCATGTTGACGGCAAAGTCCACAGAAACCGATGAACTCCAGGGATTTGAACTGGGTGTGGATGAATATATTTCCAAACCATTTTCTCCGAAGATCCTGGTGGCACGTGTGGATGCATTATTGCGCCGGTCAAACAAGATTGATTCCGCAGATGTGCTGGATTACGGCGGAATCGTGATCAATCGGGCGGCTCATGAAGTGACCGTGGATGGAAAACCGGTGGAATTAAGTTTTAAAGAGTTCGAACTTCTTAGCTTTTTCCTGGAGAATGAGGGAATTGCGCTGTCCAGAGAAAAGATCCTGAATAACGTATGGAATTACGATTATTTTGGAGATGCGCGTACCATTGATACCCACGTGAAGAAACTTAGAAGTAAGATCGGATCAAAAGGTAACTATATCAAGACCATTTGGGGAATGGGTTACAAATTCGAGGTAAACAACGGAGAATAAAGCTGTTGTTTGTGAATATAAGCAGATCGCAGAGGTAACATATTGAGGAAAAAATTCATGGCATTGGTGCTGGTCATGGCGATGGCACTTTCCTGTACCGGTTGCGGGGAGGCATTGATCCCGCTGACGGATTCGGAAAGAGAACAGATCGTCCATTTTTCGGCACATATCATCGGCGAGTTTAACAAATCCCAGACAGAAGGGTATACAGCATTAAATAAGCGGCAACTGCAGGCTATTTATAGCGAGGAAGAGACTGAAAGCAATCAGGATCAGAGTATAGAAGGGGATTCTTCCGAAACCGGAACGGTACAGGGACAGGATACGACAAGTGCAGAAAATCCCGCTGAAACCGTGAGCCTGACGGAAGCGTTGGGTATTGACGGGATCACGGCACAATGTACCGGATACAAGGTTCAGAAGGATTATGTTCAGGATGATGTTTTTGCCATGACGGCTACAGAAGGAAAACGCTATGTGGTACTGACCATTAAGCTTGAGAATGAAACTTCGGCCAAAAGGACCTGTGATGTTGCCGGACAGAAAAAGGCCTTCAGCCTGAATATAAATGACGGAAGCTATACCGCGGCGGCGCTGATCACTTTTTTACCCAATGATCTTGGTGCATTTAGCGATGAGATAGCCGGTGGAAAAACCAAAAAAACCGTTCTTCTGTTTGAGGTCCCCGAGGATACAGCAAAAAATATTTCCGGTTTGAGTCTGGAAGTAGACAAAGGGACAACAAAGCAGACAATTCTTATAAATTAGTGAAAAATATCAAAAAATGTGTTTTTTTCAGACGTAGTATGCTATAATCGTCTTAGTTAGGCTACACTGTCAAGGAGGGACTTTACATGGATACAAATATTCTCTTGGAAAATGGAACAAACGAAGTCGAGATACTGGAATTTACGTTAGGTGATAATCATTACGGCATCAACGTGGCGAAGATCAGAGAGATCCTTACATATCAGCCGGTGACACCGATTCCAAATTCCCACTATTGCGTGGAAGGAATTTTCATGCCTCGTGATACCATGATCACCGTAATCAATTTAAAAGAGAGTCTTGGATTAAAGCAGAGCGACGAGAAGGGCTTATTCATTATCACGAATTTCAATAAGCTGGATATTGCATTCCATGTGGACAAAGTCATTGGTATCCATAGAATTTCCTGGGCAGATATCATTAAACCGGATTCCACCATTAACGCAGAGAATAACGGCGTATCTACCGGTGTAGTGAAATTTGATGACAAATTGGTTGTCATCCTTGATTTTGAGAAGATTGTTACAGATATCAGTCCGGATACAGGACTTAAGGTATCTGATATAGAAGATTATGAGGGAAGAGACCGGAGTATGTGCCCGATCATTATTGCTGAGGACTCTCCGATGTTAGGAAGAATGATCACCGACTGTCTGAAGAAATCCGGATATACACATCTGGTATTGTGTGAAAACGGACAGGTTGCCTGGGATAAGTTATGTGAGTGGAAAGAAGACGGCTCTCTGTACAAGAAAGTAAAATGCATTATTACAGATATTGAGATGCCGATCATGGATGGTCATCGTCTTACAAAATTATGTAAAACGGATGATACCATCAAACAGATCCCACTGGTTATTTTCTCATCCCTGGTAAATGACGAGATGCGTAGAAAAGGTGAACAGCTGGGAGCAGATGCACAGCTTACGAAACCGGAAATCGGAATGTTGGTAGATGCCATTGATCGTCTGATCGATGAAAGTATTTTACCAAACAACTAAGATCAGGACAGGATGCCTCAAAGCATTTCCATGAAAACGTGGGGTGGTTTGGGGCATTTTTGGTATTGACCATACAAGTAGGAGGGTACATTCCTTGAACAAAGAAAGTGAAGACTACTTAGACCAGTTATTGAATTCGGTGCAGGAACAGCAGCCCCTACAGGAGCAGCGCCCACGGAAAAGCAAAGAACATAAAACAGAGACCCTGAAGGAAACGCAACAAGCTGTGAATCGTCACAATCCGAAATCACAGGAGGAGTTTATCCAGGAATTCGAAGAGGAATTAAATGGCGTTGACGAGGAACAACTGATTTCGGACTTTGAACTTTCGCTGGAATCGGATCTGTTTGCCGGGGAAGAAGAGGAAGAGGAGCAGGAACAGGAACCGTTGCCACAGGAGACAACAGAGTCGGAAGACTCGTTTTTTGCGGGACTTGATGCAGCCATGAATGCGGAAAACGCCAACGCCGGGGATGAAAGGAGTGCGGAAGCTCAGACAGAGACAGAAGAACTCTTAGCAGAATCTCCGGAGGACCAACCATATTCGGAAGGATCCACTGAAAAGGAGCACAGTGCGACATCGGAAGAAGAGGTAGGAGGGTTGTCGATGGATGACTTTCCGGATCTTTTCGGAGATGTAGAGGGTATGATGCCGGAAGAGGAATCTGCCGGGCAAACGCCGGAGAAGGGAACAATATCTGAAGAAATGCCGGATATGACAGCTTCGGAAACATCGACAGAGTCAGGCACGGATCCGGAAAACACAGATGACATTTTGTCCCTGTTGGATGGTTTGGGAGAAGAAAATGAGGATATTGCCGACATCAGTAATATGCTGAAGGCGGATGAGAATCATGAAGCGATAGAGTCGGACGGACAGATCACAGCGGAAAGTGTGGCAGATAGTCTGGCAGATCTGGGATTTGAAGTGAATCCGGAAGATGCGGATGAACTGGCATCATTAAGAGAGCTTCCGCCAAAACAGGAAGCAGGGTCTACGGTTGAAAAAGAGGAATCTTCAAAAGCGAAAAAAGGATTCCTGACAAGGATGAAAGAATTGTTTTTCGGACCGGATGAAGAGACAGCATCGGAGCAGAAGCCATCCGCGGAGGAAACATCATTAGACGTTTCCGACGAAAATCTGGATATTTTGAAAGCTCTGGAAGGCGGAGGATCGTCCGCTCCGGCAGAGGATGATCCCAAAGCAAAAAAGAAGGCGAAGAAGGAAGAAAAGAAGAAAGCCGCGGCAGCTAAAAAAGAAGCAAAGGCCAAAGAAAAAGAGGCCAAAAAGAAAGAAAAAGCGGCAGCAAAAGCGGCAAAGCCTAAGAAGGAGAAGAAACCCAAGGTAAAAGATAACACACCGCCATTACCGAAAAAACCGGTGTTTTTGATCTTCCTTCTGGCAGCGTCCATTTTGGGCGGTGTCTTGTTTGCAGGCAAGGGAATGCACAGACGACTTGCCATGAACGATTCCGAGAATTACTTTAGTCAGGGTGAGTACGTAAAAGCGTATAACGAGGTAGCAGGACTTAAAGTAAAAGCGGATAACAAGAAAGAAACCCAGTACATGGAGAAAATAGAAATGCTTGCCGGAGTGCAGGAATTATATGATTCCTATGAGTCACTTTTGAAAGCAGGAAGACAAGAACTGGCTTTGGATTGCCTGATCCGGATCATCGGACATTATGATGCGAATATTGAGAAGGCAGGAGAACTGGGATGCAGTGCACAGCTGACAGAATATGAAGGTCTGGCAGAGGAACTATTAAAGGAAACCTATCATACATCCTTTGAAGAAGCGTTGCGGATCTATCAGATCCGAAGTCGCGTTAGATACTCCACGGAACTGGTGAAAATACTGAAGGAAGCAGGACTGGATTAATGGGACAGATTACAAATGACTGGCTGGGGCCGTTGCAGGAGGAATTTAAGAAACCGTATTACAAAGAGCTGTATCAAAAGATCATGTATGAATACAACCACTATAAGGTTTTTCCACCTGCTGAGGATCTTTTTAGCGCCTTTCATTTAACGCCCTTAAGTCAGGTGAAAGTGGTGATCCTTGGGCAGGATCCCTATCATAATGACGGGCAGGCTCATGGGTTAAGCTTTTCTGTAAAACCGGGAGTGGAGATTCCACCGTCTTTGGTGAACATCTACCAGGAATTACATACGGATTGTGGATGTTATGTCCCCAATAACGGTTATTTGGAGAAATGGGCCAGACAGGGAGTGCTGATGCTTAACACGGTGCTTACGGTACGTGCCCACGAAGCTAATTCCCACCGGGGTATGGGATGGGAGCAGTTCACAGATGCTGCCATACGAGCAGTGAATGAGCAGGACCGCCCTGTGGTGTATCTGCTTTGGGGAAGACCGGCCCAGAGTAAGAAAGAAATGATCACCAATCCAAAGCATCTGGTACTTATGGCACCTCACCCAAGTCCATTGTCGGCATATCGTGGCTTTTTCGGGTGCCGGCATTTCAGCAAAGCCAATGATTTTCTGGTCGCTGGGGGGATGGACCCCATTGACTGGCAAATTGATAATCTGTAATGGAAACATAGATGTGCAATGGAATGCACCTAGCAGTACAAAAGGAGGGTGAAAACTATGGCAAATTTTTACGGAATTTCATCGGACTCTGTCAGCACGCTTTTTTCCTCATTGGGAAAAAACAGCAGTACGGGAAGCAGTATTTTGGCAGAGTATGCATCCATTAAAAATGGTTCGTACTACAAATTGGCAAAAGCGTATTACAGCCAGGCAAAAAAGGAAGACAAGACTTCCGATACCAAACAGAATACAGATAAAACGGTGACTTCGGTTACGGATAAGGAAAGGGCGCAGGCATTAAACGAAGTGAAGAGCAGTTCTGACAGCCTTGCACAAAGCCTGGATAAAATGGTAAGCAAGGGAAAGGATTCTGTATTTGCGAAAGTTTCACAGACCGGAAGTGACGGAAAAACCACAGAGAAGTATGATGCGGACAAAATCTATAATGCCGTGTCCTCTTTTGTTAAGGATTATAATGCAACCTATGATGCAGCAAAGGATTCTGATGTTTCATCCATCAGCAGTACGGCAAGGTCCATGTATAATTCCACCAAAGCCAATGAAAAGCTTCTGGCACAGGTGGGAATTACGCTGGATAGTGAGAAGAATCTTAAAGTGGATGAAGAGACATTCAGAAAAGCAGATATGAAAAACGTGGAGTCTCTGTTTTCCGGTAATGGTTCATATGGTTATAATCTGAAGGTGAATGCCTCCTACGCATCCCTTTCAGCCACCAATGCAGCGAATCAGAAAAGCCTGTACAGTAGCAGCGGAAAATACACACAGTTCAATCAGGCGTCTGCATTTGAAGGATTATTCTAGAAAAATAATGCACAAAAGTCATCTGCAGGGGAGCAGTGACTTTCAGGAGGAAGTATGAATATATTGGAGGCCTTGTTTGGTTTTACAGACATATATCAAAAGGCACAGGAAAAAAGAAAATCAAGGATAGAGAGGAAACATGTTTTGGAAAAACCAGTGTATGGCAGAATGCCACAGGAATTTGAGAAGGAAGAACAACCGATAAAGGAAGAACAGCCTGTAAAGGAAGAATATAACTTTGAAAATAGGGAGACGGTAAAAAAAGCAGAATGGATACCTGCAAGTGCCGCCACCCGGGAAATGTTGTCGGATGTAAAAGAACTTTTGGCAAAAGCGGATGAGATCCTGAAAGCTTATGAAACCGTAAGCAAATCCATGGAGGAACAGGAAGGGGCAATTCAGGAAGTAAAGAAATCCCTGGAAGAGCATAGTGATGCCCTGGAGGAAAAGATCCATTCCGAGAATGTGAAGAGCTATCGTAACGTGCAGGCGGCTTTGGATGAAATGGATAAGAAAACAGCCAAAGAAGAGTCCTTGGTTCTTCTGGTGAGCAGTTTGAGAACCCAGTTAAAATGCAGCACATGGTTCTCTGTGATCACGCTTTTAGTGCTGATCGCCTATATCTTATTCAGTCTGGGAGTGTTCTAATGGGACGTATTTCATTTAAACCGGGGAATATGCTCTATCCCCTTCCTGCGGTGATGGTCACCTGCCAGGGGGAAAACAGCAAGCCTAATATCATAACCGTGGCCTGGGCCGGAACCATCTGTTCCGATCCGGCCATGGTTTCTATTTCTGTAAGAAAAGAGCGCTTTTCCCATCATCTGATCCGGGAGAGCGGGGAATTTGTGATCAATCTGACTACGGAGAAACTGGCACGTGCCACGGATTACTGCGGGGTACGTTCCGGTTTAGATGTGGATAAATTTAAGGAAACCGGGCTGACACCCATTCCATCGACGGTGGTAAAGGCTCCTTCCATTCTGGAAAGTCCTGTTAATATCGAATGTCAGGTTGTGGATGTAAAAGAGCTGGGAAGCCATGATATGTTTCTGGCTAAGGTTGTCCACGTCAGTGTGGAGGATGCCCTGTTAGACGAAAACGGAACGTTTCATTTAAATCGGGCAAACCTTCTTGCATATTCCCATGGACGGTATTTTGGATTGGGAAAAGAAATCGGAACTTTCGGTTTTTCTGTAAAGAAAAAGAACAAAAAACGCAAACGACATCATTGAATCAGCATATCCATGAGATATTCGTACACATCGTCACTTTTTTCCTTCCAGTTCTTGCAGGCAGCTTCTGCCTGTTCGCGCCCCTGGATCTGGAAAGACAGTTCGAAGGTGATCTTATTTCGTTCCTTGATCTGGCAGCGCACCGTATAGAGCTGTCCCGCAATTTTATAATAATCAGCGATCAAAGAGGTATCCTTGCGCAGAGTAATATCATGCTCTTTATAATAACGCAGGATATCTTCTTTTATTGCATCGGAGATCTTATAATCAAAATAGTCCAGGGTTGTCCGGCCGCTGGCAGTAATGCGATACAAGGTGGTATTGCTGGACGTGGATTCTGCCGAGATCAGATCAGAGGTTTCCAATTCACTTAATGCCTGCTGCAGAGTAAAATAGTTGGTGTATTCCATGCCAAGAATAAGGTCGGAAATATCCGAGTTCGTCAGCGGATAATCTGCTTTATCCAGCATAAACAGGATGATCAGTTTGTAAAGTGTAGAGGTTTCGCTGTTCATATTTAAATTCCTTTCTACGGAAGGTATAACCGTCCCTGCCAGGTGTTCCGCTCCTTTAAGCGGTGATGGATCTGGTTTAGAACAGTTCGTTTATTGGAGCTCCACAGGGGAGCGATCAAATCTTTCTTGGGTCCGTCGCCGGTAAGACGGTGAATGGTAATGCTTGGGGGCAAAAGCTCCAGACAGTCGCAGATCAGGTCGCAGTATTCATCTTGAGAAAATGTGGGAAAAGGACAGGCTTCATAATCCCTGGCAAGGTCGGTGCCTTGCAGGATATGTAAGAGCTGTAGTTTCACACCATCAATGCCGGTATTGGCCAGATACCGTACGGTTTGCTTCATGTCCTGTTTGCTTTCGCCGGGAAGTCCCAGGATCACATGGACGATTACGGTGAGTCCCCGTGCTTTCAAATCCCGGAGAGCTTTTTCAAAGCAATGAAGCGTATAACCCCGACGGATATAGGCAGCGCTGTCTTCGTGAATGGTCTGGAGGCCTAATTCGATCCACACCGGTTTGATGCGGTTGCATTCCGTTAGAAGATCCAGTACCGGATCAGAAAGGCAATCCGGCCGGGTGGCGATGGAAAGTACCTCCACTTGTGGATGGCTTAGTGCTTCAAAATAAACTTTACGAAGATAGTCAATAGGGGCGTAGGTGTTGGTAAAGGCTTGAAAATATGCAATATAGCCTTCACAAGGGCGTTTCGTCGAAACGGCCTTGATTCCCTGATCCAATTGATCGGAGATACTTAAACTGCGGCTGGCAGCAAAGTCTCCGGATCCACCGGCACTGCAAAAAATACAGCCCCTGGTGTCGAGGCTGCCATCCCGGTTCGGACAGGTCATACCTGCGTCCAGCGCAATACGGTAGATCTTATGCCCGAAGGTCTTTTTTAGAGTATAATCAAGGGAGACATAAGGCTTGTCTCCCCATAGCGTTTGTTTGGTATTCATAAATTAATAGTAGCACGGTTGATCATGCAAATCAAGATTCCCTGTGAAAAAAACTGTTTGACAGGGGGAAAATCCGTACTGTTTAAGCTAACGCAGGTCCCTTATGTATGGCCAGTTTTAACAGTACCGGTGTCAGCAGGGCTGAACAGATCACAGACAGGATGATCGCAGGTAAAATGGCGGGATCGATCATGCCGGCATTGATACCTTTCTGTGCCACCATTAAGGCAACTTCGCTTCTGGCGACCATACCGATACCGATCACCAGACTCTGGTGGTTGGAGATCTTACATAGTTTTGCACCCAGACCACAGCCAATGATCTTGGAGATCACAGCTGCTACCACCAGCAGAAGGGAGAAAACCAGAATGCTGGAATTCATTACCCGTAAGTTGGTACGCATACCTACGCTGGCAAAAAAGACCGGAGTGAAGATCATATAAGAAGCAACGGTCATTTTCTTAGCGACGAACTGTCTGGATTTGGTCACATTACAAAGGATCAGACCGGCAAAATAAGCACCGGTGATGTCAGCTACACCAAACAGTTCCTCTGCACAGTAAGCCATAGTCAGACAGAAGGCAAAAGCCCAGATAGCTACCCGGCGGCTATGCCAGTGATCCTCGGAGATCACAGAGAAGATCTTGTTGAAGATCAAAGCCATGATGCCCGTAAAAACGAAGAACAGAAGGATCTTTAACAATACCATTCCTACACTGGAATCTCCAGAGGAGAATCCGGTCAGTACGGAAAGGACAATGATCCCGATAATGTCATCAATAAGGGCGGCACTTAGTAAAATCGTACCGGTCCTTGTTTTTAGTTTGCCCATTTCATTTAATGTTTCTACGGTGATGCCTACGGAAGTAGCGGAGAAAACAGAGCCTACGAAAGCGGCCTTTAATACATTATAGGCAGTGAATTCCTGATGAAAAAAGAAAAAGTATACACTTCCGCACAGCAATAAAGGCACAAACACACCCATCACAGCGATCACGCAGGATTGTAAGCCGGTTTTCTTAAGTTCGGCAAGGTCGGTGTCGATTCCGGCAGTGAACATCAGCATGATCACGCCGATCTCAGCAACTTTGGAGAAGAAGTCCGTGCTCTCAAGTACACCGAATCCACTGGGGCCGAGAATGATACCGGCAAGCAGGGCGCCCACAACCTGGGGCATGTGGATCTTCTCGCTGGCAAGTCCCAGTATCTTGGTGGAGATCAGAATAATAGCAATAAGTAATAAGTAAGTATACGATTCCATAACATCCTCCCTTTTTATTGTAAAATTATGTAAACCGTGGTTTCATCCTACTGCATTATAGCACGTAAATGAGAAAAATCAAGGGATGAAAAATTCACAGAAAAACCACAGGTGGGGGCCTGAAATGTAAGGGTTTTGTAAGGGTAGGTATGGTAAGATAATGAAGGTGATGAATATGCTTACAAATATACAGATTGACGAAAATGAATTAAATAAAAAATTGGAGAAAAAGCTGTTTTGGGCACTGGTGATAACCGGCTGTATTGCCAATCTGGCAGGATTTTTGTCCAATATGATGCTTTTCGGACATTCCCTGCCGACCATGGTATGCGGTGTTTGTGTGGCGATCATGGTCATCGTAAGTGCTCTGGGAATCCATTTTAAGAAAAGGAAAACTGCAGGAGCCGTTATCGTATTGTTGCTTGCACTGATCGAGTTTCCGTTTCTGTTTTATGTATATGGTGCAACCATGGGAGTATATCTGGTTTTGGGGATCATGGCGTTAGCGGTGTATTTCCCAAGACCTTATCATATTCCGGCAATTGTGGTGGCAATGGGAGTGGATGTAGCAGCCATTTTGCTGTTTTACTTTTATCCGTCCACGATCGAAAGGGTCAGTTGGGAAAATCAGGCCCAGACCATGATCTGTTCCTATCTTATTGTAGCGGTTGCCTGTGCAGTGGTGCTTTGCAATCTGATCAACCAGTATGACCTGCAGCATAAGCATTTGGTGGAAGTCAGCCGCGAACTGGAGTATGCAGCCAATCGGGATGCTTTGACGGGAGTTTATAACCGCAGGTATCTGATCGGTATGATCCAGGATTGGATGAGTAAAGAACATAATCATTTTTCCGCTGTGTTGATCGACATTGATAATTTTAAAATGCTCAACGATAACTACGGGCATCTGTATGGAGATGAGATCCTGGTGGAAATGGCCAGACTGATGAAGGAACAGATGAAGGACAAAGGAATCGTGGCCCGTTACGGAGGCGAAGAATTCATGTTGCTTTTTGAATGTTCGGACCGGCAGACCGTGCTTGAAACGATGGACCGGATCAGGACAGGAATTGCAGAGTATTCCATGAAAACCAAGCAGATCAAGGTCACATTTAGCGGAGGCATGGAAGAATACTGGACGGATGCCAAGATTGATATGGTACTTCGCGCCGTGGACCAAAAGTTGTATCAGGCTAAAAATAACGGCAAGGATCAGATCATTGGCTAGAAAAGTCTGTGCTATAAAAAGTAACTGTTGCAGTTTTTTCAACAATTGAAAAATATTGCTGACTTGAAATTTTAAATTCCAGTGAAGAGGTAAATTCCACCACGGCTTAAAA
>JBJEKY010000095.1:0-13216 GCA_051878875.1 Lachnospiraceae bacterium | reverse complement strand
AGTGCCGGATATGATCCACTGTTCCCATCCGTAATGGAGAAAAAGAACACTGCATTCCTTGGAAGAGGTCTTTGTATCAACAAATATACCGGATCCAGAGGAAAGAGCGGTTCCAACGATGCCAATGCAGAGTATCTTGCAAAACTTCGCAAGATCTTTGATGACAACAACGTTAACTTCCAGACTTCCGAGCTTGGAAAAGTTGACCAGGGTGGCGGCGGAACCATCGCTTACATTTTAGCTGACTACGACATGAATGTAGTAGACAGCGGTGTTGCTGTATTATGTATGCATGCACCATGCGAAGTGATCAGCAAAGTTGACTTGTATGAAGCATTATTAGGATATGAGGCATTCTTAAAGAACGCATAAGAATTAAGAATGCAAAGGTGAGGCTTGTGATTAGAGATTTAAAAGGCAGCTTAAAAGAACTTGTTCCGGATTGTGAGATTTTAGAACAGGAGCCAATGAGCAGGCATACGACCTTCCGGATCGGAGGGCCTGCAGATCTTTATATCGCCCCCAAGGCAAACCAGATTGCCGGTGTAGTAAAACTATGCCGGCAGTTTGGGGTGCCATTTTTAGTTATAGGAAATGGCAGTAATCTTTTGGTGGGAGATCTGGGAATAGAAGGCGTGGTACTTGAGATCGGAAAACAGGCCGGCGATATTTCCGTTGACGGCACAACCATTACTGCGCAGGCCGGAGCAACGTTAGCATCCATAGCGTCGGTTGCTGCGAAGCAGGGACTGACCGGACTGGAGTTTGCTTCCGGAATACCGGGATGTTTAGGAGGCGCTCTGGTTATGAATGCCGGTGCCTATGGTGGTGAGATGAAGCAGGTGGTAAGGTCGGTGACCTGTCTTACCAAAGAAGGAGAAGAAGTGGTTCTGACCGGTGATCAGATGGAGTTTGGATATCGACACAGTGTGATTCCGGAAAAGGAATACATTGCCCTTTCGGCGACGATGACCCTTCAGGAAGGGGATCCTCTTAAGATCCGGGAGACCATGAAAACTCTTCAGGAACAGCGGTCGGCCAAACAACCATTGCAGTATCCCAGCGCAGGAAGTACGTTTAAACGTCCTGAGGGCTATTTTGCAGGAAAACTCATTATGGATGCCGGACTTGCCGGATATCGGGTAGGAGGAGCGCAGGTTTCGGAGAAACACTGTGGATTTGTGATCAATACCGGAGAGGCAACGGCGAAGGATGTAGTAAGGCTGATGGACGAGGTAAGCAGGATCGTAGAAGAGAAGTTTGGCGTGAAACTGACACCGGAAGTTCGTTTGGCGGGCAGGTTCTCATAGCAGGGGGAGGCATCGTATGAAGTTTGTGATTATAACAGGAATGTCAGGTGCGGGAAAAACTACAGCTCTTAAAATGATGGAAGATATGGGATATTATTGCGTGGACAACCTTCCCATTCCCTTAATTGAGCGGTTTGCGGAACTTGCATTTGATCCCACATCGGAACTGAGTAAGGTGGCATTGGGATTAGATATCCGGAATGCCAAAAATCTGGATCAGGCTGTTGAGGTGATCGACCGCTTAAACCAGAATTATATGCCCTGTGAGATCCTGTTTCTGGATGCAGACGATGAGGTGCTGATCAAACGTTATAAAGAAACCAGGCGGAGCCATCCGCTGGCCCACGGCGAGCGCGTGGAAAACGGAATCGCCCAGGAACGTAGCCGATTGGCTGCCCTAAAAGCACATGCGGATTATATTATGGATACCAGCCATTTACTGACCAGAGAGTTGAAGCTGGAGTTAGAGCGGATCTTTGTGAACAATCAGGACTTTAAGAGTCTGTTTGTCAGCATTGTATCCTTTGGCTTTAAGTATGGTATCCCAACAGACTCGGATCTGGTATTTGATGTACGGTTTTTACCGAATCCTTATTATGTGGAAGATTTAAAATATAAAAACGGAAATGACAAAGAGATACAGGACTTTGTAATGCAGTATCCCCAGGCTACGGAATTCCTTGATAAGCTGGAAGATATGCTCACTTTTCTGATCCCTCACTATATTGAAGAGGGAAAGAACCAGTTGGTGATCAGTATCGGATGCACAGGTGGAAAACATCGTTCCGTGACGCTGGCAAATGAGCTGTATCGCCGGTTGTCCGGTAAGAAGGAGTATGGTCTTAGGATAGAACACAGGGATATCCCCAAAGACGCATTAAGAAAGTAGGCGCAAAGCATGTCATTTTCCGGTAATGTGAAAGAAGAACTCTCCCGGATCATTCCCAAAGGGCGGCACTGCCAGATCGCAGAACTGGCGGGGATCCTTTCCTGTTTGGGAAAAATGGAAGATGCAGGAGAATACATAGAAATTCGCCTGGAAACAGAGAATGTGGTTTTGGCGAAGAAGTTTTTCGAATTATTGAAAAAAGCATTTCAGGTACAGCCCAGGATTGCCATCCGAAAAACAGGATACCTTAACAACAACCGGATCTATATGGTCACGGTTTTTGAGAATAAGGAAATGCTGCGGATTATTCCGGCGTTGAAGATGCAACGGTTGGAAGTTTGTCCGGGACAGGAATGGATGGTAAAAGACTCGCTTTTACAAAAGAGTTGTTGTAAACGGGCATTTATCCGGGGTGTGTTTCTGGCTTCGGGATCTCTTACGGATCCGGAGAAAGGGTATCATTTTGAAATTGTGTGTAGCAGCGATCCCAAAGCGGAACAGTTGAAACAGCAGCTGGCGTTCTTTGGCATTGAAGGGAAAACCATTCCGAGAAAAGGGCATGTTGTGGTTTATATCAAAGAAGGTTCCCAGATCGTGGATGCATTGAATGTGATGGAAGCCCACAATTCCCTGATGGAATTGGAAAATGTAAGGATATTAAAGGAAGTCCGGAACAGTGTTAACCGTAAGGTGAACTGTGAAACGGCAAACATTAATAAGACAGTAAGTGCTGCAGTAAAGCAGATTGAAGATATAGAATACATAAAAAAGCATATGGGACTGGATGGGTTGAGTCCTGCCCTGAGTCAGGTGGCGCAGGTCAGACTGCAATATCCGGAAGCCCCACTGAAGGAACTGGGAGAAATGTTGAATCCGCCTGTGGGCAAATCGGGCGTGAATCATAGACTAAGGAAATTATCCGAAATAGCGGACCAGCTACGAGGATAGCGGAGGTAAGTACATGAAAAGAGAAACAATTCTGGCAACAATTTCAGCAGGAAAAGAGGAAAGACCGGTGGCGGAACTGGTTCAGCTTGCGAATCGTTTTGCATGTTCCATATATTTAGAAACGGAAAACAAGGTGATCAATGCCAAGAGCATCATGGGAATGATGACCTTGAATCTGGTTTCCGGCTTGAGCGTGACCATTGCAGCGGATGGCGAAGACGAGGATGCAGCAATCGAAGAGATAACAAAATTTATTACAGGCAAATAGAGTGCCTGGCAGGATAGGTATGAAGAGAAAAAAGCTATTGTTCGTGTTCAATCCTCATTCGGGAAAAGAACAGATTAAGACCAAACTATTAAAGATCATCGACATTTTCACAAAGGCAGGATATGATGTAACGGCTTATCCTACCCAGTGTCAGGCAGATGCCTACGAAAAGATCCTAAGCGACGGGGCGGATTATGATCACATTGTCTGCAGTGGTGGAGACGGAACCCTGGATGAAACTGTTTCCGGTATTATCAAGAAGGATCTTAAGGTGACCTTAGGATATATTCCTGCCGGCAGTACCAATGATTTTGCCAATTCCCTGAGGATTCCCAAGGATATGTATAAGGCAGCGGATATTGCCGTGAATGGCCGGCCGTTCATCTGCGATGTGGGAGAGATGGATGGAAAAACATTTGTTTATGTGGCGGCATTCGGAATTTTTACGGATGTTTCTTATCAGACGGATCAGGGACTGAAGAACGTTCTGGGTCATGCAGCCTATATTCTGGAAGGCGCAAAACGGCTAGGACAGATAGAAAGCTACCACGTAAGGGTGGAAGCTAACGATGAGGTCTATGAGGATAATTGGATTTACGGAATGGTCTCCAACTCCAAATCCGTAGGTGGTATGACCGCATTAAGCGGTAAGGATGTGGAACTGGATGACGGAGTGTTTGAGGTGATGTTGATCCGTATGCCCAAGAATCCTATTGAATTAAATGAAACTTTGGCTTGCTTGTTGATGCAGCAAGCTGATTTCAAACACGTGTATTCTTTTAAGGCATCAGAAGTTAATTTCCATTTTGATGAACCAACTCCCTGGACAATGGATGGTGAGTACGGGGGTTTGTATCAGGATGTACATATTAAGGATCATCCACGCAGAGTCCCGATCATGGTGAAGCAAAACAGGAAAACGAAAAGTGATAAATTAAGATTATTCTAGGAGGATGGATGCATGTTAGTTTCAGCAAAGGAAATGCTTGAAAAAGCAAAGAAAGAGCACTACGCAGTAGGTCAGTTTAACATCAACAATCTGGAGTGGACCAAATCCATTTTGTTGACAGCAGAAGAAAACCGCTCCCCTGTGATCCTGGGTGTGTCGGAAGGCGCCGGAAAGTATATGGGTGGCTATGACGTTGTAGTGGGAATGGTAAACGGAATGTTGAAAGATCTTGGCATTACGGTTCCGGTTGCACTTCATTTAGATCATGGTAGCTATGATGCATGTTTAAAGTGCATCGAGGCGGGATTTTCCTCCGTCATGTATGACGGATCCCACGCTCCCATCGAAGAAAACGTGGCCAACACCAGAAAATTAGTGGAACTTTGTAAAGAAAAGGGCATTTCCCTGGAGGCAGAAGTAGGAGCCATCGGAGGCGAAGAAGACGGAGTTGTTGGACAGGGCGAGTGTGCTGATCCGAAAGAATGCCAGGCAGTTGCGGAACTGGGAATCGATTTTCTGGCTGCAGGTATCGGAAATATTCACGGAAAATATCCGGCAAACTGGCAGGGATTGAATTTTGAAACCCTGGAGGCAGTTCAGAACGTTACCAATGGTATGCCGTTAGTTCTTCATGGCGGAACCGGTATTCCGGCGGATATGATCAAGAAAGCGATTTCCCTTGGTGTATCCAAGATCAATGTCAATACAGAGTGCCAGCTGGCATTTGCTGCAGCTACCAGAGAATATATCGAGGCAGGAAAGGATCAGGAAGGCAAAGGCTATGATCCGAGAAAACTGCTGGCACCTGGTGCAGAGGCAATTAAAGTTACCGTGAAAGAAAAAATGGAATTGTTTGGCTCTGTGGGAAAAGCACAGTAAGAGAATAATCCGGGAAAATTTCAAGTTAGGCGATGTGAATTGGGGAGTTTGCAGTAGCCTGTAACGTAAGATGTATCAGAGGGGTACCAATAACAAGGGACCCCTCTGCTTTTTTTCACAACAAGAAGAAAGGAAAACAAGGAAATGAACATTTCGGAGATTTATGGAGAAAACGTATTTGATGATGCAGCCATGCGGGATTACCTTCCTAAGAAGGTATATGAGAAATTGAAACGCACCATCGAAGATGGTGCGGAACTGGATCCGTCTATAGCGGATGTGGTTGCCGAGGCTATGAAAAACTGGGCCATCAGTAAAGGAGCTACCCATTTTACCCATTGGTTCCAGCCGCTAACCGGGATTACAGCTGAGAAACATGATTCCTTTGTTTCCGCACCACAGAATGGAAAAGTTTTATTGGATTTTTCCGGAAAAGAGCTCATTAAGGGAGAATCCGATGCTTCTTCTTTCCCATCAGGCGGACTTCGTGCGACCTTTGAGGCCCGCGGATATACGACCTGGGATTGTACCTCACCTGCTTTCATCCGGGAAGGAAATGCAGGAGCTACACTGTGCATCCCCACGGCATTTTGCTCTTACACCGGAGAGTCGCTGGATGCAAAAACACCGTTATTGAAATCCATGCAGGCCATTAATGACCAGGCTCTGCGTCTGCTACGTTTATTGGGAAATACCACATCCACCAGGGTAACACCCTGTGTTGGTGCGGAACAGGAGTACTTTCTGATTGACCGGAATCTATACGAAAAACGAAAAGATCTTCTTTTTACCGGAAGAACCCTGTTTGGAGCAATGCCGCCAAAGGGACAGGAGATGGATGATCACTACTACGGAAGTATCCGGGAACGGATCGGCGGATTTATGAAGGATCTTAATGAGGACTTATGGAGATACGGAATTCCTGCAAAGACCCAGCATAATGAAGTGGCTCCGGCCCAGCATGAGTTTGCAGCCATTTATGAGCCGGTGAACATTGCAGTTGACCATAACCAGCTTGTAATGGAAACTTTAAGAAAAGTAGCCCACAGACATGGTATGAAATGTCTGCTCCACGAAAAACCGTTTGCAGGTGTAAACGGATCCGGAAAACATAACAACTGGTCTTTAATGACCAATGATGGAATCAATCTTTTGGATCCTGGAAGTGAGCCGGATAAGAATCTTCAGTTCCTTCTGGTATTGACCTGTGTCTTAAAAGCCGTAGATGAGCATGCAGGATTACTGCGAGAGTCTGCTTCCTGCGTAGGAAATGAGCATCGTCTGGGGGCCCATGAGGCACCGCCGGCTATCATTTCCGTATTCTTAGGCGAGCAGCTGACAGATATTCTGGAACAGGTGATCACAACAGGAAGTGCGACCAGTAGGATTGAAGGAAAAGCATTAAATACAGGTGTCACAACCATTCCTGACTTCATGCGGGATGCAACAGACCGGAATCGTACTTCTCCGTTTGCTTTTACCGGCAACAAGTTTGAGTTCCGTATGTGCGGTTCTTCGGACAGTGTTGCTTCACCGAATATCGTCTTAAATACCATTGTTGCAGAAGCATTTGCAGAGGCATGCGATGAACTGGAGAAAGCAGAGGATCTGGAAAGTGCGATCTTATCTTATATCCAGAGAGAAGCAAGTGCGCATAGCCGCATTATATTTAATGGAAACGGCTATGCAAAGGAGTGGGAAGCTGAAGCAGTAAGAAGAGGACTTCCCAATTACCCGAGTATGGTGGATGCAATTGACTGCCTGAAAGAAAACAAAACTGTGGAGATGTTCGAAAAGTTCCATGTTTTCACGGAAAAAGAATTATTATCCAGAGTAGAGATCAAATATGATACCTATGCAAAACAGATAAATATCGAAGCGAAGGCAATGATGGATATTGCAGGCAAGCAGATCATCCCATCTGTTATGGAATACACCGAGCATCTTGCAAGGACAATTCTGGATGTGGAAAAAGTAGGCGTAGGAGCAGAAGTGCAGAGAGAAATCCTGAACGCTGTCAGCGGGAAACTTCGGGAAACCAATGCCGCCTATACAAAATTGCAGAACGTAGTTGCCAAAGTGCCGGAAGCAGGTGCCAAAGAAACCGCAGAGTATTATCGCAGTACGGTTGTAAAGGCTATGGAAGAACTGCGTAAGCCGGTAGATGAACTGGAAATGCTGGTGGACAAGCGGGTTTGGCCAATGCCGTCTTATGGCGATATGATGTTCAATGTTTAGATAAGAAAATTGCAAAGTATCCGGTGTACAGGAAACCTGGGCACCGGATATTTTTTGCTTTACAACAGGAAAGGCGTTTGATAGGATTAGTTTATAACGAAGGGGGCATATGACATGGAGAATCGACTTTTGCTGATCAATAAGCGCCGGGAAGTGATCGAGGAATTTACACAGGCCTATGCAGGAGAGCAGTTTCAGATCGATGTGGCGACATCAGGCTTAGAAGGGTATAAGAAATTGCAGGCAACCAGTTATAAGCTGGTGGTAATGGGCATGATTTACCCGGACGTAGATGGAAACAAGCTGCTTGCTTATATTCGAAAGAGTTCCCCACAGACAAAATGTATTGTCTATACTACCAAGATCAGCGTAGGACAGATCGCCTATCTTACCAATCGTATGCATGTGTTTCGGATTTTTCTACGCCCTGCAGACTATAAAGGGGAAATGTTAGAGTCCATTCAAGAAGCGTTTGAGCAATATGATATTGCAGAAGCGAACAAAGAACGCCGAAAGGAAGAGCAGGAGGATGTGGATCGCCATAAGCAGCGCTATCAGGAGATGAAGCAGCGGGAATTAAAGCAGGAGGAAGCAGATACCTTACTTCTTCGTATTTTTGATCCAATCCTCAGATATGTTTCTGAACAGGAGGATGGCCTTACGGAAGTGGAGAGGGAACAGATCCTGGAAATGGAGCAGGACGTGATTGAACGATACTTGAAAGAAAACCGTCAACCGGTTAATGGTCTGCCCACTGTAGAAGTCAAGCTCCGCCATTATTTCTTCGAGGGAATGCCGGATCGGTCATTGCGGTTGCACACGGATTCTACCGTGGTTCAGCTGGCGGATTCTTTTGTAGAGCGGATGTATATCTGCATCTGGATCCTGATCTATCGGGTCACCTTATTGACGAAATGCTTTGATGCCTATGTGGATATAGAGTTTGAAACCAGCACCAGGCTGAATGTCAGAGTGAGTTTTCAGTTGCCTGCCGGCGTCTGGGATGCAGAAGAGTCAATGCCCATTTCCAGGAAGATCACCCGGGTGCATGAATCCATAGTAAAGAATATGTGTGAAAAGTTCAGACGAAACGTAGATGATATACAGGTTTCTTATTATCTGGGATTTGATGCCGGTAAAGATCCGATTTTCGAAGTACAATAAAAAAGTGCTCCGCATTGCGGGGCACTTTTCTTATAATCTGTGATTGTCATTGCGTGTTATCTTCCGGAGTCTGGGGTTGTTCCGGATCTGCGGTAGAAGGATCTTCTTCATCACCCGGGGTATCCGGGTTGTCAGTAGGCTGATCCGGATCTGTAGTATTGGATGGTCCGTGCACATCACAGGTGTCTGTTTCGAAATCATCCGGTAACAGGTACTTTCCATCACCGGAGTTTTTGGAGCCGTCTATGATAAAGATCTTCGATTTAATGTTTGCTTCCGGACAGTAAGGACCTGCAGCCTTTCCTGATTTGGAACAAACCTCAACCTTGATGTGATGGTTACAGTATTCTGTAGGAACATTTCCGGCGGCAAAATACTCGGTCCTTACACAACTTCCTCTCGGATCGTGGTCACAGACACCATCAATAGCCAGAAGACCGGATTTGGTACAGATCTTAGCCGTTACAATGCCATCCGGTTTCGTGAAATCTTTGTACTCCAGGTTACTGTGCACCTGACTCATAATGGAACGCCACAGGTCTTTCACATAACCGGTGGAAGACATGGTGGAGTTATCATCATACCCACCCCAGACAACACAGGTGTAATATGGGGTGAATCCTGCGAACAGGGCATCACGGTTTGAAGTGGTGGTACCGGACTTTCCGGCGATAGCCATACCGGAGAACCTTGCACGGGTTCCGGTTCCTTTGGTAACAACATCTTCCATGGCATTGGTCAATAGCCAGGAAGTCGTTTCTTTCAGTACGGTGTGGGTCTGGGGAGTATTGTCGATCAACACATTACCCTCATGATCCAGAACTTTAGTATAAAATCTCGGTTTTGTATAAGTACCGCTGTTAGCGATAGTTGCGTAGGCAGCCGTTAATTCCAGATTGGAAACACCCTTGGAAATACCACCCAGACAAAGTACCTGGACAATATCATCATTGGACAGGGAGGTAAAACCAAAATTCAGAAGATAGTCATAACCTACCTGAGGGGTAACTTCTTCCAGAGTTTTGACTGCAACAACGTTAATGGATCGCATGATACCTTCCCGGTAGGTAGTGAAACCACGGTAAACGCCATCATAGTTTTTCAACGGATTGCCGTCTGTTTTCTTATAAGGAGCATCATCCTGTACGGAAGCCAGGGACTTACCGCCGGTATCGATGGCCGGTGCATAGGCAGACAGTACCTTGAAAGTAGAACCGGGCTGTCTGTAGGTGTTGGAAGCACGGTTTAAAGTCATACTTCCCTGCTTGCTGCCACGACCGCCAACCAGCGCTTTTACCTCACCGGTGGACTGATCCATAATGGTAATGGAAGCCTGGGGCTGCGGAATATAGAGGATGCTTTCGGAACCCTCTACAAAAGAACCGCCGTCTTCTAGAACATGAGCTTTATATTCTTCCACGGCTTCATCGGCAGCCTCCTTGCTGTTGTAGTCCAGAGTATATCGTGAACTCTTGGTTTCTTTGAAGTAGCTTAGGATATTCTGCTCTGTAAGTGCAGAAACGTTGCCGTCTTTGTCTTCATATTTCACGTACCAGTTAATGTAATACTGCTCGAAAGGATAATTGGAGCTTTCCGAAAGCTCTTTTTCACAGATACTCTGGATATTGGTATCCTGTGTAGAATAGATCTTAAGTCCTCCGCTGTAGATCAGCTTGTAGGCCTGGGTTTCGGAATAGCCCTTTAAAGTGGTCAGATCTTCTGCCAGCTGCTCGATCAGCTCGTCCACAAAATAGGAAGAAGTGGACGATTCCTGCAAATTGTTGTTGACCTGCTCAATGCGGGAATACACATCGTCGGCCATAGCTTCGTCATATTCCGTCTCCGTAATGTACCCTTGCTCCAGCATGTTTTTCAGGGTTTTGTTTTTACGGGTCTTATTATTCTCCGGATAGGAGATGGGATTATAAGCAGACGGGTTCTGGGTAATGGCCGCGATCACGGCACATTCAGACAGTGTCAGTTCCGATACGTCTTTGCCGAAATATCTTAATGACGCAGCTTGTACACCCAGGGTATTCTGTCCTAAGTTGATACTGTTTAAATAGTTCTCTAAGATCCAGTCTTTGTTGTTCACTTTCTTTTCCAGTTGGACAGCTAAATACTGTTCCTGGATCTTACGCTTCACCTTCTGGGCGAAGTTTTCCTCATGTACCCAGTCTGTAAACACATTGTTTTTCAATAGCTGCTGGGTGATGGTGCTGGCACCCTGGGAAAAATGCCCGCCGCTCATGATACCGGTGATACCGGCGCGGACAATACCCTTTAAGTCAATTCCGTTGTGCTCGTAAAACCGTTCATCCTCAATGGCAACAAAGGCATGCTGAAGATTTTTCGGGATTTTATCTATGGTAACGTATTGGCGGTTGGCTCCTGCGGACACCAGTGTGTCGATTTCTTCACCATCGGCATCATACACGGTGGACAGATAGCCGGTAGGGGAGACATCGATGGTATCAATATCCGGCGCAGAGGCCAGGATTCCTTTGTATATGCCGAAGCCTGCACAACAGCCAACAATGACCAGAGCGAAGAATAAGATCAGCAGCGTTTTTCCGAAGATCAGGAAAAAGCGGTGCATGATCTTTGCGTTTTTGGAACGCAGCTGCTTACGCTTCCTGGTTGTGCTTTTCTTGCTATAGTTCATAATTACCTCCTTGATTGCATAGAACATGCATCTCAAATGAACAACTACAAAAATGATTATACCAAATATGGCAGAAATAATAAAGTCCATCTTGTAAGCAAAAGAAAGGAATGATATATTGTCAGTAGGTTGTCCGGCAGCTACCGGAAAAATATAAAGGCGGGAAAAGAGTATGGCATTGGATATAAAAGTATTTCAGGGCGGAGAAGGCGAGATCGTAGAGAAAAAATCACGGTTCATAGCCCACATCAGTCCGGTGGAAAGCGAGCAGGAGGCAATGGAATTCGTGGCACAGATGAAGAAAAAATACTATGATGCCAGACACAACTGCTTTGCGTACATCATAGGAAGAAACGGGGATGTCAAAAAGTTTTCCGATGATGGGGAACCCTCCGGAACGGCAGGCCGTCCCATGCTGGATGTGCTGGAAAAAGAGGGGATCTATAATGTAGTAGCCGTGGTGACCAGATATTTCGGCGGTACCCTTCTGGGAACCGGCGGGTTAGTGCGGGCTTATCAGGGATCTTTGCAGGAGGGACTTAAAAACTGCACTCTGGCAAAACAGTCTTTAGGTAGGATCGCACACCTTAATATTCCTTACACGATGTTGGGAAAGGTACAGTATTACTGTGCCAAGGAAGACATTCCGGTGCTGGATACCCAATACGGAGAGAATATTACCATGTCCTGCATGCTGGATGCAGCCAAAGTGCAGGAGTTCGTCCATGCCATAAAGGAGCAGTCGGACGGACAGCTGGAGCCGGATCTGGGGGATGAGGTGGAGTACTCCATTATTAATGGGGAAGTACACTATTAAGCAAAGAATGGTTTGGGCCGGAAATACCGGGAAAACTCAAGTAAATCCAGGAATTTATCAAAAAGTAAAAAAAATTATAAAAAGTGCTTGCAATTTACCCATGAGGTATGTATAATATATTTTGTTGACGACATATTGGCCCATAGCCAAACGGTAAGGCAGCGGACTCTGACTCCGTCATTTTCAAGGTTCGAATCCTTGTGGGCCAGCTAACAAACCCCGGTAGAGTGATCTACCGGGGTTTTTGTATGCTCGGAAAACTGCGTGATTTCAAGGGGTTTCAAGGGGGATTTGGTGGGATTTATCAGGAGTTACGGGGTTTACCCAATGTATTAAATATATAATGGAGTGTACAAAGCTAATCGGTTAATTTCTTTTTTGAAAATATATAGTGATATCAAGAGGAAAATTTTACAAAAAATAGGCATTTTTAAACCATTCAATTTCTCTTTCACTACTGACATAATTATGCTATAATTATGATAATAGAAAGGAGCTGAAGAATATGCCATTAATTGTACCAATTAAGGACTTACGAAATACAACGGAGATTTCCAATTTAGCACACAAGGAGCAGGAACCCATTTTTGTTACAAAAAATGGATATAGTGATCTTGTTGTAATGAGTAGTGAGTTATACGATAAATTTGCCAGGATCAATCGCATAGATCAGGCGATCTTTGAATCTGAGAAAGAGATGCAGGAGGGCGGAGAATCCATTGATCTTGATGATGCTTTTGAGATTCTAAATAAGAAATACTATGGATAAATATAAGGTTAAATTAAACGCAAGAGCTTTTAAAGATATTGATGCCATATTTGCTTATATTGCGCTTGAAAAGCAGGCTCCGGAAAATGCAAAAGGGCAGACAGATCGTATTTGGGAAGCGATGAAAACACTTGAAATTTTTCCTCAATCCCACCAGGAGAGGAATGAGGGAAGATACGCAGGAAAGGGATATCGCCAGTTGCTAATAGATAATTATATTGCTATTTTTAAAATTGATGAGGAAAGAAAGATTGTAAATGTAGTTACGGTACAGTATCAGGGCAGGGATCTATAAAAGTCTCTTTGGTGATCTCTTATTT
>JBJEKY010000094.1:0-2357 GCA_051878875.1 Lachnospiraceae bacterium | reverse complement strand
CCCCGTTTTTCAATGGGGTATCCCGGCCTATAGTCCTTTTGCGGTTCCACGCCAATATGCAGGTTTACCGTCACTTCCCCTTTGGACAGTCTGGGATTTTTCGCCTTAAACAGCACATCAAAAAAAGATGTCTTCTCCCCCAATTCCGTGAATTCCGTGTGTTCCCCATCAATGCGGGTGTTGGTTCGTCCTGAGGATACTTCCGTTTCCTCTGAGATACTGTTTTCTTCAATGAAATCCATGATCTCACTTTGGGAATATTCCTTATATTCCTCTACGGTACCCTGAAGGATCACCGCCAGGACTTCTTTGTAGCAAAAAAGTTTTTTGCTCTGCTTATCGAATGCATCGATTTCTTCCATATGCTGGAAGGCACTGGCAACACCGATACTTCCGCTGATTGTTTCTACCATTCTTTACCTCCTGTCGTAATTTGTACAGGAGTACATCTATTCGAGAACTCCTGCCATAAAGATTTGTAGTTAAAACATGGATTTTCTCGAACTGTGATTTGATAAAAATAGAGTGACAGGGGAAGTATTCCACCCGAAGAATTATCGATGAACCACCGGTTACCGGTGGCTGCGGCTTATAGATACCGCTACAGACAGAAAATATGTTTGACTATATGATACCATGATTTTGATGATCTTTCAAATACAATATGCAAAATCAGCCGTAGAAAGTGATCAAAGTCACTTTCTACGGCCGGTTCATTTTCTTATCAATCTTTGCTTTCTAAAACTCCACCACCGCATCCGCGTACTTCAGAAATTCACGCTTATGGCTGATGGAGATCACGGTATATCCTTCCTTCACCAGATCACGGAAGTTCTCTGCCAGTTTCTCCTCTGTGGCAGGATCCAGATTGGAAGAGACCTCGTCCAACAGGAGGATCTTCGTCTTTTTCAACAGTCCCATGGCAATGCTTAAACGCTGACGCTCCCCGCCGCTTAACAGCTTGCCGGCTTCCCCCACATCGGTTTTGATGCCATTCGGAAGCTGCGCCATCAGTTCTGATAGGCAGGCTGTCTCAATGGCCCAGTTCATATCCTCTTTGGTAGCATTGGGGTTCACCAGTTTCATATTATCTTCAATGGTTCCCGGAAACAGGAAAATGTCCTGGCTGATCTTTGTGATCTGCTCACGCAGGGAAAAACAATTGATGTCGTTGATATCGGTCTCATCCACAAATACCTGCCCTGCATTGGCGTCGTAAAGTTTGGTGATCAGGTCCAGTGTGGTGGTCTTTCCGCTTCCGGAGGTCCCCACGATCCCGGTCCAGCTTCCCTTGGGGAAAGACAGATCCACGCCATGCAGGATCTCCTCTTTCTCCGGGTATGCAAAATGACACTGCTTAAAGAAAATGCCTTCCTTCATTTCGAATGGCTTCTTGCCCTCGTTTCTCTCCCGCTCACCTTCCAGATTCAGGTAGGAAAAGACCTGTTCATACTCACTTTCCTGTTTGGTCCTATCAATGGTGGTCTGCAGCACAGCATTCACGCTGGCATACAACACACCGCAGTAGGTAATGACAGATACCAGCTGACCGATGGTCAGGCTGCCTCCATTTAAGATTAACAGTGCACCAATGCCAAAAGTTACTCCGGTAAACAGTACCGTGGTAAAACCATTGGTCCAAATGGAGCTTAAGGAATCCAGCGCTGCCACTTTTCCCCAGATGCCGTTGATGACCTCGTTGCGGTTTTTCACTTCATTCAGTTTTGCCTGCTCGATATGCTGCAGCTTGATAAACTCGATGGCCTGAAAAATATCGCCCCGGATCTGGTTGTTCTCGGCGTTTTTGGTCACTACGGTCCGGATCTCTTTTTCGGAGTTCTTCATGATGACACGCACCGGATAATAGGCCAGCGGCAGGTACAGAAGCTGTAAAACAGCCAGTGCCGGATGGATGGTGAAAAGCACCGCAAAGGTTGCCACCGCCACAATGATATCCACATAATACTGGCTCAACTCTGCCACCAGAAAGTTGATGTAGCCCACGATCTCTTTGGAGGCGTAAGCCAGAAGCTCTAAGGAGTTCTCCTTATCAAAAAAGGAGATTTCCTTATACACCAGGTTCTCCATGATCTTCATGGAATACTCGTTTCCTTTTTTACGCACAAACTTGATGGTAAAATAGTTATACGCTGTCCGCAACAGTACGCTGATAAACGGTATCAGAACGAACAGTGCGATTCCAAAATACACGTACCGGATCTTGTGATTTGGAATATAATCGTCGATGATCTTTCCCATGATATAGGGTGTGATCAAGGCTAATAATTGTATGATGGCATACAGCAGCGTAGACGTGATCCTACGGCGCTGAATGCTTTTATCTTGTAGTTTCATGT
>JBJEKY010000093.1:0-13364 GCA_051878875.1 Lachnospiraceae bacterium | reverse complement strand
CTGGATATCCAGCAAAATGGAAAACTGCTCAATATACATCATATCCATGATCAATTTATCTTTCGGTGTGGTATTGTATTTTCCCTGGATCTGGGCATAACCGGTAAGTCCTGCTTTTACACGCAGACGATATTCAAATTCCGGCAGTTCCTGGGTATACATCTCCACATTTTTGATCATTTCCGGACGCGGTCCCACGAAGGACATCTCGCCTTTTAACACATTATAGATCTGAGGTATTTCATCTATCCTTGTTCTGCGAAGGATCCTTCCTACTTTTGTAATACGGTCATCATCTTTGGTGGCAGAGCCGCGATTATCATTTTCTTTCATGGTACGCAGCTTCAATACTTCAAAGAGCTTTCCGCCTATGGTAGCTCTGCTCTGACGGTAAAACACCGGACCTCCATCTTCGATTTTGATGGCTATGGCTGCGATCAGTATAAGCGGTGCCGTAAGGATCCCCAAAGTAACCGAAAGCACAATATCCAGGATCCGTTTTGCCACTTTTTGCTCATAGGTCAGGGTCTGGCTCAGATAATTGATCATGACGGTATCGTCAATGAGATACATCTGGGCACTGACCTCCATGATATCTTCAATTTCCGGCACCAGATACAGATTCTTCTGATAGCGATAGGCCATCTTCATGATCTTTGAGCGATACTGCGCCGGGACATTGCACAAAAACAGGGTATCCGAAGTTTTTACCACTTCTTCCAGATCAGGGATCTTATAATGACAGCCTCCCTCGATCCGATACTGCTTCTTTAAATTCGTCACGCACTTTATCATGCGGTTTAAGTCTTCCTGACTGGAGGTGATGATAAAACATTTTTCCGGTTCATGGAGTTTGAAAAACAAGCCGTTTCCCGCATAAGTCAAAAGCACGATCACTGCAAGCTGGATCACCAGTACCAGAAGCACAAGCTGCGGATCCCTCAATCGAAAATCGGATACACTTTTTCCATTGGTTCTCATGATCATTAACTGCAGATACACGATAATATCCGTAAACACCGTTGCAAACCATAATGAGAAAATAATGGGCTTGCTCTTTCGTCTTCCGATGTCATATCCGCCGTAGGTTCTTACGAACAGCATCTCCAGGATGGCAAATGTGGTAATGATAATACCCATGGTTCGGGATACATTCACAAGACCACGGCTCTCTCTTCCCATGATCACCATAAACACCACCAACAACAGTGCATATAGTACAAATTTCACCACAAACCAAAATGTTTTCTCGAATCTTAAAAATCTCCGCTTCATGTTTCCTCTTATAACCCTTTCATGCTATTCATCATCTTCACTAAAGAGATACCGTAATTTGTTGCGGTGGCCCAGCCTTTACCACTGGGGTTTTCCTGGATTCCCAACCATTCTATGTACTGTGCACAACCTTTTGTCACATACTGAAATCTCGGGTCCACACACTGATATACCAGCGTGGCATTTTTGTCTCCATACGCTTTTAAATGTTGTACCTGTGCACGCAGTCCCGTCCGTACATCCGGGAAGGTAGCACCTTTAGCACCTCCACCTACTGCACCGATACCGCCAAAATTACACTGCTTCGCTTTCACATCTCCGCCAAACTGCAGATATCCGGTCTCTTTAAACACCTGCGCCGCCAGAAGATCTGCCCGGACCCCCTCTGCAGAGGCCTCTTCGATGATGATCTGAACAAACTCTTCAATGTTCTTTACTCCACCATAGGCAGCGTCGGCATAGATCTTTGGATAGGTCTTGCCGGAACGATTGTAGTATGCCACGATCTGTCCCTTGGTAACCTGGGATGTGCCCATGATCTCCGTTAATGTCAGAGTGCTGGTCGCGGTATTGGAATAAGACCCGTACTGCGTCACTCCCGCAACATCCTTTATCGCCCGTACACGATATGTATACTCCAGATTTCCCCGGACAGATGTATCCGTATAAGTCAGTGTATCCCCGCCGATCATGGTTCTGATCCTGATATAAGCACTTTCTCCGGCTGCCTTTCTATAGATCTGATACTTTTCGGCATCATCCACTTTCGTCCAGGTTAGTTTCAGACCATTGTATTTGGATGCCGTTTCCACTGATAATCGGGATACTTTTCCGATCAGAGTGAACACATTTGCATAGCTTTGGTAACTGGTGTAAGTTCCGTCCGATACCGTCACACGATATTCGTACTTTGCTCCTGGTGTCAAACCTGTGTCCTTATAGGTTGTCTCACCCGGCTGGAAACTTCCAAGTGATGTATAGGTACTTTCTCCGGGGCGTTTCGTCCATAATTCATACGATTTGGCACCGATAATCTCTTCCCAGCTGACCTTCACCGTAGTGGAATTTGTTGCCTGCACCTTGCAGGCCCCCACGCCGCTGATCTGAACTGTACTGTACTTTGAATGGGCCGTTTTATCTCCATCCGTCACGTAGGAACGCACCTTGTAATAATAAATCCGCTTTTCTTTGGCGGTTTCATCTTTGAAACTATTCTTGGAACTGTCCAGTGTTGCAATCTTCGTATAGCTTCCGCTTTTTCCGGTATCGGAACGATATAGTTCATATCCGGATGCACCTGCTGCCTGATTCCATTTTACATATACAGCACCGGTTGAGGTCACACGGGCACTCACAAGCTTCGGCTTTGAAAGTGTGGCTGCCGTAACGATCACATAAGATCCTGTAATGGTACTTCCATTCTGCTGCTTGCATCCGACTAACTTGTAGTCATATTTCACACCTTCTGACAGTCCTGTATCTGTATAGCTTTCCTTATCTGCCTCTACCGTAGCGATCAGTTTATAGCTGCTTTCCGAAGATTTCTTCCGATAGATCCGGATCTTATCAAATCCGGTAGCCTCCTGCCAGGACAACTTAATACTATCCGAGCTAAGTGCAAGCACCGAAGACAGCTTTAATCCGCTGGATATTACTTCACTGTAAGGCGTATATCCATAAAAACCTTCCTTCTCAAAATAAGCCCTTACCTTGTAATAATAGGTTTTGGAGGCTGTGATCTCCTGATCCCTAAACCTCGTGGTCTTTTCACCGGTTACTTTAGCGATCCGCGTATAGGTGCCGTCTTCCTTGTCGGCACGATACACCTGATATCCTGCTGCCCCGCTGACCTGGTTCCAGCTAACCTTTAACTCTTTTTCTGAAACCAGTTCTGTCCGGACACTTTCCGGTGCCGCTACGATCTTGCCGGAGGAAGCAGTGAAATTCTTTGCAAGATAGTTCACTGTCTGCTCTTTTCCCACAGCGTTTTGAACTTTCTCGTTTCGATACGGCCGAACACGATAGTAATAGACTGTTCCTGCCTCCAAACCCTTGTCCACTATAGAAACGGTATCGTTACCGACGGTTTTTACCAGTTTAAACCCTGAGGACTTGGAAGTACTGCGATAAATCTTATAACCATCCACGTCTTCCGCTTTTTCCCAGCCGACACGGATGGAGGTTGCAGAATAGGTTAGCACTGCTTTGATCACGGTTCCTGAAAGAGCCATCTGATCTGCAAAAGAGGTGATGGTTTCCTCCCCACTCTTACGATATGCCTGCACCGCATACAGATAAGTATGTCCTTCCTTTGCCGTCTTATCCGTAAACCGCAGCGTCTCTGCTCCAACCGTTCCTAACCGATTCTTGGCATTGGGAACATCAGATGCATGATCCAACCGGTAAATATAATATCCATCGGCTCCTTCGCTTGCTGACCAGGTTACTTTTACCCCACCGCTTTGTAACGGTTGTGCTGATTTCACCGATGGAGTCGTCATGGCCGTTTGTACTGCCGTCACCGTTCCGAAACTCTCTATGACTTTTCCCGTACTCAATTTAAGGTAGGTACGGATCTTGTATTGATAGGATTGCTCTTCCTGTATCTCTTCATCCAAATATTGCGTAGTTCCGTCTGTTAATTCCGCTAAAAGCTTATAGCCGGAGTCAGTCTGTGCTTTTCGATAAACCCGGTATCCTGTGACATTTTCCATGGCGTTCCACTTAAGAAGAAGGGAAGAAGAACTCACACGATCCGCACTTTTTATCGCAGTACCCGGCATACGGATATCCGCATAAGCAGAATATGCCGTCCGATCCGCTAAAACACAATAGGAACGGATCTTATAATAGTAGGTCTTTCCTTCTGCTGTCTGATCGGTAAAACTTTTTCCCGTAACCTTTGCCACAGACTTAAAGGTTCCCGTGGGGCTTTCCGAACGTACCACCTGATAACCGTCAGCCCCTTTCACGGTGTTCCATTTCAAGGTAAAGCTTCCGTCTGTTCCCACAGTTCCCGATACATAGGCCGGTGTCTTTAAAAATCTGTAGCTTACCGGTTGGCTGAAATCACTGTAAAGATAGCCGTTGACATTGCTTTTCACTGCACGGACTTTATAATAATATGTCTTTCCTGCTTCGCCGGTAGCATCGATGATATAGGTCGCACCCGCGCTTCCGTTTGCGATTTTGGAATAGGTTCCGTCTATACTTTCCGATCTGTATAGTTCATAACCACCGGGAGTTCCCTGCCCGCTGTACTTAAAGCTTACCTTTACCCGCATTTGGGTCATTGCGGAGGGTTTCACATTTGTTGGTGCACTTAACTGTTGGCTCTCTTCTTCCGAGGATCCGCTCTGGTTCAAAAAGCCAAGGATTCCTCTTGCATCCGCCGCACCAAGCAACGCAAGTTTTTCCTCCGTTGCCAGGAAATTTGTAAAATCCGAGTAATTATTTATAAAGCAATGTTCCACAATGATTGCAGGCATTCCCACCAACTTGGCTTCCCTGTTGATGGCAAAATTATCTGCCACGGAACCGTCCGGATACTTCATGGACGCTGAGTTTTTGAAATAAATGCCTCTTTTCTTCATTCCAAGAGCCGACAACTCATTCACGATATTATCTGCCAGCGTTTTGGACCACTCTGAGACCGTTGCATTATAATTACCATTCTGGTAGATCGCCTCTGCTCCGGTGGCTGATGACGTATCGGTAACTACCGCCGCATCCGTAGCATTCAGATGAAGGCTGACCAGCATGGATGCACTCTTGCTGTATGCCAGCTTTACCCGCTCCGCCAGTGCCATGTTCACATTGGTGGTTCTGGTAAGGAATACTTCTATATTATTGTTTTTCTCCAGTTCCACTTTGCAGGCATTGGCAATCTGCAAACACAATTCATCTTCGTAGTATTTGACACCGTCGTAGGTCCGGTTGGCACCGGAATATCCTCCATGTCCGGGATCTAACATGATCACGGTTTTACCGTCTGCCGCTGCCTTCTTTGCAGCCATGGAGAGAAGCCTTCCTTCTCCCTCCAGAAAAACATTCTCATTGGAGGATGCCCGCGGTAAAAGATACTGCGTCAGTGCACTGGCTTTTTCTTCATATTGAGCCAGCTCTTCCTGCGTGGGCTGCACGACAAATGTATCATCTACATTTTTCTGTCTTACTGCCTCTTTCTTTACATTGAAAGAAACAGTTTTTCCATTCAGCTTACAGGTGATCGCAGTAATCCGGTACTCTCCGGTCTTCTGTTTCAGATAAAACACCACCGTTTTGCCACCCGATGTTGTCGACTTTTCATCTGTCCGTTTCTGTGTGTCCTGATCGGTTTTCCCGGTGGTATAGCTTTCCTGACCATCTGTATAATGAAGTTTCCAATCCGTAGCACCGCTCATATCATGGTTAAAGCCAACGACAAAATAATTGGAATCCTCAGAGGATTCTTCCATGGTATTACAATCTATGTAAGTAAGATGATAGGTTGTCGTATCCGCATACACCGCAGTTTTCTTTCCCGCGATCATAATGACTGCCGCCACTAGCAGTACCATTCCGGCATAAGTAAAAGATTTTTTCATATTATATCCTACCTAAGTTATTGTTTCTCATCCTAAGTTCCTAACTATTCCCTATTATACTTCATTTTCTTGGTTTTCTCAACGTATTTGATGGATTCCTCCTGCTGTTTCCCCACTCTAATATATTTTCTACAATATAGTATTGACAAACAATATTATATGATATATAGTATGTATACAACGATACTATATCACATATAATATTATAATTCAAAGGGAGTGAATCTATGGTCTTTAATACAGGCGCTGCCTTGTTGGATGCCATCGTTCTGGCCACGGTTTCCAAGGAAGATAACGGAACCTACGGCTACAAGATCACCCAGGATGTCCGAAGTGTTCTGGATATTTCCGAATCCACGCTCTATCCGGTGCTACGCCGGCTTCAGAATGAAGGGTATCTTGAAACCTACGATCAGGAATACAACGGCCGCAACAGACGTTATTACCGAATTTCTGCCACGGGTTTAAGCAAACTGGCCGAATACATTTTAGCTTGGAATGACTATTCATCCAAAATTACCCAATTATTTACAGGGGAGGATATCGCATGAGTAAACAGGAATTTTTGAATCGGTTAGATCATCTGCTATCCGATATTTCACCGGAAGAACGTGCAGATGCACTGACCTTTTATGAAAACTATTTTGAAGATGCCGGTCCGGAAAACGAGGCAAATGTGATAAGCGAGCTGGGATCTCCGGAAAAAGTAGCGGTTTCTATTAAAAAGGATCTGACCCGGGCTTCCGGATCTTTTGGAGAACAAGGCTTCTGTCAGGCAGAAGATCCGGCTACAGAGGATCCTTTCACAGCAGGTCAGTCCACAGCGGATCAGGGCAACGGTAACGCTTCAAACAATTTCCGCTATCAGTCCTATCAGGATAATGATTACAACCGAAGCTACACCGATCACACCGGGCAGCCCAAGGCGTCCTTATCGGAGCGGATCAAACGTAAACTTAACGAATGGCAGTTTTACCGTGAGCACCGCACTTTCTGTATTGTAATGTTCATCGCAATCCTGATATTTACCTGTCCTGCATGGGGCAGTGTACTGGGCGGAATCCTGGGTGTTGTGTTTGGCATCTTAGGCATACTGGTGGGCATCATCGCTACCTGCTTTGCGCTTGCCATTGCCGGTGTGGTTACGGGAATCACCCTGATCGTGATCGGCATCATGACTCTGGCTGCCACCATCGGCCCCGGACTTTTCCTTATTGGATTAGGACTGTTTTGTCTTGCCTTCGGAACTCTTTTTACCCTGGCCAGCGGAGAACTGTGTTTCCGCTTTATCCCATGGTGCTACCGCAATATCTGTGATCTGATCAACAGATCCAGACAATCCATAGGAGGTGCTGCCGCATGAAAAAGTTCGCAAAAATTTGTCTGATCACCATACTGGCTTTGATTATCGCTGGTGCCGTTCTACTAGGCTCCGGTCTCGTCCTTGGCGAAAATGCCACAGCTTCCGATGCTTTCGCAGCGGTTCAGAAACATTCCCATCATCTTTGGGGAATCAACTTCTCTTCCAAAGATGATGACGATTGGGATGAAAACGATGTGATCGATCCTGAAGACGATTGGGATGATGACGACGAAAATGACTGGGATGACGACGATGATCATGACAATGATGACGATGATCACTGGTCTGAAACATTAACTACCACCATGGAAGACGGCAAACAATATGACTTTACTTACAATCAGTTATCCAGTCTGGAAATTGATGTAAATGCCGCGGAACTGAACATTGAATCTTCTGCTGATACAGATAAGATTTCTTTTATTGCACAGTATAAATCTACTTCTGATACCATCCTTCTGATGGAAAACGGTAAAGGCAGCATTCAACTGTCTTCACAGGATCACCATATCGTGGGCGATCCCACTGCCAGGATCACAGTTCTGATCCCGGAAGATTATTTTATCGGAAATCTGGAATTGGAGCTGGCTGCAGGAAACGTGAAATCTACAGCCAAACTGAATGCCGATGAAGTAGACATCAGTGTAAATGCCGGAAACCTTACCATCAAAAATATCACGGCCACAGAAATGGATATTGAAACAGATGCCGGTAATACGGAGCTTACTCTTCCTGGCTCTACAACAGATTATAACTACGATCTTTCCTGTTCTCTGGGACGTATCGAATTTAACGGCCAGAGCAAAAACGGGGTTGAGAAAAACTACACCAAAAACAACCACGCTGACCGGGATATCTCCATCGAGTGTTCCGCAGGAAATATCTCTGTATTTTTCCAATGATCATTTTAACGGTGTGCCGAAAAGCCCACCGAAGCAAGAGGCTGTAACCAGCCTCCTGACTGCAAAAAGAAGTCGCCCGCGTATTTACGCGAGCGACTTTTTTACCGGTTAATCCGGATTGCTTCTTTAGATTGCTCTTGTGTATTTCTTTAAGAACTCTAACTCGTCACCCTCTAAATATGGAGAAATCTTTTCGTAAACCTTTGCATGATAGTTATTGAGAAGTTTCTTCTCTTCTGCTGTCATGAAATCAGGATCGATGGCATCAAGGTCAAATGGTACTAATGTGATCTCATCGAAATGTAAGAACTGACCATATTCATTCTGTTCACCCTTGCAAACAAGTACTTCGTTCTCAAGACGGATTCCATGAGATCCCTCGATATAGATACCCGGCTCATCTGTGATGATCATGCCTTCCTGTAACTCAGCAGTCTCACCTTTTCTGTATTTCCAGCGGAATCCTGCAGGTCCTTCATGAATGTTAAGAAGGTATCCTACTCCGTGTCCTGTACCATGATTGAAGTTCATGTTTCTATCCCAGAATGGTTTTCTGGAAAGAACATCCAGAACCAGACCGGTACATCCCTGAAGGAATTTTGCTGATCCAAGGGATAAGTTACTGATAGCAACCAAAGTAAAGTCCTTCTTCATCTGCTCTGTTACTTCACCGATTGCAAACGTTCTGGTAATATCTGTTGAACCTTCGTAGAATCCTGCACCGGTATCAGACAGATATAAGCTTCCTCCGGTAATACGTACATCGGTTTCCGGAGAAGATTCATAATGTACGATCGCACCATGCTCAGCCCATGCAGAGATCGGAGCGAAACTTGGGCGGATAAAGTTACCCATTTCTGCTCTGAACTCATTTAATTTGTCAGCTGCGCTCATTTCAGTGATTTCCATCTTATCGTAGTTTTCTTTCATCCACTTCATGAAACGAACATGTGCTACGCTATCTTTGATCTGAGCTTTACGGATATTCTCTACTTCAACTTTGTTCTTGCATGCTTTCATTAAGATCGCCGGGTTCTGCTGTTCAACCTTCTTTACAGATTCCGGAATGTTCTGATATAATGCATAGTTTAATTTATCCGGGTCAACCATGATGGTCTCTTTTGCATCCAGTTTGCAGATATCTGCATAGATGTCATTGTATGGATGTAATTTCACACCATCTTTTGCAAGATGTTCTTTCGTCTCTGCACTTAACTTAGACTCGTCGATATAAAGTTCATAGCTGTCCATGGTGATCAATGCATAGCTTAATACCAATGGGAAGAAATCAATATCGTTTCCACGGATATTAAGTGTCCAGCAAATATCATCAATGGTAGTCAATGCATGAACGGTTGCTCCGGATTTCTTCATTTCCTCACGGATTCTTCCCAGCTTGTCAGCTACGGTTTCACCTGCATATTTTACATCCAGCTCCCATGCCGGTTCTTTGGAAAGCTCCGGACGGTCAGTCCAGATCTCATCAATAAGATCCTCTTTATAATCAACCTTTGCACCACATTTTGCTGCAATGGCCGCATAGCCTTCGCCTTCTCCGACAGAAACAACACGTCCGTCAAAACCTACTGTCTGTCCTGCCTTCAAAGTATCCGCGATATATTCATCTAATGACGGATATCCCGGCTCGAACATTTTCATTAACTGAACAGTGGTATCCTGCAGCTGTTTTCCCGCCTGAAGGAAGTAGCGTGCATCTGTCCAAAGACGTGCTTCATCTTTGGTGATCACAGCTGTTCCTGCTGATCCGGAGAATCCTGTAATAAATTTTCTTGCTTTAAAATGATCCCCAACATATTCACTCTGATGGAAATCTGCTGTCGGTACGATATACATATCGATACCTTTCTTATCCATCAGTTCTCGTAATGCTTTTAATCTCTCTGGAATAACACTCATTATATCCATTCTCCTTTCGAAAAAATCTTTCCATGGATGATAATATCACTTCATCTAAGCAAAATCAAGCCTTCCTATCTTAAATAAAATCGTGTCCAATCCCTTATTTTTCCTTAAAAATCAAGCAATTGAAAAACACAACTCACAGACATTCAAATTCATAATCACAGATTCACCTTATACCACTCCGCGATCATCATTTCATGTATTTTATCTCTCTACTTCCAGAAGCTTTTCAGCAAATATATCTCCCACATACAGCTTTCCGCTATAAATCATCAGTCCACAGGGTTCCGCCGGTGCCAGTCCATCGTCCATGGAAAATGCCTTAACAATGGTTGTGACTTTACCGTTACTCAAACATTTCACAGAGCCGTTTCCGGTATCGGAGATATACATAACATTCTGGTACCAATAAATCTCTTGCGGATTGGAAAAACGTGCTTTTAATGCACTTGCATTTTTATCTCCTTCCACACCCTTTGAACTTCCTGCCACAGTGGTCACTTTTCCTTTGGCGATCTTGCAAATCCTGTGATTGCCGGAATCAGCCACATACAGGGCACCTTTGTAATAATACAGTCCGGTAGGCTCGTTGAAGCGGGCATTTTTGAGGCTTCCGCTTGCACAGCCCTGCTTTCCCCCGGCATAAAGTGTCACTTTTCCGTTCTTATCTATTTTACGGATCACATTGTTTCCGGTATCCGCAACATAGATCTCACCATTCGTACCCGCTGCCATACCGGTAGGACGGTTAAACTTGGCACTTTTACCTTTTGCATTCTTATAGCCACTCTTTCCTGCACCTGCCAGGGTCGTTACCTTCCCATTTTTATACAGTCGTATAACATGGTTTTCACTGTCAGAAATAGCCCAGCCGCTACCATATGCCACCACATCCCATGGGGAGTTAAACAGCGCATTTTCTGCCGTACCGGTCTTTTTTCCGCTTTTATCATAGGTTCCGGCAAGTATGGTATATTTTCCACTGGTAGAACGTCTGTACAATACATGATGTATCCGATCCGCTATGTACATTCTTCCCTTGGAATCCTTTGAGATACCGGATGCGGCAACGCAAGTCCCTGCTTCCGTAGTTGTTTCATCCGTTATTGTGTCCTCCGTGGTCGTTGAATCAGCCGCGTCGTTTGTGGTTTCTGTGGTTTCTGCGTTTTCTGCACTTACATACTGCACGGTGCCCGCACACAGAAGCGCTACAGTCAACAACAGTGCTAACGTTTTTTTCTTCAAGGGAGGTTCCTCCTTTCTATTTATGCGAATGGGTTCCGTTTAGTTTTCCCCACCTGTAAGTATCTCTTCGATAGTATCTCATGGGGCGGCATCTAGCTTGCTATCTCACCATCTGTGGGAGGGTCTTCTGGGGCGGGCTCTTCTGTTGGGGGCTCTTTTTCGCCACCACCTGTGCCGTCATCATTTGTAGGAGGATCTTCTGTAGTGTCACCGCCTGTTGGGGGATCCTCTATAATGGAGTCCCATGGAGGGTGAGGATAGATCGGTGTTGTTTCCTGTGTATTGTCGCCTTCGTCAGTATTCTCCTCCTGGGAATTGTTCTTATCTCCTTCCTCCGAACTTTCTTCCTGGCCGCCCTCATCCGGATCCGTTGGATTCAGGCTCTCTTCTAATACTTTCTCCAGCTTTTCTATCTTTAAATCCGTTGTCTTCTCGATCTTCGCCTGAAGCTCTTTATTGTTTAAGATCTCCGTGATAGCAACCACAGGCACTGCTTCTTCCGTCATTTTCTCAACCGTAATCTGATATTTCTGATCTTCCTCTCCCGGCTTTTCTGTCTCTCCCGGCTGTTCCTTTTTTTCACCTAACACTATCGTGGCAGTTTGTCCACCATAAATGGTCGTAGCGTTATCACCACTTCCAAGTGTAACTTTCCCCTCAAGTAAATATAGCTTGGATTTATTCACATCAACATACTCCACAACACCGCAGGTTCCCCTGATTCCCGTTACCGTAGTGGAGGTACGGATATTCATACTTTCCTCATCTGTCAAAGGAGAGCTTACATTGAAAAACAGTTTTCCAGTCTTTACCAGAAGTTCCAGTTTTTTTCCATTCTGACGAAATGTCACAGAAGAATTCTGATCCAGTTTCACTGTTTTACTACTGTCCAGACTGATTTCGGCATAACTGTCTGATGCTGTGGTTACACAATTTCCATTATACAGACGCATGCCGTTTGTGATTTTCCTCTTGGTTCCGTTCTGTGTTTTTAATGTAACGGTTCCTTCTGTTTTTTCCAGTTTCATTGTGGTTGCCCGTGCCGTTGCCGCGCTCACCGGCATGCCTAATGACACCAGCAATGCTAATACCATCAGAATACTGCATAAAACAGAATATTTTTTGAATCTTTTCTCTGTATGCATCCTGCTACTCCTTTCTTCACCACTTTATTTTAACATAGTATTTTACACTTGAAAACAACACTTACTTGCTTGAAAGAAACAGGATATCCCGATATTTTTCCTGCCAGTAGGGAATCAGGTCCACGCTTTCTTCCGGTTTTACATCGCCGATTCCTTCAAAAATCAATTGTGTTTCAACCTGTGAAAAGGCTTCTGCGTGGAGTTTTTCAATTTCCTGTTCCAAAACTATACACTCCGCACCTTCCATACTGTTTTCCCCACAATACTGCTTAAGAATAGAGAATGCCTGTGACTCTTCTTCAATCGCCGTAAAGGTATCCAAAAGTGCCCCTTCCGGTTTCAATACCCGGCACGCATCTTTTACCCCCGCTCCTGCCGCGGTATACATATTTGCGATGCCATAAAAACTCACTGCCATATCCACAGTCTCTGCTTTCAGTGGTAAATTAGTCGCATCGCATGCGATATAGGTTACATGTACATCCGGATTCAGTTTTCCATATTTTAGCCGGTCATATTTCAAGACATCAAAACTTAGATCCGCTGCAATCAGTTCCGTTCCCCGTTTTAACGCGGGAATCATTTCCCTTAGCAGCATTCCTCTGCCACAAGCAATGTCCAATACCGTTCGCGGCTCCCTGGATCTAACTTCTTTTAGGATCGCACTTATGGCAAGTTCTCCTTTTTTACGCTGTGTTTCCGACATCCGTGCTTCAATCTGCCGGTCCAGTTCTTCATAATCTGTTTCCTTGTAATATTCGCTCCAGGAATTCATATCCTGCTGTTCCTGACTTTGAAAGTCAATAACACCTTCCGCGATGCGGAAGCGGTGTCCTCCGCTGCACTCCAGATTGCCTTCCAGAATCTCTTCGCCTTCCCATTTTGCAGCGTTCAAGGAAAATTGTTGTCCACATACCGGGCAACA